>NZ_CP011058.1:2045000-2282500 GCF_000961095.1 Paenibacillus beijingensis | reverse complement strand
TTCTCGACGAGGCGGGCTTTAATAACCTGATAAGGAAGCTCCTGCACAATGATACGCGCTTTGCCGTTCGTTTCCTCAATTACTGCGCGGGCGCGCATCGTGACCGAGCCGCGTCCGGTCGTATATGCCTGACGGATGCCCTGATGCCCCATAACGAAGCCGGCCGTCGGGAAATCCGGTCCTTTGATGTAATCCATCAATTCGAGGGACGTAATATCAGGGTTGGCGATCATCGCCTGAACGCCGTCAATGACTTCCGGCAAGTTATGCGGCGGGATATTCGTCGCCATACCGACCGCGATCCCGCCGACGCCGTTGACAAGCAAGTTCGGGAAACGGGCAGGAAGTACGACCGGCTCATGCTCCTCGCCGTCGTAGTTGGGCGCGAAATCGATCGTTTCCTTGTTGATATCGCGCAGCAGCTCCATCGCGATCTTGGAAAGCCGGGCTTCCGTATACCGCATTGCCGCCGCCATATCGCCGTCGATGGACCCGAAGTTTCCGTGCCCGTCGACCAGCATATAACGCATCGAAAAATCCTGCGCCATCCGCACCATCGATTCATAAACGGCGGAGTCGCCGTGAGGGTGGTACTTACCGATCACTTCACCGACGATTCTGGCGGATTTCTTATATGGTTTGTCCGGGGACATGCCAAGTTCCGACATCGCATACAGGATGCGGCGGTGCACCGGCTTAAGGCCGTCCCGAACATCCGGCAGCGCCCGGCTTACGATAATGCTCATGGCATAGTCCATGAACGATTCCCGCATCTCGGTGCCAATATCCCGGTCTTTGATTTGCGAACGTTGTTCTTCCGCCATCTTTACCCTCCTGAAATTCTGCTGACAGCAAAGAAAAACTGCTGTATGGTTTCCCCTCATGCCCCACCCGCGCCGGGGAAACCGGGGTTCCTAAAGCGTTCGTCTTGTCCTTATATTTCTTTCACATTCCGGGTACAATTAAACGTTTAGGCACCTTTAAATTTAGGTAATTGCCGTTCTCCTACATTCTCCAAACGCCATACTATATGGGGAATCGACAAATGGGGACATCAATCCGGGCGAGCAGATTGCACAATAGACACTCCATACTATTATACCATCGTTTAGCACCTCTTGTCTTTATTTCGCCGAAGTCCCGCAGGCATATTGAAAGGTGGGTTTGTAAGTTGGCCATCCAGCGCGTGTTGAGCAAATGGGCAAAAACGAACGTATTGTTAAAATCAAAAACGCTGTCCGATCATATTCCAAAGACCGTTATATTTAATCGCAGCGCCTTATCTTCGATGCTCTCCGACTATGCAATGGTGTACGTAAAACCCGACAGAGGGACGTTCGGCAACGGCGTCATGCGGGTGGAAAAAAAGAACCGCAGCCAGGCCGCTTTCCGCTTCCAGTCCGGAGCGAATGCTCGTGTATATAACAGCTTCGACGAACTGTACCACGGGATCGAGCGCGTCCGGCCGAAAAAAACGTATTTGATTCAGCACGGCATTCATTTGCTGCAGCACCGCAAGCGGCGGTTCGATTTGCGGGTCATGGTGCAAAAAAACTTGCGCAATGATTGGGAGACGACCGGCATTATCGGCCGATTGTCCCATCCGGCAAAAATCGTGACCAACTACCACAGCGGGGGTACGGTGACGCCGTTTGAAACGCTGATGAGCGGCCATTTATCCCCAACCGCTCAAGCCGAATACAAGAGCAGACTCCGCAAATTCGGGCTTCAAATCGCCCAGCAGCTGCAAACCCGCTATCCCGGATTAAAGGAAATCGGGGTCGATGTGGCGATTGACGACAAAATGAAGCCGTGGATTTTGGAAGTGAACACCGCCCCCGACCCTTATATTTTTCGCAAGCTGCGTGATAAATCGGTATCCCGCAAAATATTCCGCTACCGCAGCGCATACACAACAACCGGCAGATCCATTATTCGGAGATCCCGCATTAGAAGATTGAGAACGAAAAAGCCGCCTTATTTATAGGCGGCTTTGCCGCGTATTACACGGCCAAAAGATCGGTATCGCAGTCGATCTGTCCTCATGAACGAGCGGCCGCATGATACCCTATTCTAAACATCGAGATTTTTAACGGATTTGGCGTACTGGTGAATAAACTCGCGGCGAGGCTCCACATTGTCGCCCATCAGCGTATCGAATACGGAATCGGCTTCAATTGCATCTTCCACCTGCACCTGCAGCATCGTGCGGCTTTCGGGATCCATCGTCGTTTCCCACAGCTGGACGGCGTTCATTTCGCCGAGACCTTTATAGCGTTGGACGCCCACCTTCGCGCCTTCGCCGAACTCGGCGATGATCTGGTCGCGTTCCCGCTCGCTCTGCGCATAGCGGATCACTTTGTTCCGCTCGATCTTGAAAAGCGGCGGCTGCGCGATATAAATATAGCCCGCTTCGATAATTTGGCGCATATACCGGAAGAAGAACGTCAGCAGCAGCGTGCGGATATGCGCGCCGTCGACGTCGGCATCGGTCATGATGATCACTTTGTGATAACGGGCTTTGGACAGGTCAAAATCGTCGCCGATGCCCGTTCCGAGCGCGGTAATGATCGCGCGGATTTCCGTATTGGACAAAATCCGGTCCAGCCGCGCCTTCTCCACGTTCAAAATTTTGCCCCGCAGCGGCAAAATCGCCTGGAAGTGCCGGTCGCGCCCCTGTTTGGCCGAGCCGCCGGCCGAGTCACCTTCGACGATATACAGCTCGCTGATCGAGGCGTCCTTGGATGAGCAGTCGGCCAGCTTGCCGGGCAGCGAACTCACTTCCAGCGCGCTCTTGCGGCGAGTCAGCTCGCGCGCCTTGCGGGCCGCTTCGCGGGCGCGGGAAGCCTGCAGCCCTTTATCGACGATTTTGCGCGATACGGAAGGGTTCTCCTCGAGAAACTCGGCGAATTTCTCCGCGAAGCACGATTCCACGATGCCGCGCACTTCGCTGTTGCCGAGCTTCGTTTTCGTTTGCCCTTCAAACTGCGGCTCCGGTATTTTGACCGAAATAATCGCCGTCAGTCCTTCGCGCACGTCGTCGCCGGACAGGTTGGAGTTGCTGTCCTTGATCGCCCCCATTTTGCGGGCATAGTCGTTAATGATCCGCGTCAGGGCGCTCTTGAATCCGGATTCGTGCGTGCCGCCCTCGTGGGTGTTGATATTGTTGGCGAAGGAGTGAATATTTTCGCTGTAGCTGTCGTTGTACTGCATCGCCACTTCAACCTGGATATGGTCCTTTGACCCTTCCACGTAAATCGGCTTCTCATGCAGCGCCTCACGGTTGCGGTTCAAATATTCGACGAATTCGATAATCCCGCCCTCGTAGTGATAGCTGCTTTTCGCCCCGGTTCTCTCGTCGTGAAGCGAAATTTCGATGCCTTTATTCAAAAACGCCAGCTCGCGGATCCGCGATTGCAGCGTCTCGTATTCGAACACGGTCGTTTCCTGAAAAATTTCCGGATCCGGCTTAAAGCGCGTTTGCGTCCCGGTCTCGTTCGTATCGCCGATCATCTGGATGTCGTACTGAGGCACCCCGCGGTGATATTCCTGGCGGTAGACGTGTCCGTCGCGCTTAACTTGAACGATGACCTGCTCGGACAGGGCGTTGACGACCGATACTCCGACGCCGTGAAGGCCGCCGGACACTTTATAGCCTTCGCCGCCGAATTTGCCGCCCGCATGCAGGACGGTCATGACGACTTCCAGCGTTGATTTCTTCAGCTTGGCATGCTCCCCGACCGGGATCCCACGGCCGTTGTCGATGACGGTAATACTGTTATCTTCATGAATGATCACTTGGATCTGATTGCAATAACCGGCCAGTGCCTCGTCGATGCTGTTGTCTACGACTTCCCAGACCAGATGGTGAAGACCTTTACCGCT
Source organism: Paenibacillus beijingensis (assembly GCF_000961095.1). Lineage (NCBI taxonomy): Bacteria > Bacillati > Bacillota > Bacilli > Caryophanales > Paenibacillaceae > Paenibacillus > Paenibacillus beijingensis. The sequence continues at coordinate 2,278,615 of NZ_CP011058.1, read as the reverse complement.
TGTCGAACCGATATACATCCCCGGTCTTTTGCGAACCGCTTCAAGTCCCTCGAGCACCTGGATCTGACTCTCGTCGTACGTATGCTGATTCAAAGACATGCTCTTTTCACTGCTCCTCTCGACTGCTCTTCCGAAGGTCCGCCGAAAAAGCGGCTAATTAGCCGCAAAATGATGTGCCCGTTTCTTCAGCGTGGAAGAAGAAATCGGTGAATAATAAATCCGCTGCTTCGTGACGACGATCGATTTCGGTTCCTCTTCCCCGATCAGCTCGACGTCTTTGCGTTTCTTGGCTCCGGCCACGAACTGTTTGGACAGCTTGGAAGACTGTTCGATCGAAATATCAAAAATGGCCACCAGTTCCGCGGCTCGAATGATTTTTTCCCCGCCCAAATGAATGTATATGACTTCCGCCTCCTGTTCATGGCACGGCTTGAAAGCCGGGAAGCTACTCACTCACCCGGCCGCCGCTCACGTGATAAATACCGGCATCCTCGAGCCGGCTGACATTGACGCTTTCAAGACCGGTCGCCGTAATAAACGTCTGTACCTTGCCCTGGAACGTCTCGATCAGCTGCGTTTGCCGGTATTGGTCCAGTTCCGACAGCACGTCGTCGAGCAGAAGCAGCGGGTACTCCCCGATCTCTTCCCGTATCAGTTCGATTTCCGCAAGCTTCAAAGACAGAGCCGTCGTCCGCTGCTGCCCTTGAGATCCGAACACATGGGCCTCCTTGCCGTTGATATGAAAGCTCATATCGTCGCGGTGGGGGCCAACCATCGTCATCCCTCTGCGGAATTCCTGATCTTTTACCTGTGATAACTTTATCATAAATTGATCGAATAAAACAGATTCTTCTTCCGAGGCGTCAATTTCGAAGGAAGGACGGTATTCGACGGTCAGCTCCTCGCCGCCCGCCGTAATGCCCGCGTGAATGCTTGCCGCCCACGTTTGCAGCTTCTGTATGAAGTGTTTCCTTTTTTTCATAATTTTAACACCGTGCTCCGCAAGCTGCATATTCCATACTTCCAGCAGATCGGCCTGCAGCCCCGAAGGCGGCGCCGACTTGAGGTAGTTGTTGCGCTGCACGAGCACTTTGTGATACTGCTGCAGCGTATGCAAATAACCGGGCTGCACCTGTCCGATTTCCATATCCAGAAACCGGCGGCGCACGCCCGGCGTCCCCTTCACGATCTCCAAATCTTCCGGCGCGAACATGACCACGTTGAGCGTGCCGATAAATCCGCTCAGCTTGCGCTGCTCAAGGCCGTTGATCTTCGCCTTCTTGCCTTGGCCGGAGAAGAGCAGATCGAGTGTCACATCGCCGTAGCGCTTCTCCGCAACGCCGTGGATGGCCGCCTCCGGCGCCTGCCAGCCGATCAGCTCCTTATCTTTGGAGGTGCGGTGCGACTTGGTCAACGCCAACACAAAGATCGCTTCCAGCAAATTGGTTTTCCCCTGCGCATTAGGCCCGATAAACAGGTTGACCCGCTTGTCGGTGCTCAGCTCCAGGCGTTCGTAGTTGCGGTAATTCGTCAAACTGATTGCTTTTAAAAACACGCCGAAGCCTCCCGGTTTCTACTGCATGCATTCGTGCTGCCTGGACGCCAATAAATCCCATCGTCCCCTGTGTCCGTCACCGATGGACAGTCCGCCACAGGCGGACACTCGGCCTTAAAGCCGGGTCAGCCGCGCTGAACCTGGAACGTACCGAACCCTTCAACATTTACTTTATCGCCGTCGTAAAGCTTGCGGCCTCTGCGGTTGTCGGGCTCGCCGTTGACGGTAACGGCATATTCCTGCAGGAACATTTTGGCCTGACCGCCGGAATCGATGCAGTCGGAAAGTTTGAGGAACTGTCCGAGCGTAATATATTCGGTCTTGATTGAGATCGGTTTCATCACAGAACCGCCCTTCTTATTGCTTTTTGCTTATATTATAACCGACAAAAAGGGGACGAGCCGGATATGCCCGCCCCCTGAAACGTTGCTGCACGCTCTAGTTGGTCGTGCGGTACGGCAAAATGATGTACAAACTGTTGGCATGATCGGTCGGTTTGATGATGATCGGACTCATCGCGCCGGTGAACGAAATGATGATTTGCTCGCTGTCGATGACTTTGAGCGTATCGAGCATATATTTGGAATTGAACGCGATGCGCAGCGGCTCGCCTTCGAGCGAGGCGGCTTCCAGCTGTTCCGTCACTTTGCCGAGCTCTGAAGAACTCGACGACACTTCGATCATACTGTTATCGAGCGTCATGAGCCTCACAATGTTCGTTTTCTCCTCGCGCGACATCAAATAAGCGCGGTCGATCGCATCGGTCAGCTTGCGCGTATCAAGTACGAGTTCTGTTTTGAACGATTGCGGAATAATCTTGGAAGTATCAGGATAAGTTCCGTCCAGGATACGGCTGAAAAAGAGCAGCGTACCGATCCGAAACAGCACCTGGTTGCTGGCGACGACGACTTCGACCAGTGCCGATCCGTCCGGGATGAGCTTGGAAAGCTCAACCAGCGTTTTGGCCGCAATGACAACATTGGTGAACCGGTATTCCGGCGCGGTGTCGACTTTGGCGGTGCGGCTGGCCAGACGGTGACGGTCGGTCGCCACAAATTTAATAAGTCCGTCCTGCAAATTCCAGAGCACGCCGGTCAGCACCGGCGTCTGTTCGCTGGTGGAGGCGGAAAATACCGTTTGGCGGATCATCGCTTTCAGCAGATCACCGGGAATTTGCAGCACTTCGCTCTCTTCGACCGCAGGCAGCACGGGGAATTCCTCCGGATCCATTCCGACCATTTGGATATCGGTGGAGCCGGAGCGGATCATCGCCTGATACGAATCGCCGACTTCGATTTCGATCGTGTCGGCCGGCAGCTTCCGGATCATTTCAACAAAAAATTTGGAAGGCATAACGACGCTGCCCGGTTTGTCGACTTTTGCAATGACATGCTCGTCATTTTCAACCGGAATAAAGCTTTGGATCGATATATCGGTATCGCTGGCCGTCAAGGTTACGCCTTGATGGGTGACGTCAATTTTGATGCCGCCGAGAATCGGGATCGCGGGTCTCGATGATGCCGCCTTGGCCACCTGCTGGATCGCTTCGTTCAGTTCGTGTTTGGATATGCTAAGTTTCATACGCTCACTCCTAGAAGTTTGGATGTCGGGACAGATTAGCGAAGCTAAGAAACGCGTTCAGCGTTTAATAGATGATGATCTTTAAAATCTTTTAAAAAACAGTAGTAGTAGCCGTAGGAGGCCTGGATATGTGGATAAGTCCGCTAAACAACGATAAAGCAAGCCTATCCACATGTGCATAGCGTGTGCATAGGCTTGTTGGTTGTTCACGTATGATTTTTTACTTTATCGGTCAGATTCTGAATGATCTTGAACAAATCCTGGTCGATCTTGAGCTGCTGAGTTATTTTCTCGTGCGCATGGATGACCGTCGTATGGTCGCGTCCTCCGAATGCCTCGCCGATCTTCGGAAGCGAATAATCGGTCAGCTCCCGGGACAAATACATTGCGATCTGCCGCGGATAAGCGACGGCCTTCGTCCGCTTGCGGGCTTTGAACTCGTCGAGCCGGAGCCCGTAAAATTCGCCCACCTTCTGCTGAATATCTTGAATCGTAATCATTTTCGGACGGCTCGACGGAATGATGTCCTTCAGCGCTTCTGCCGCCAAATGCGCGGAAATGTCCTCGTTGATGAGCGACGAATACGCGACGACGCGGATCAATGCGCCCTCCAGCTCACGGATGTTCGTATCGATCTGGTTCGCGATATAAGCCATCGCTTCGTTCGGAATGTCAAGGTTCTCCGCTTTTGCCTTCTTGCGCAAAATCGCGATTCGCGTCTCCAGATCCGGCGGCTGGATATCGGTAATCAGTCCCCATTCGAAGCGCGAGCGCAGCCGCTCTTCGAGCGTCGGTATTTCCTTCGGCGTACGGTCGCTGGAGATGACGATCTGCTTCCGTTCTTCGTGAAGCGCGTTGAACGTATGGAAAAATTCCTCCTGCGTCCCGTCCTTCCCGGCCAAAAACTGGATATCGTCAATGAGCAGCACGTCAATGTTCCGGTACTTGTTGCGGAAGCTTTCGCCGCGGTTGTCCCGGATCGCATTGATGAATTCGTTCGTAAATTTCTCGGATGAAATGTACATCACTTTCGTGCTCGGATTATGCTCCAATATATAATGGCCGATCGCATGCATCAGATGCGTCTTGCCGAGTCCGACGCCGCCGTACAGAAACAGCGGGTTGTACGCTTTGGCCGGCGCTTCGGCCACGGCCAGCGAAGCGGCGTGGGCGAAGCGGTTGTTGGCGCCGATAACGAACGTGTCGAACACGTATTTGGGATTGAGCATATGAGAGAACGGCTCTTCCTGTGCCGCCTGAGTCGGCACGATGACTGTAGGCATCGGTGCTGCCGGTTCGGGCGGCCGGTTCTCTTCGATAACGAATTTAATATCGACGGTTCGTCCCAAATAATCGAATACCGTTGAGCGAACCAGCTTCGTATAGCGGCTTTCCAGCCATTCGACGGCGAACGTCGTCGGAGCTGTGACTACAAGCAGCGAATCATCCGCGAATGACGCTTTCGTCGCCTTAAACCAGGTGTCGAAGCTGGGTTTGCTTAATTTTGTTTGGATGATCGACAGCACTTGCTGCCACAGATCATGGGTATGGCTGTCCACAGACGGTCACTCCTATCCCTATCGCCAATTATTGGCGCGGCTGTGCGAAAAAATGTCGAATCTATAGGTGTCAGTCACGATATCATCCACATTATAAAGGGGTGAGTTAACGCTGACTATCAATAGGGGGATGAAATTGTTCACAATGTTATCCACAGCATGTTGATAAATAAAGGACGACCGGCAGGTCATCCACACCAAAAAACAAATCTATCATAGCAAAAGAAGCCTTTTATTTCAACGGATAGTCGTTTTTTATCCACACCTTCAACAAGTTGTGTATAAATGTTATCCATAGCACAAGATATTGTTAATAGAGTGTTAAGATTTCGACATCGTTCGCCAATTTTCAGAAAAATTTATTCACATGTTACTAATTTTTGCGGCATTCGGCAGTATTTAACGGTTATCCACACGCGAAAGAGGAAGAATGGAAGTTTCCCACAGCGGGATGAAATCCGGGAACGGTGCACAAAAGGGAAGGGGATAACTTCACATGGAGCTTTTGGCAGCAAAAAAGAAGAAGGGACGGTAAGGAGGTAATAGATGCGAAGGGTAACTGAGAGGTAAAAGAGGAAGTAAATGAAGAGGATGGGCGCAAGCTTCGTACCGGCGGCCAAGCGGGCCGGGGGGCGTAACCGGAGAAGAAGAAGCTTCTAAATTATTAAAGAGGGAAGTACAAAAAAAGAGGGAGGATATGTCATGGAACAAAGGAGGGGCAAAAAGAGGGAGGAACGCAGGAAGAAGATAAGGCGGTTTGGTTGACTTTTGGCGGCTCCCGTGGTTAAATGGGAAAAGGCGTTTTTTAACGTGACTTCGCGTATCAATTGATGGATAAACTCTGGCTGAGTCGTCCCGGCGAACCGCGAAAGCTGCGGAAAGCGCCGTATCAGGACGGATTAAGGATCGATATAGGAGGTGCAACGACAATGAGACCGACTTTCAAACCGAACGTTAGCAAACGTAAAAAGGTTCACGGCTTCCGTAAACGGATGAGCTCGAAAAATGGCCGCAAAGTGCTGGCTGCCCGCCGTCAAAAAGGAAGAAAAGTACTGAGCGCTTAAGGCTTAAGACCACGTAAGGTGGTCTTTTTTTCTGTCTGGATGCGTTTTACGGGCGGGATCCGTTATGCGGGCCGCCGGACATGGCTATAATGGTAGAAGAAGAATAACGGTGGTCGATCTTACGGTGCATAGAAAGCTACGTTTACGCAACCGCGACGATTTCAGCCGCGTCTACCGCGGCGGCAAATCGTTCGCCAACGGCCAATTTGTCGTTTATTGGTCGCGCCAGCCGGCGGCGACTCCTTTTCGAATGGGGATCTCCGCCAGCAAAAAAATCGGAAACGCGGTCGTCCGCAACCGGATGCGCCGAGTCGTCAAAGAAATCGTGCGGCTGCAGGCGGACCGGATCATGCCGCAGGTCGATTTTGTGCTTATCGTGCGCAAGCCGGCCGTCGGCATGAAACATAAAGAGCTGGAACGCAGTCTGTTCCATGTGCTGAAAAAAGCGGGGCTGCTGAGGCCCCATACGTAACAGTCCGGAACGCGGCAGCTGCGAAAGCGGTTACCGGCTTTTCCGCGGCTGTTTCTTTGCTGTACAAATTATGGTATAGTTTAGTTTGAAATGCGATGGCTCTCAGAGAGGAGTTTTACATGTTGTTGTCCCGGATTACAAAACGAAAATGGCTTGTTTTAATTTCGATGGTGTTAATGGCGGCCGTCCTGTCCGGATGCATGCCGACCAACGAACATACGATGACTACAGAAGATCTGCTCAAGGGGAACTTCTGGGAGAAAAACGTAGTATACTGGTTCGCGCTTTTACTTGACACATTTGCATCTTGGTTCAATGGCGAATACGGTCTGGCCATTCTGGTCATGGTAATTATCGTGCGGACGCTCATCCTGCCGTTGACGATCAAGCAGTACCGCAGCTCCAAGGCGATGCAGGCGCTTCAGCCCGAACTGGCGAAGATCAAGCAGAAGCATAAGGACAATCCGCAAAAGCAGCAGGAAGAGACGATGAAGCTGTTTCAGCAGAACAAGGTGAACCCGCTTGCCGGATGTTTGCCGCTGCTGGTCCAGATGCCGATTTTTATCGCGCTTTATAACTCCATTTATTATAGTAGTGATATTAAGCAGCATACCTTTTTGTGGATGCAGCTCGGGGAACCGGATCATTATCACATTTTGCCGTTCATTGCGGCGATCACGACTTATATCCAGTCGAAAATGATGCAGAATACAACGATGAACAATCCGCAGATGGCGGCGATGAACAGCATCATGATCATTTTCCCGGTGCTCATTCTCGTCATGGCTTGGAGCTTCCCGTCGGCGCTGCCGCTGTACTGGATTTACACGAACGTGTATACGATCGTTCAAAACTATTTCTTATACGTGCGCAATTCATCCAAGGGTAAGGAGAGTGTGCCTGCGAAATGAGAATCGTCGCATCAGGAAAAACGGTCGAAGATGCGGTGCGTACCGGACTGGCTCAGCTTGGGACAAGCGAGGACCGGGTGAAAATGTCGGTTCTCGAGCAGCCGTCCAAAGGGTTGTTCGGCTTGTTCGGCGTCCGGAAGGCTACGGTGGAGATGGAGCTGCTGCCGCAGCCGCCGGATGCGCTGGAAGAAGCGCAGCAATTTCTGCTGCGCGTGGCCGAAGCGATGGGCATTACCGTTCAGGTGGAGCTGCGCAAGAGCCGGGAAGGGCAGCTGCTCCTCCTGTCGGGCGATAAGATCGGCAAGATGATCGGCCGCCGCGGAGCGGCGCTTGACGCGCTTCAATATTTGGCCAATATCGTGGCCAACCGTTACTCGGATTCCCGTCTTCGAATTATTCTTGATGCGGAGGATTTTCGCGAGCGCCGCCGCCAGACGCTTGCCGAACTTTCTCACCGGATTGCGGGCAGAGTGATCCGTACCGGCAAGGAAGTGGTGCTCGAGGCGATGTCCGCCCAGGAGCGGAAGGTGATTCATGCGCAGCTGCAAAATCACCCTAAAGTCAAAACATACAGCAAAGGCGACGAGCCGAACCGGCGCGTCGTCGTCACATTAAAGTAATCATCGTCCTTTATCGGCAGCAATGGCTCTTGGCGGTCATTGCTCTTTTTAATGCTGGGAGGGCTTGAAATAGCGGGAGGCATTCAGCGATGATAAACGATACGATAGCCGCCATCTCCACGGCGGTGGGCGAAGGCGGCATTGCCGTCATCCGGGTCAGCGGACCCGATGCCATCCGGGGGGCGGATCGCGTGTTCCGGGGCCGCATCCGGCTTCCTGAAGCGGATACGCACACCGTTCATTACGGCCATATTGTCGATCCCGCAAGCGGAGAAACGGTGGAGGAAGTACTGCTCACCATTATGCGCGGACCGCGTTCATTTACGGCCGAAGATGTGGTGGAGATCGGAGCGCACGGCGGCTATATCGCGGTCAAGAAAGTGCTGGAGCTGCTGCTTCGTCAGGAAGGAATCCGTTTGGCCGATCCGGGCGAGTTCACGAAGCGTGCTTTCTTGAACGGGCGGATTGATTTGGCCCAGGCGGAGGCGGTTATCGATCTGATCCGGTCCAAGTCCGACCGCGCATACTCGGTTGCGCTCAAACAGGTGGAAGGATCGCTCTCGAAGCGCATTAAAGCGCTCCGGCATTCATTGGTGGAGCTGCTTGCCCATATTGAAGTCAACATCGATTACCCCGAGCATGACGTCGCCGAGATGACAAGCTCCTTCATCCGGGAGCGGAGCGGCGAGGCGAAGGAAGAAATCGGTCGTTTGTTAAAAACGGCGAGCGAAGGCAAAATATTACGGGAGGGCATTACGACCGCGATCGTCGGCCGGCCGAATGTCGGCAAGTCGTCGCTGCTCAATGCGCTTGCGCAGGAGAGCAAGGCGATCGTGACGGACATACCGGGTACGACCCGGGACGTCATCGAGGAATATGTGACGCTCGGCGGCATTCCGCTCCGTCTGCTTGATACCGCCGGCATTCGCGAAACGGTGGACGTGGTGGAACGTATCGGCGTGGAACGCTCCCGCACGGCGCTGGAAGAGGCGGACTTGATCCTGTTCGTGCTGAACAACAATGAAGAGCTGCATCAAGATGAGCGTGAGCTGCTGTCGAAGCTTGACGGCCGTTCCTTCATTATTCTCGTCAACAAGAGCGATCTTCCCGGCAAGCTGGAAATGAGCGAGCTGGAGGCTGCCGTTTCCGCGGAGCGCATCGTCCGGATGTCGGTTGCGCAGGAGCAGGGGCTGGGTGAGCTGGAACGTGTCATCAGCGGGATGTTTTTCGAAGGCAGGATTGAAAGCGGGGATCCGACCTATGTGAGCAACGTCCGTCATATTTCGCTGCTGAAACGGGCGGCGGATGCGCTGGAGGATGCGATCGCGGCGACGGATGCAGGCATTCCGATCGATCTCGTGCAGATCGATGTGCGCACATCGTGGGAGCTGCTCGGCGAAGTGATCGGCGATTCCGTCGGGGAATCGCTGATCGATCAAATTTTTTCCCAGTTCTGTTTAGGGAAATAAACGCAACAGATTCGATTGCCTCAACTGAACGGTTCAAATAGATTGAATATAGGCGGCGAAGGCGCCGCAGCGCGAGGGGACGATGCAACGGTCGTCCGTACTAGTAAGGAGGTATTGAAAAAAATGGGATATGAAGCGGGACAATACGACGTTATTGTCATCGGCGCCGGCCATGCCGGCTGCGAAGCGGCGCTTGCCGCCGCCCGGATGGGCTGTGAAACGCTGCTGCTGACCATCAATTTGGATATGGTGGCGTTTATGCCGTGCAATCCGTCCATCGGCGGTCCGGCCAAAGGCCATGTCGTGCGCGAAATCGACGCGCTTGGCGGCGAAATGGGCCGCAATATTGATAAAACGTATATTCAAATGCGGATGCTGAATACGGGCAAAGGCCCGGCCGTCCATGCGCTGCGCGCGCAGGCGGACAAATTTTTGTACCAGCATACGATGAAGCAGACAATCGAAGAAACCGATCACCTGACGCTGCGCCAAGGAATGGCGGAGGAGCTGATCGTGGAGAACGGGGCCTGCACCGGCGTCGTTACCAAGACCGGAGCGATCTACCGCGGCAAAGCGGTCGTGCTGACGACCGGCACTTATTTGCGTGGCAAAGTCATTATGGGCGAGCTGATGTACGAGAGCGGCCCGAACAATCAGCAGCCTTCGGTCAAGCTGTCGGCTTCGCTGAAGGAGCACGGCTTCGAGCTGGTGCGCTTCAAGACGGGTACGCCGCCGCGCGTCCATAAAGAGACGATCGATTTCAGCAAAACGGAAATTCAGCCGGGCGACGATAATCCGAAGTTTTTCTCGTACGAGACGGTGTCTTCCGATAACGAGCAGCTCCCATGCTGGCTGACGTATACGTCGGAGCATACGCACCAAATCATCAACAACAATTTGCACCGCGCGCCGATGTTTTCCGGGGCGATCGAAGGGACCGGTCCGCGTTACTGCCCGTCGATCGAAGATAAAATCGTTCGGTTCGCAGACAAGCCGAAGCATCAGATTTTTTTGGAACCGGAAGGAAAAAACACGTCGGAGTATTACGTCCAAGGTTTGTCGACCAGTATGCCGGAGGATGTGCAGCTGAGCATTTTGCGCTCGATTCCGGGACTTGAAAAAGTCGAGATGATGCGCACCGGATATGCGATCGAGTACGACGCGGTCGTACCGACCCAGCTGTGGCCGTCACTCGAAACGAAGCGGATGCCGGGCCTGTTTACCGCCGGACAAATTAACGGTACTTCCGGCTACGAGGAAGCAGCAGGTCAAGGCATTATGGCCGGCATTAACGCGGCCCGCAAAGTGCAGGGCAAGGAGCCGGTCATTATCGGCCGCTCACAGGGCTATATCGGCGTTCTGATCGACGACCTCGTTACGAAAGGTACGAGCGAGCCTTACCGTCTGCTTACATCACGGGCGGAATACCGACTGCTGCTGCGTCACGACAACGCCGACCTGCGGCTGACGCAAACCGGCTATGAGATCGGGCTCATATCGCAGGAGCGTTATGATCGCTTCGTGCACAAGAAATTGCGCGTCGAAGAGGAAATCGAGCGGCTGCGAACGATTAAGATCCGGCCGGATGAAACGGCGCTTGCGATGCTCGCTTCCGTCGGCTCCGCGCCGATTCATAACACGACCGACGCGCTTACGCTGCTGCGCCGCCCGGAAGTGACCTATGCGCATATCGAGCCATTCGCTCCCGCTCCGTATGAGTTGACCGACGAGATGAAGGAGCAGGTCGAAATCCAGATTAAATATGCCGGCTATATTGAAAAACAGCTGCTGCAGGTGGAACGGCTGTCCAAAATGGAGAAAAAACGGATTCCCGAGGATATCGATTATACCGACGTTCACGGGCTCGCGTCGGAAGCGAAACAGAAGCTTGCCCAAATCCGTCCGATCTCGATCGGCCAGGCCTCGCGCATCGGCGGCGTTACTCCGGCAGATATATCGATCCTGCTCGTTTACCTGGAGCACTACAACCGGGTGACGGCGGCACGGGGGTAACGATGACAGCATTAGACGATACCGTGCAGCAGTTTCAGCAGCTGATGACGGGGCGGCGGCTGCCGCTCTCGCCGCATCAGCTGGAGCAGTTCGAAACGTATTACCGCGAGCTGGTGGAATGGAACGAAAAGATGAACCTGACCGGCATTACCGAAAAAGCGGCCGTTTATGAGAAGCACTTTTTCGATTCAGTGTCATTGTCCTTTTTTCTCGATATCGCATCGATTACGCGGATTGCGGACATCGGCTCCGGTGCCGGGTTCCCGAGCTTGCCGCTTAAAATTTGCTTTCCGCATTTGCAGGTGACGATCGTCGACTCGCTCAATAAGCGGATTCAGTTTTTGAAACATCTTACGGACGCGCTTGGATTAACGGATGTGGAGTGCATCCATGGAAGAGCGGAAGATGTCGCCCGCATGCCCGCTCACCGGGACGCTTATCCGCTCGTTACGGCAAGGGCGGTCGCAAGACTGCAGGGGCTGAATGAACTGTGTCTTCCTTTTGTGCAGAAGGACGGATGGTTTGCCGCCATGAAGGGCGCGGATACGGCGGAAGAAGTGGAGGAAGCGGCGTTCAGCCTGCGCGAGCTGAAAGCAAAGGTGGAGCGGGTGGAATCGTTCCAGCTGCCGTACGAGCAATCGGAGCGCGCCATCGTATTGATCCGCAAGACGGGGCCGACGCCGAAGACGTACCCGCGCAAAGCGGGGATTCCGCTCAAGCAGCCGCTGATGGGCAGCAAGCTTGGACGTTAATGCGGTGTTTCACGTGAAACATTAATGGAAACAAGACGTATCGAATAGCAGAATTAAGCGGTCATCGTGGATAACAAATGAACAATATCCGACATCACTGCGCATTACTTATTGAAAATTCGTTGTAAATGCGATTGCAAGCAGGAAATTGCCCCATCATTGACGAAACAATGGAAGACGAATAGGGTAAAAATCTCGCCGTGACAGAAACGGCTTCGGGACAAGCTTCCGAAGCCGTTTCGTACCGCAGGGGAGTCTGACGGCCAAACAGACTGTCGCGGAGACAGGAGCACTATTTTTCACGGTCATTGGCACTTTGAAATCGGGTGGTTGTTGACATTATGAAAGAACAATTTTCACGACTATTCGGGCTTAACAATACCGATCCGAAGGGCAGTCAGGATGAAGTTAAGCAGATTGCGGTCGGAAGTATTGACACGAGCCCGTATCAACCGCGGACGATCTTTGATGATGAACGTATAGATGAACTGTGCCAAACGATTAAAACGCACGGTGTCATTCAGCCAATCGTAGTACGGATGCGCAACGACCGCTATGAAATTATCGCCGGCGAAAGGCGCTGGCGCGCGGTGACGAAGCTGGGTCTGGAGACGATACCGGCTATCGTACGTGAATTCAATGATTCTCAGGCGGCGTCGATTGCTTTGATCGAAAATCTTCAGCGCGAAGGCTTGACGGCGATTGAAGAGGCGGTCGCTTATCAGAAACTGATCGACCTGCACAGCTTGACGCAGGAAAGCTTGGCGCAGCGGCTTGGCAAAAGCCAGTCGACCATTGCGAATAAAATCCGGCTGCTCGGACTATCGGAACCGGTCAAAAATGCGCTTATTGAACGCAAAATTACAGAACGCCATGCACGGGCGCTGCTGTCGCTCGATACCGACGAACTGCAGCATAAAGTGCTGGATGATATTTTGACGAAAGAATTAAATGTGAAGCAGACGGAAGCCCGGGTCGCTTTTTATAAAGAAACGGTGAAAGCCAAAAAAGCAAAGCGCGTTTCGTTTACGAAAGATGTGCGGCTTGCCTTGAACACCATCCGGCACTCCATCGAGATGGTATCCGGCTCCGGACTGCAAATTAAAACGAATGAAAAGGATCACGAGGATCATTACGAGATTGTGATCCATATTCCGAAACGGTAAGAACAAGTCGTAATTTTCTGTTAAATCGTATATACTTAATTGGTAACTCTTGCAAGCTGCTCTTATTTGGGTATCGTTGTTATTGGACGGTACGGATGATTCTTTGAGGTCCGCTTCGTGGGTGAAGAGGCGTTCAGACTGTTTGATCGTCTGCCTGACATTCGAAACGGGATCTGGCGGTCGTATTTTTAGTATTCATATTTGTCTGCCATTTTTGGATGGAGAACCGGGGCGGCAACGTCCTTCTGCTTAGCGAAAGCGGCTTGTTGCGCCGCTTTTTCTCTGTTATACGGACTAATAGAATGGGAAGAGCATAGAGGTGAACCGGTTTGTCAAAAATAATTGCCATTACGAACCAGAAGGGCGGGGTCGGCAAAACAACGACATCTGTCAATTTGGGCGCATGCTTGGCATCTTTAGGAAAAAAAGTGCTGCTGGTCGATATTGATCCGCAAGGGAATACGACGAGCGGCGTCGGGGTTAATAAAGCCGATGTGGAAAACAGCATTTATGATGTGCTTATTAATGATGTGAACCCGCAAGCTGCGGTTCTTTCTACAGCGATTCCGGGCTTATCGATCATACCGGCCACGATTCAATTGGCAGGTGCGGAGATTGAGCTCGTCCCGACCATCTCGAGGGAAGTGCGCTTGAAGAAGTCGTTGATGCAAGTGAAGCAGGACTATGATTACATCCTGATCGATTGTCCGCCTTCTCTGGGAATTTTGACAATCAATTCGTTGACGGCGTCGGATTCCGTTATCATTCCGATTCAATGCGAATATTATGCTCTCGAAGGTCTGAGTCAGCTGCTGAATACCGTCCGGCTTGTGCAGAAGCATCTGAACACTTCGCTGCAAATCGAAGGTGTACTGCTTACGATGTTCGACGCACGCACCAATCTCGGCATTCAGGTAATCGAGGAAGTCAAAAAATATTTTCAGCAAAAAGTATATCAAACGATCATTCCAAGAAATGTGCGCCTGAGCGAAGCGCCTTCCCATGGACAAGCCATCATTACGTATGATCCGAAATCGAAAGGCGCCGAGGTATATCTCGAACTTGCGAAGGAAGTGATAATGTATGAGCAAGCGGCTAGGTAGAGGCCTGGATGCGCTTATTCCGTCACTATCGGTAAATGAAGACGACAAAGTAATGGAAATTCCATTATCACAGCTTCGTCCCAACCCTTATCAGCCACGCAAGACATTCGACGAGGAGTCCATTAAAGAGTTAGCGGAATCCATTAAACAGCACGGAGTCATTCAACCGATCATCGTGCGCAGCGTTCTGAAAGGCTATGAGATCATTGCGGGGGAGAGAAGGTTTCGCGCATCCCTATATTGCGGCAACACGACGATCCCTGCAGTTGTGCGTTCGTTCACGGATCAGCAGGTCACGGAAATCGCCCTTATCGAAAACTTACAGCGGGAAGATTTAAATGCGATTGAAATTGCGGTTGCGTACCAGGCTTTAATGGATAAGTTTCAGCTGACTCAAGAAGAACTGTCGTTAAAGGTTGGGAAATCACGCTCTCATATCGCCAATTTTCTGCGGCTGCTTTCCCTTTCTGCAGAAATTAAAGAGAGTGTTTCACGTGGAACACTGTCAATGGGACATGCCCGGGCGCTTGTCGGCGTAAAGGAGGAAAGGCTGCGCAAAGAGCTGGCCCAATCCGTTATCACGAACGAATGGAGCGTCCGCGAGCTGGAAGAAGCGATTCAGAAGCTGGAACAGCATAAAGAAACCGATCGAAGCGGCAAAGCGCGTTCGAAAAAACGCGATCCGTATATTGACGATTTGGAGCAGACGCTGCGGGAACGGTTTAAGACGACGGTGAAAATTAAATCAAATAAAGATCGGGGCAAAATCGAGCTGCTTTATTTTAATAAACAGGACCTGGAACGGCTGCTGGAGCTGCTTCAATCCAAAGTGTAAATAAGTGCTGGCAGGAACATTTATATAGCATACCTCAGTTGTAATCTTTCCGGTGAAGGATTAAACTAAGGTATGCTATTGTTATGACACGAGATGGAATGTAACTTCGTATACAAATGCGGGATTTTCGAGGGGGTGGCTGCAGCAGCGGCTTCTCCTTTTTCGCCAACTTTATGTAACATTTGGATGGAGAAGCGGATTCATGGGGTGTTGTCCCGAGTGTTCGCTGCCCCACATGATTTTGCTGCGGATGAGAAAACCTCTATCGAGGCCTCTCAAGGATGAGCGACCGCGTTTAAAGGTAGGTTTTATCGCCAAGATAGAATTTGATTTTCACAACTTCGAAATTTATAGATTCTATCTGTGGTAAAAAAATCGGCATCCAAAGTGGATGTGCGAACGGTTTTGGGCAGCCTAATCGCATGCTTCCGGTGCGGTGAGGCCGGCTGCGCAATCTTGGGCTGAAGGCCGCGGTATGATTAGACAAGCCGGCAATAATAGTTAGCTAATGCTTACGAAGTGGGTTTGCCTGCGGCAAAAAACAAGCATATGCTTACGATGCAGGTTGTGCCTGCGGCAAAACCTAAGCATATGCTTACGATGCAGGTTGTGCCTGCGGCAAAACCTTTAGGAGGATCTATATGAACAGCGATGAAACATTTATTTATCTGGATCATGCCGCAACATCATGGCCGAAGCCTCCGGAAGTGGCGGAAGCCGTAATGAAGGCGATGCTTCACGATGCGGCGAATCCCGGAAGGGGCAGCCATGCGATGGCTGTTCGAGCCGGACGCATTTTGTTTGATACGCGCAAGCAGCTCGCGAAGCTGTTTAAAGTGCGCAATCCAAACGATATTGCGTTCGCCGCCAATACGACGGCTGCGCTGAATCAGGCGATTAAAGGGCTGCTGAAAGCGGGGGATCATGTCATCGCAACGGCGGTGGAGCATAACTCGGTTCGCCGTCCGCTGGAGTTTTTGAAACGGGAGCTCGGGGTAACGGTCACGTATGTGGAGCCTGATGCGGAGGGAGAAGTGTCCGCTGCAAAGGTGAAGGAAGCAATGCGGGCGAACACGGCACTCGTCACCGTGACGCACAGCTCGAACCTGCTTGGCTCGATTATACCGGTGGAGGAGATCGGCGCGATAACCCGCAGCAGCGGCGCAAAGCTGCTGGTGGACGCCGCTCAAAGCGCCGGCGTGCTGAATATTGATGTCGAGGCGATGAGGATCGATATGCTTGCTTTTCCGGGACATAAAGGGCTGCTCGGCCCGCAGGGCACCGGGGGGCTTTATTTGCATCCCGATCTGGAATTGACGCCGCTGCTGCATGGAGGAACAGGCAGTCAATCGGAGCTGCCGGAGCAGCCGACGGTACGCCCTGACCGGTACGAATCGGGAACGCCGAACACGCCGGGAATCGCCGGACTCGGCGCAGGCGTCCGTTTCGTGCTGAATGAGACGACGGAGAAAATCCATACTAAGGAATGGGAGCTGACCAGCCGGCTGATGGAGGGTCTGTCCTCGGTACGGGGACTTAAGCTGTTAGGGCCGAAGCTTGGGAAGCCAAGGACAGGCATTGCGGCATTCGTCCTCGACGGAGTCGATGCGTCGGAGATCGCATTTATATTGGATCAGCATTACAGCATCGCGGTGCGAAGCGGATTTCATTGCACGCCGCTTGCGCACGAAAGCGCAGGGACCGGCAATACGGGCGCTGTACGGGCAAGCGTCGGGTACTCCACGACGGAGCGGGACGTGGATGCGCTGATTGATGCGATGAAGGAAATCCGGCAGCACTATTAATCGTACGGCGATCAAGCGGTCGCTGCGCGGGCGTCATTTCTTGGCCGCCAGAACCGGCAATACACCGGAACCGCGATCCTTTTCACAATACTTTGGAAGCCGACGGATTAACGATTGGGGAGCGAAAGAAACGAATGAATGAATGGGGAAGTCCTTTTGCATTAGGGACGGTTGTGTTGGCGGTTGTAGTGATCGTGTTAGTCATTTGGATGGCCGTATTGGGGAGACGGCTGAAAAAACTGCGCAAGCAGTATGTGCAGTTTATGGGCCAGAGCGGCGTTTCCAACCTCGAAGAGGTTCTTTTGGATCTCCGGTATGCGCTCGATACGCAGGCCGATAAATTGAACGAATTCGAGTCGTCGATGGGGCAGCTCGGCAAGGCGCTTCGTCAGGTGAAAGGCAATGTCGGCATCCACCGGTATAATGCGTTCGCCGATCACGGCAGTGATATGAGCTTCTCGGTAGCCATCGTCGACGAAGCTCAGAACGGAGTCGTCCTCAGCGGTTTGCATGCGCGCGATGAAACGTATATGTATGCCAAACCGCTGAAAGAGGGCGCCTCGGCCTATTCTTTAACGCCTGAGGAGCAAAAGGCCATCAATCTGGCGTTGCGGCGCGAATAGTATAAAGGCGGGTGTCGCAAATCGCTTGATGCAGCGTCGAAGCAATCATGTCGGCCATTCGGATGACCAGATTGAGACGTGTGTTTTGCAGGACAAAATATTCCATGAATCCGCCGACATTCACGATGCCGGTAATATGAAAGTCGCCGACCGGCGGCAGCTCTTTGTTTACGCCCGCACCGGGCCGTACCGGGCCGGTTCCAAGCTGAATGCAGCCGACGCTCGATACTTGTCCGAGGCAGGCGTCGATGCCGATAATATACGGATTCGGAATTCGGCGGTAGATCGTGTTCATCGTGTCTTCCAAATTCATGGCATGTACGGGGTCGTCCAGTGTGCCGAACAGATCATAGTGCCGGCTGTTATATTTCTCGAGCGCCGTTCCGACTAACGGGCCGAGCGAGTCGCCGGTGGAACGGTCGGTACCGATACATACGATAACGAGGCGGCGTTCATCGGGCACAAGTTCAAGAAGAGACTGCAGACGATTTCCGATTTGATATGCCGCGTCGGAATCGGTATGAAGCACTTTAACCGGGAAATCCTTCTCTTGAAACCGTTTCATAGAATCCCTCCGCCTGAAATGAACTGTTACTAGTATATGGATGGCCAAGCTTTTTTATACGTCAAAAAGCGTTTGAGAGAACGCAAAGAGTTACGGTAATCAGGAAGGAGCAGGTTATGCTCATCGCATTCGATTCAACCCAACAAGCGCTTCGGGCCGAAATGCTGCTCGAATATGCCGATATCGACATCGATATCCGGCCGACCCCTAAAGAAATTACAGCGGGCTGCGCGCTGTCGATTGAGTTCCCGAACGAGGATCTGGAACGCGTGAAGCCGATTTTGCGCGAAGAAAAGGTGGAAATACGGGGATTGTTTCAGAGCAGCGGCAGCGGGTATGAAATGATTAACTTCTAGCGGACGGAAAGGCGGTTAATGCAAGATGGATTTGACCTTGCTTGTTCAGCAATGGATGAAATGGATCATGGACCTGTTCGAATGGGCACAGTGGAGGGCGCTGGGCATCTCTCTCATCCGTATCATCGTTATTATTGCGCTGGGCCGGGTGTTCATTTGGGTCATTTACAAAACGATTGACAAATTGCTGCAAAAAGACGCGAAGGTGCAGCTTCATACACGGCGTATGAAAACACTCGGCAAGCTCTTGAAAAATGTAGCGACCTACGTCACTTACTTTATCGTGATCCTGCTCGTGCTTTCGGAGTTCAACATTAATTTGGGACCGCTGCTGGCAGGGGCGGGCGTACTTGGACTGGCGGTCGGCTTTGGCGCCCAAAGTCTGGTCAAAGACGTCATTACCGGATTTTTCATCATCCTGGAGGATCAATTCGCGGTCGGCGATGTCATACAGGCAGGAAAATTCAAAGGAACGGTAGAAGTGATCGGACTGCGGGCGACCCGTATCCAAAGCTGGACCGGCGAGGTTCATATCATTCCGAACGGTGCGATCGTCGAGGTGACGAATTTCTCCCTGCACAATTCGCTTGCCGTCGTTGATATTACGATTGCGTATGAGCAAAATGTGGAGCAGGCGAGCGATGTTATCAAGAGCAAGCTGGAAACGTTTAAGGACCCTAATCTGGCCAAACAGCCGGAGCTGCTCGGTTTGCAGACGTTGACTTCCAACGATCTAACGCTGCGCATCATTGCCGAATGTATGCCAAACACACAAGTCATGGTTACCCGCAGATTGAATGTCGAGCTGAAGCATGCGCTGGACGAAGCCGGTATTGCAATGCCTGCTCCGACGGTAGTGACGTACCATAAGGGAGAAAGCGGAGGGGTAAAAAGTGGAGCGTAAGCAGTTTGAGCTCGGCGACATCGTGCAGATGAAAAAGCAGCACCCTTGCGGGACCAATGAGATGGAAATTATCCGGATGGGGATGGATATCCGGATCAAATGCACCGGCTGCAAGCACAGCGTGCTCATTCCGCGGGCAAAGTTCGAGAAAAACATGAAAAAAGTGCTTCGTTCCGCGGCCAGCAGACCGGATTCGGCTCCGGGCGGATTGCTGGATGGGGAGCAGGCCTGAAAGCAGAATTTTCGGACTTTTAGCCAAACGCTTGCAAGCGGACAAGTCTTATGCTAATATAAATCTTGCTGCGGAGAGGTACCCAAGTGGTCCAAGGGGGCTGACTCGAAATCAGTTAGGCGTCTCACGGCGTGCGTGGGTTCGAATCCCACTCTCTCCGCCATCTGTTATGCATTTGATGCTACAGATTGCGGCTACATAAGACAGTGCCCTGCAAAGGGCTTAATTTCATCAAAAACCTTCTGCGTCTTTGAAGACGCAGAAGGTTTTTTTACCTATTTGTCTCCAAGCGGGCATAAGAGCGGATTTCAACACTCAAAATTGTTTCTTCCGTCTCATCAGCATGAACGCTCCGACTAGAATAACCGCTGCGCCCAGAAACGTACGACCGTGCGCCAGGCTGCCCAATAATGAGCCAACGGAGAAAACGGCGAAGAACAGCAGCGAAAGCACGGTCAAAATGTTGATCGGAATAAGCAGCCACTTATTGCGGCTTCCGAACCAATAAAACTCGAACAGGCCGACGGCAACGGCAAATAGGAATCCGGGCCACGAATAAGACCAGCTGTCGAACAGCATGGAGACTTGACAGACGATCCCCGCCGTGAAGAGCACGCCTCCCGGAATCAACAGCCCGACGCCTCTGCGGCCGGTCATAAAGAAGTATAGCCAGTGGAAAAAAAGACCGAGCGGGATGACAAATAAGGTTGGCCAGAAGTAGGCGAATACCGATCCGGGCCCGAACGATGTATCGCCGCGTTCGAATAACAGGTAAGCACCCAGCAGGATAAGCAGCGGCGCGAGAATGGTCCGCACATTCATAGAAATATCCTCCTCGTTAACGTTTTGTTTCCTCAAGGATATCACTTGTGCAGGACTTCTGTCGTCCTTCTCGGGGATGAACTGGGCTCGTTCCTAAGAACGCCAATTTACTTTAGGCAATCGTAAAAGAGGGCCCCTTTTAAGGAACCCTCTCTCGACGGCGGTTATTGGAGTTTAAGAGTTACGATCTTCACATCACTTGAGAACGTCAGGTACTTGTGTTACAGACAATTGTCTTTAGCACAACCCCTCGCTTTCGCGTTAGCGAATCGAATTCTCCAGCAGTCCTTGCACATCATTGTCCAATGGAACCACACCTCTTCTTCTCGCCGTCAGCCATTAGAATGTCCCGTCAGAAATGCTGTTATGCAGCAGCCGGAAAAACTTTTGCACAGCATTTAGGGTTGCAGCTGTAGTCGCGTTTCTTCTGACATGCCGGTTATTTGGGCATCCGCTTCCACTTGCGGTTCTTGTTCGTCGTCGCAGGGAAACGCTCTCCCTTTTGCAGCTTCACTTTCTGCGGATTTTCAATGCCCATATGGAACGAATCCTCGCCGTCCTCAATATAAACGCCGTCGTTAGGAGCTCTGTCGCCCGGTTCAAAACGTGTCCATTCCCCCACAGGGATGCACCTCCGTATACAAGTTGGGACGGGCAGCGGCCGGCTAAACAGCGTCTGCCCGAGTGCTTATTGTTTGCCGGAGCGCGGCTTTTCATGATGAATTCAACCCGCTGGATGATGTTTACTTTCGATTCGCGGCAAATGGCAGGACCTTAATGATCTCCTTGCCACGCGTAGGCGAAACTGGTATAATAGGACGGTATGCGAGTAAAATCTCGCTCCTTGCCTCCTTTCAATAGGAGGCCGTTAGTCCAAGAGGAGGTGAAACATAATGCGCAAATATGAAGTGATGTATATTATTCGTCCCGACGTTGAGCAGGAGAACGTTCAAGCTATCGTCGACAAATTTAATGGCATCATCTCCAATGGCGGGGAAGTTACGAAAACCGACGTGATCGGTAAGCGCCGTCTTGCGTATGAGATCAATAAGATTCGTGATGGAATTTACGTTCTGGTACACTTTACCGCTCCGGCGGAAGTTGTCTCCGAGCTGGATCGCATCATGAAGATTACGGATGAAGTTATCCGTTCCCTGATCGTCAAAGACGTAGCGTAAGACAAGCCAGGAACGCTTGGGAGGTTGATACGTATGTTGAACCGGGTCATTTTGATTGGCAGGCTAACGAAAGATCCCGAGCTGCGCTACACGCCTTCTGGTGTGGCGGTGACGCAGTTTACGCTTGCGGTCGACCGTCCCTTTAACAGCCAGCAAGGCGAAAGGGAAGCCGACTTTATTCCGGTCGTCACGTGGAGGCAGCTTGCCGAGACGTGCGCCAACTACTTGCGCAAAGGCCGCTTAACGGCGGTTGAAGGCCGGATTCAGGTGAGGAACTACGACAACAACGAAGGCAAACGCGTCTATGTAACGGAAGTGATTGCCGACAACGTTCGTTTTCTGGAGTCTCCGAATCGGGATAACAACGGTATGCGCGAAGAAGGCGGCAGCGGTAACTACGGCGGCGGCGGCGGTACCGGCGGATCGGGAAGCGGATTCGGCGGCGGCTCCTCATATGGCGGCGGCAACCGGCCAAGCGGCGGTTCACGTAACGACAATCGTGACCCGTTCTCGGACGACGGTCGACCGATCGACATTTCGGAAGATGATTTGCCATTTTAAAGGAAAGGACGGATAAACGATGGCTTTTAAACCAAGAGAAGGCGGAGACGGAGAGCGTCCGGAACGCAAGTTCAACCGTAAAGGCGGACGCAACAAACGCCGTAAAGTATGCTTCTTCACTGTGAACAAAATCACTCACATTGATTATAAAGATACGGATCTGCTGAAGAAATTCATCAGCGAGCGCGGCAAAATTTTGCCACGCCGCGTAACGGGAACGAGCGCGAAATATCAGCGTGCGCTGACAATCGCAATTAAACGTTCGCGTCAAGTCGCTCTGCTTCCGTACACAACGGAATAAGCTTCAAGGCGATGCAAGAGGCACCCCGGCATGCTCACGATTGTGAGCGGCCTGGGTGCCTCTTTTGTTCATTCCTGCTCTACCGGTACTGGTCCGCCATCCGCTCTGCGATGTCTCCGATAACCGGAAGCCGGGCCCACCTGCCCTGCAGAGCGGCGAGCATCAGCCCGATCCAGAGCAGGAATGCGGCCGGGGCGAGCAGCAGGCCGATCAGCCAGCCGATAAAGGGCAGGACGCCGAGAAGCAGGTTGGCGGTAATGAATACCGCCGAAACGAGAATTGACTGCATCGCGTGAAACTTTACGAAGCGGCTCTTTTTTTCCATCATCAGCAGCGCAAATCCGCTCACAAATCCGAGCACATAGCAAATCAGCCCTGCAATGCGGGGATTCAGGCCGGTCGAGGACGGATCGGGTATCCAGGATGGTGGCTGCATCGCGGTCATCCTTTCTCGGTCGTTATCGAAAGGAGCTCCAATCAAGGCGGCTTGATCTTCCACTTCCGATTCATTTTCTTTATTGTTATGCCGCGGACAGTCCCGGTATGTCCGATAAACGAAGACGCCGTACTTTCCCGGGAAATAATAATCAGGTATGCGGAGGCAGTGCTAGAAATTAAAGGAAATCATTATGGTTTTATCCATAGTAGGCTGGAACACAAACAGAAAAGCGGAGAATTCATACTTTGAGAATAGATTGATTTTTCAAAGGAGCTGAAGCCGCTTGAAGAGGGCATTAATAACCGGGGTGACAGGTCAAGACGGTTCTTATTTGGCAGAGCTTTTGCTTAATAAGGGGTATGAGGTTCACGGTTTGATGCGCCGAAACAGTTCAATTCATACCGAACGGATCGATCATCTTGAAAACTATCAAACGGATGAGGGTCAATCGTTTAATTTGCACTATGGCGATCTGAGCGATCCCGGCGGTTTAAGCAAGCTTCTCTACAAAATTGAACCGGACGAAGTGTACAACCTGGGCGCGCAAAGCCATGTCAGAGTGTCGTTCGACATTCCCGAATTTACGTCCGATGTCAATGCTCTCGGAGCATTGCGTATGCTCGAAAGCATACGGGATGTGAACCCCCGCATTAAATTTTATCAGGCATCGTCCAGCGAACTGTACGGCCTGGTGCAGGAAGTTCCGCAAAGCGAAAGAACGCCCTTTTATCCGAGAAGTCCATATGCCGCCGCAAAGCTTTACGCATACTGGATTACGATCAATTACCGGGAAGCATACGACTTGTTCGCATGCAACGGCATTTTGTTCAACCACGAATCGCCAAGAAGGGGCAAGACGTTCGTCACCCGCAAAATTACGACCGGACTGGCCAACATATTGCAGGGCAAGCAGGATCAGCTGGTACTGGGCAATTTGGATGCGAAGAGGGACTGGGGATTTGCCGGCGACTATGTGGAAGCGATGTGGCTTATGCTGCAGCAGAAAGAGCCCGAGGATTATGTCATTGCGACCGGGGAGACCCATACGGTCAGGGAGTTTTGCGAGCTTGCGTTTCAAACGGCCGGCATCAAGCTCCTCTGGAGAGGTAAAGGATTGGATGAGCAGGGCATTGACGCCGAGACAGGCCGGGTGCTTATCTCGGTCGACAGCAAATATTTCCGTCCAAGCGAAGTCGATTTGCTGCTGGGCGACCCCGCCAAAGCAATGAACAAGCTGGGCTGGAAGCCGAAAGTTTCCTTCAAGGAACTGGTTGACATGATGGTGAAAAGCGACCGGTTCGCTTGAAGACGGATGTGACGATCGAGAGAGGAGTGTTATCGATTGGACAACAACAGCCGCATTTACGTAGCCGGGCATAAAGGGCTGGTCGGCTCCGCCATCGTCCGAAACCTGCAGAGCAAAGGCTACCGGAACATAATCGGCAAAACGCGCCAGCAGCTGGACTTGACGGACCAGGCCGCGGTGGAAGCTTTTTTTGCCGAAGCGGGAATCGAATATGTATTTTTGGCGGCGGCGAAAGTCGGAGGCATCGGGGCCAACAGCGCCTACCCGGCGGACTATATTATGGAAAACCTGCTCATCGAGTGCAATGTCATCCGCAGCGCGTTCAAGCACAACGTGAAAAAGCTCATTTTTCTCGGAAGCTCGTGTATCTATCCGAAGATGTGCCCTCAGCCGATCAAAGAACATTATTTGCTGACGGGACCGCTGGAGCGGACGAATGAGGCGTATGCTTTGGCCAAAATATCGGGGCTCAAAATGTGCCAGTATTATAACGAGCAGTACGGCACCAATTATATAAGCGTCATGCCGACAAACCTGTACGGGCCGAATGATCGATTCGACGTCAACAATTCCCACGTTATCCCGGCAATGATTGCAAAAATTGACACGGCAAAAACGTTGAACAGGCCGAATGTCCAGTTGTGGGGAACCGGCAGCCCGCTGCGGGAATTTTTATATGCGGATGATATGGCGGAAGCTTGCGTATTTTTGATGGAAACGTATGAAGGCACGGAGCATCTGAACATCGGGACAGGACAGGATATTTCCATTCGCCGGCTCGCGGAGACGATCAAGCGTATTGTCGGTTACGAAGGGGAGCTAATCTTCGATGCCAGCAAGCCTGACGGAACGCCGAGAAAGCTGCTTGATGTTTCGAAAATCGAAGCGCTCGGCTGGAAGGCGAAAGTGGACCTGGAAGAAGGACTTCGGTTAGCGTACCAATATTATTTGGACAACGTCAAATAACACTAATCTTATGCGCTCTCTTTCAGCCAAACGAATCCCTGCGGAAGTATCATCGTCCTGATTTATGATTCCGGGGAGGAAGCAAATGGACAAATATGCCGTCATTATGGCAGGAGGCGCCGGACAGAGGCTATGGCCCTTTTCAAGAGAACGCAAGCCCAAGCAGTTCATAAGCGTCGACGGAAAGAAAAGTATGCTGGAGCAGACCGTAACACGGATCCAAGATTTGATCCCGCCCGAAAGATGCTATGTGATTACAAACAAGAACTATTTGGAGCTTACAAGAGAAGTGCTTAAGGATGTGATTCCGGAATCCAACATTATTTTGGAACCGTTGCAGAGAAATACCGCTGCATGCATATCCTACGCTTCTTTGCTGCTTGAGAAGAAGTTCAAAACAGGTTCCGTTTGTTTTATTCCTGCCGACAGTTATATCCATAACAAGTATGAATATCTGAAGGCCGTGCATCAGGCTTACCGGGAAACGGAATGCTGCGGCGGGCTTGTGGTGATCGGGGTCAATCCGACCTACCCGGCTACCGGGTACGGCTACATTCAAGTGAATCCAACCGACCGGTTCGGCTCGAGAAATGTGTGCAATGTCCACCAGTTCAAGGAAAAGCCGAATCTGGATACGGCGAAGAAATATGTGAAGACCGGTACGTATTTATGGAACAGCGGCATGGTTGCCGGCAGCTTTCAAGCGTTCCGGGATGAAATCAAGCTCCATATGCCGCATCATTTTGCGTTACTGTCCAAAGCGCTGGAGCACCATGATTCCCCGGATTTCCAGAATGAAATCGCAAACGCCTACGCCGGTTTGCCCCGTCTGTCGTTCGATAACGGCGTCCTGGAGCATTGCAATGGACTTCGGACCGTTAAAGGTTATTTCGATTGGAACGATATCGGCAGTCTGGATTCGCTTGCCCAAACGGTCGAGCTTGATGCGAACAACAATGCGGTTGTCGGGCATCATATCGGAATCGATACGAGCGACTCGATTATATACAGCCAAGACATGCTGGTTACGACGATTGGATTAACGAACGTCATTATCGTCAAGACGGAAGATGCGATGATTGTCTGTCCGAAGGAAAGAGCCCAGGACATCAAAACGCTTGTCGAAATGCTCAAAAAAAGCGGGCATGAAAAATACACGTAGCGACACGCTGATTCAATGTTGCTGCAACAAGTGTCATATTTGAGGAGGTAATTGATAATGGCTTTGGACAAAAAGAGTATTTTGGTTACGACTTCGATTGCGCCCAATTATATCGATATCCAACGTTCGGCAATCGATACATGGATCAAAGCGGGTTTTACCGTCGTTTCATTAAACAGCAGCGAGGAAATCGACGTGATCAAACCTTATTTCCCTGATATTACGTTCCATACTGTGTGGAGAACGGCTAAAGAAAAGTACGGCAAACCGTACGTGTATATTTATGATTTTATGACGTATTTGAAAAGTTCCAATTCCAAAGTATGCGGCATCATTAATTCGGATATTCATTTTAAAGGGCTGAAAAAAGACTTTATTAATTTTATACACAAAGAGACGGTAGACAGTCTCGTATACGGGCATCGCGTTGATGTGGACCATATTAGCAGTACGGACGGAATCGTCAGTAACGGAGTCGACTTTTTCTTTTTTGACCAGCAGCTGTTGAGCGTCTATGAAGATGATGGAATGTGCATGGGCCAGCCGGCATGGGACTGGTGGATGGTATGTGTTCCGGCCGCGTATCATAAACGGACAAAAAGGGTTTTCAGCAAAATTGCCTACCATCAAAAACACCCGCAAAAATGGGATCAAGCGCTTAATCAGCATCTCATTGAAACAGTTGTGATGGAAAAGTATCTGAAAAGATTATACCCTGGCTTATCGCACTACGAATTAAATACCAGAATGTGGGAAATTGTCATTTCGAGCACCGGTCTTGAATATCAGAGCTCTTCGATTGAGCAAATTTCGCCTTCGATATCAGGGCTGCAGGCGTCGGGGCATGGGGTCCAGCAGGCGGATAAGGCGAAACAGCTGCTTGAGGAGCGGTTAAACGGTCTGGACGTTCGGATGACGGAGCGTTCCATCCAGCATGAGGGGCGGATTAACGATCTGAACGTTCTGGTAACCGAGAAGTTTAATCTCCTGGACGGCCGGATCAAGGAAATGGAAAGATTGTTCCAGGAATTGGCGCAGCAGGTCACGACAACGCTTGGGGAGTTAACGACTCAAAAAGATCAGACAAAAGCATCGGTATGGAATCGGTTGTTAGGCAACAAGGTGGGCAAAGAGAAGAAAAGCATCGATTCCGCAAAAGAAATCATTTAGGCTCCTAGGCCGATTACATGGGAAAATAAAGAAAAAGCTAACGTCTCGCTCTGCGGATGTTAGCTTTTTCCGGTTAAACCGCCTTGTCTCCACGCCGTATTGCCTGCCTTCGGATACAGGCTGCAAAGCGCCGGACTCTTACGGTTTGATTTGTGGTATAATGATTGTTAAAGCTTGCCGGGGACGCATGGTTGCAGGACTGCCGCTTGCTTGACCAACATAGACGTAAGAGGTGAACGGTTTGGTATTCGGTGTAAAATCCGTGCTTTGGAGCGCGGCTGCGCTTGTTTTGCTGCTGTCGATGGGCGTGCCGCTGCTGAACGTATTAACCGTCACCTTGATGATGGTTCCTTATGTCGTACTTTATACGACGCTTTCCAAAAAAGCTTTTGTGCTTCATTTGCTGCCGGTGTGGGGAATCGGGTATCTCATTATGGGACTGCCGGCGCTCATTGTCGGATTGTTTTTTCTTATACCGGGCATTGTTATGGGTCATCTGTATCGTCGCGATCGGCCGGTTCGGGTCGTGTTCACAGCTGTCATCGTCACGATCGTTGGACAGATCTTGCTGGAGCTGCTGCTCTTTAATCTCATTATGAATGTGTCGCTCATCGATGAGCTCGGCAACACGATCCGTACGATGACCGAACAGCTACGGGCGCAAGGCATGCTGTCGGAAGCATGGACGTCGGAACTGACCGATCTGACGGTGCGGACGACGGTGCAGTCCATTCCGCAGGTGCTGCTCATGATGGGGTTTCTGTATACGGCGGTTACGCAATATATTGCGCGCCGGGTGCTGGGCCGCATGGGGGTGTCCGTAAAAGGCTTTCCGCCTGCCAAGGATTGGATGCTGCCGCGAATTATGGTGCTGTATTACCTTGTCGTCACGATTATACAACTGATGGTTTCCAAGGATAGCGGCTCGTTTCTGGCGGTTGCGGTAATCAATCTTCTGCCGCTGCTGCAGTTCGCATTCAAGATGCAGGCAATCGGATTTTTCTTTTTTCTGGCGGATCAGCGCAAATGGCCGAGAGCGGTACCGCTGCTGATGGCCATCCCCGTCCTGCTGCTGTCGCCGCTCAGCTTGATCGGCGTGCTCGATGTCGCTTTTCCGATCCGTAAATCGTTCAGGAAAACTTGATACAGGGGCGTGTGAAATGCCGAAGTTTCTAATACAGCGTTGGCATGGCATGCACCAAGTATGGTCCATTGCCATCATGATTATGCTGACCGTTGCGCTGGCTTGGTACAAATGGCAGCTCGGCCTTATCGGACTGCTGCTGACGGTGTCGGCCGGCGTCTACTCGTATTTGGCTGAACGGACGTTCAGACGCGATTTAATGAAATATTTGGGCCGGATTTCGTACCGGGTGCGCAAAGTAGGCAACGAAGTCGTAAGCGAGCTGCCGATCGGGATAGTACTTTACAGCGACGAGAAGGTGATCGAATGGCACAATCCGTTCGTCGCGGAGATGATGAACCGGGAATCGATCGTCGGGGAACTGCTGCTGGAGCTGTTTCCAACGCTTGCGCAGGTCAAGGACCGCGCCGGAACGATGGAGATGGCCGTCGGTTCGAACGTGTACGAACTGATCGTCAAGCCGCAGGAGAAGCTGATCTACATCCATAACATAACGGAAATGTGGCAATTGGCGCGCAGGTATGAAGAGGAGAAGATGGCGATCGGCATCGTCTTTATCGACAACCTCGACGAGGTTACCCAATCGATGGACGATCAGCAGCGCAGCGCCCTGCTTTCCAAAGTGACGGTAGAGATTACCGAATGGGCGCAGCGGGAGCAGCTTTATTTGAAGCGGCTCAATTCCGACCGGTTCCTGCTTATTACCGACCAGAAGACGCTGCGGCAGCTGGAGCAGTCCAAGTTCGTCATCCTCGATGAAGTGCGCGAGATGACGTGCCAGCTTAAAATTCCGATGACGCTCAGCATCGGCTTCGCCGCGGGCGCCGAGACGATCCCCGAGCTGGGCCAGTGGGCGCAGATGAGTCTGGATATGGCGCTCGGGCGGGGCGGCGACCAGGCGGCCGTGAAGGTCGGCGAACGCCAATCGTTCTACGGCGGCAAGTCCAATGCGGTCGAGAAGCGTACGCGCGTACGCGCCCGCGTCGTCGCGCATGCGCTGCGCGATATGATCCGCGGCAGCGAGAAGGTTGTCATCGTCGGGCACAAAATGCCGGACATGGACTCCATGGGAGCGTCCATCGGCGTCGCCAAGGCGGCCCAGCTGTTTGGCAAGGAAGCGTTCATCGTGCTCGAAGGCGTCAATCCGGCCATTCAGCGGATGATGGAAATGCTGCGCGAGGACGAACGGTACGCGAAGCGGTTCGTCTCGCCGGAGCAGAGCGTCGCGCTTGTCGATTCGCGGACGCTTGTCGTCGTCGTCGACACCCACAAAGCATCGATGCTGAAGGAACCGCGCATCTTGACGCAGACGGACCGGATCGTCGTCGTCGATCATCACCGGCGCAGCGAAGAATTTATTAACAACTCGGTGCTCGTTTACATGGAGCCGTACGCTTCCTCGGCTTGCGAGCTTGTGACGGAGCTGCTGCAGTACATTCACGACCGGGTTGTGCTGGATATCCGCGAAGCGACGGCGCTGCTGGCGGGCATTACCGTCGACACGAAGAGCTTCTCGCTGCGCACGGGAGCCCGCACGTTCGAAGCGGCTTCTTTCCTGCGCCGCAACGGGGCGGACACGGCGCTCGTCCAGCGGATGCTGAAAGAGGACTTGGAGGAGTACTTGAAGAAAGCGGATATTATTAAGCATGCCGAAGTCATACACGGTCATATCGCGATTGCGGCTACAGAGCCGGGACGCAAATATTCGCAGCTGCTTATCGCGCAGTCGGCCGATACGCTCCTGAACATGACGGACATTTACGCATCGTTTGTCGTCGGGGAGCGGCCCGACGGCCTTGTAGCCGTCAGCGCCCGCTCGCTCGGGCAGATGAACGTGCAGGTCGTCATGGAGCGGATGGGCGGAGGCGGACATCTGACGAACGCAGCGGCGCAGCTGCAAGGATCGGTCACAGACGTATATGCGAAGCTGCGCCGGGTGCTGGAACAAATTGAAGCGGAAGAGGGGTTATTCGAATGAAGGTCATTTTTCTGAAAGATGTGAAAGGACAAGGCAAACGGGGAGACATTAAAGATTTGTCGGAAGGATATGTACGCAATTTTCTGCTTCCGAAAGGGCTGGTGAAGCCCGCTTCCGAGGGCAACGTCAAAACGCTGGAGGCGCAAAACGCTTCGGAGCAAAAGCGCAAAGCGAAGGAAAAAGAAGAGGCGCAGGCGCTCGGCGCCAAGCTGGAACAAATGACGATCGTCGTGCATACGAAAGCGGGCGAAGGCGGCCGGCTGTTCGGCGCCGTTACGAGCAAGCAGATCGCCGAGGCGCTGGAGAAGAAGGGCATCAAGATCGACAAGCGCAAAATCGAGCTCGAGGAGCCGATTCGCGCACTTGGCGTGACGCAGGTGGCCGTCAAGCTTCATCCGGAAGTGAAGGGCACCTTGAAGGTGCAGACGGCCGAGGAATAAGAGCGGGGGAGAAGGACGAATGAACAACGAGGGGCTGTTGTTTGACCGGGTTCCGCCGCAAAATATAGAGGCCGAGCAGGCGGTTCTCGGAGCCGTGCTGCTGCAGGCGGAAGCGCTCATTACCGCGATGGAGCGGGTCCGCAGCGAAGACTTCTACTCTGTAGCGCACCAGCGGGTGTTTGAGGCGATGGTGGAGCTTGGCGAGAACAATGAGCCCATCGACCTCGTCACGTTGACCGCTTATTTGCAGGACCGGCAGCAGCTCGATGAGATCGGCGGCGTCAGCTATTTGGCCAAGCTGGCCGGTGTCGTGCCGACGGCGGCCAACGTCGACTACTACGCCCAAATCGTTGAGGAAAAGTCGATGCTCAGGCGGCTGATCCGTACGGCGACGACGATCGTTTCGGACGGTTACGCATCCGCCGAAGATATCGGGGCGCTGCTCAGCGACGCGGAAGCCCGCATTCTGGAAATATCGAACCGCCGCTCCAGCAGCGGCTTCATCTCCATCCGCGATGTGCTGATGGAAGTGTTCGAGCGGGTGGAGTTTTTGTATTCGCATAAAGGCGGCACGACCGGAATTCCGTCGGGCTTCCCGGATCTGGACAAAATGACGAGCGGCTTTCAGCGCAGCGATTTGATTATTGTGGCGGCGCGTCCTTCCGTCGGGAAGACGGCGTTCGCGCTCAATATCGCCCAGAACGTCGGCGTGCGGGCCCGCGAGACGGTCGCCATCTTCAGTCTGGAGATGAGCGCCGCCCAGCTCGTGCAGCGGATGATTTGCGCCGAATCGAACGTGGATGCCGGACGGATGCGGACCGGATTTCTGGAAGGCGACGACTGGGAAAAGCTGACGATGGCGATCGGCTCGCTGTCGGAGGCGCAAATTTTTATCGATGACACGCCGGGCATTACTGTGGCCGACATTCGCGCCAAGTGCCGCCGTCTGAAGAAAGAGCGCGGACTCGGCATGATCCTCATCGATTACCTGCAGCTTATTGCGGGCCGGGGCAAAGCCGGCGAGAACCGGCAGCAGGAAGTATCCGAAATTTCGCGGACGCTGAAGATGATTGCGCGTGAGCTGGAAGTGCCGGTCATTGCGCTGTCGCAGCTGAGCCGGGGCGTCGAGCAGCGCCAGGACAAGCGGCCGATGATGTCCGACTTGCGGGAATCCGGTTCGATCGAGCAGGATGCCGACATCGTATCGTTTCTGTACCGCGACGATTACTACAACCAGGATACCGAGAAGAAGAACATTATCGAAATCATCATCGCCAAGCAGCGGAACGGCCCGGTCGGGACGGTCGAGCTGGCGTTTCTGAAAAACTTCAATAAATTCGTGAGCATCGACCGCGCCCATCAGGATCCGAGCCAAGTGTCCTGATGCTGACGCGAAGCGGCACAGACGATGTCATAATAGCTGTCTTCCCGTTTGCGGCCAGTCGGCAAATTCCGAACAATCATATGGGTCCCCCTATGATTGTTCGTTTTTGTTGACTTCCGGAAAATGGGCTGATACACTAGAACTGCTGCTTTTCGGATTAATGGAGAAAGCTGAACGGCTGGATAAGCCGGCGGCTTCCGACGGCCTATGGATAAGATCACCGGGCCGGGTTAAGATAAAGCAGTAAATTTCGGTGTGCTTAAACACCCGGCGGAGGTATATATCATGTCTACGGTTGTTGTTGTCGGAACGCAGTGGGGAGACGAAGGGAAAGGCAAAATTACCGATTATTTGGCGGATGGAGCAGAGGTTGTCGCCCGTTACCAAGGCGGTAATAACGCCGGCCACACCATTCTCATCGGCAACAAAAAATACAAGCTGACGATGATACCATCGGGCATCTTCAATCAAAACAAAACTTGCGTCATTGGGAACGGAATGGTTATTAATCCAGCCGCGCTGATCGACGAAATCAACTATATTCACGAACACGGTTTTTCCAGCGAAAATCTTAAAATCAGTGACCGCGCGCACGTCATCATGCCTTATCATCTCGTGCTGGACGGCCTTGAGGAAGAGCGCAAGGGCGAGAACAAAATCGGCACGACACGCAAAGGGATCGGTCCATGCTACATGGACAAAGCGGCGCGCAACGGCATCCGGATCGCGGATCTGATGGACGCTGAGGAATTCGAAGGCAAGCTTCGCCGTCTCGTAGCGGAGAAAAATCAAGTGATCGAGCAAGTGTACGGCGGGGAAGCGCTCGATGTGGAGAGCATTTTGCAGGAGTACCTCGGATACGCCGAGACGCTGCGCCCGTACGTGACCGACACGTCCGTCGTGCTGAACGACGCGATTGATGGCGGCAAGCGGGTGCTGTTCGAAGGCGCCCAGGGCGTCATGCTCGACATCGACCAAGGGACGTATCCGTTCGTTACGTCTTCGAACCCGACGGCGGGCGGCGTATGTATCGGATCGGGCGTCGGCCCGTCCAAAATCAAGCAGGTTATCGGGGTAGCCAAGGCGTACACGACCCGTGTCGGCGACGGTCCGTTCCCGACCGAGCTGCATGACGAAATCGGCGACACCATTCGCGAGACCGGCCATGAATACGGCACCGTTACGGGCCGTCCGCGCCGCGTCGGCTGGTTCGACAGCGTCGTTGTCCGCCACGCCCGCCGCGTCAGCGGCATTACGGGATTGTCGCTGAACTCGCTGGACGTCATGACCGGACTTGAAACGGTCAAAATTTGCACCGGCTACAAATACCGCGGCGAAGTGATCGAGCATTACCCGGCAAGCCTGAAAATGCTGTCGGAATGCGAAGCGATTTACGAGGAGCTGCCGGGCTGGTCCGAGGACATTTCCGGCGCGAAAACACTGGAAGATTTGCCGGCCAATACGCGCCGCTACGTGGAGCGCGTGTCCGAGCTGACCGGCATTCCGATCGCCATCTTCTCCGTCGGCCGCAACCGCGAGCAGACGAATCCGGTGCTGCCGATCTACGAATAATCGGCGGCTGTAAAATGAACCGACCAAGGCGATCCTTGGCCGGTTCGTTCGTTTTTTAGGGTCAAATTGTCTGCTTTCTGCAACGTATATCCCCATTCTTACCCGAATTTCATGGTTTAGTTCCGACATTTAATCATTCGCCTTCGTACCGCCGATCGAGAAAGACCTCCGATTCCGCTTTGCCAGCGAAACGGGAGGTCCTTTTACGTATATTTGGGATTAGCTCGGATACAACCGGTGCTGCGGAATGATTTGTTTCGGTTGGGATGCGCTGGACCAGGACAGTTTCGCGGACGCACTTCCCGTATTTTCAAAGTATTCCATCCGGATATCGTACTTCTGGCCGGCCGTCAATTGGATCGTGCCCGTCCATTCGGTCGTCCCCTGATCAAACCACTTATTAATAATTAACTGGTTATTCACCCACAGCCTTACCCCGTCATCCGTACTCGTATAGAACGTATACGTTCCGTCATATTGAGGACTCACTTTCCCCGTCCAGCGGACGGCGTACGTGTCCGAAGCCATCGAGGCCATCGGGGAGCCGGTACCCCAATCGAAATTGACCGCCGCATCCGTACGTGTCGCTTTCAAAGCGGTAAAATCGATGTTGTCGAAATAATTGGCCGTAAGTCCCGTACCGAGCTCTGACGGAAGCTGGCTGGCAGGCGTATATTTGATCCAATCGTAATAGGCGCGAATCGGGGTGCCGTTATACGTGAACGGTCCTGTCCATATTTCGGCCGGTCCCGCTCCGGACCATAAATTGACCATTATATACCCGGGGCTTGTAGGAAGCGGGCCGCGAGAACCGTTTTCCGTGTGCACCAGGTTGCCGTCCACATACCACCTGATCGCGTCCTCTGACCATTCGAAAGCATAATTGTGAAAGGTGAGAGAGGAATCGAAACCGAGATCGATTACCGTGCCATGCCCTCCAACTCCGTTGGTGAAGTAGTTCGCCTCCAGTTTGGTCGTGTCTTTCCCCAAAATTTCGATGTCGATTTCGTCGTTCGACGTGCCGGCAGCCGGACCGGAATACGTGAACAGCGAAGTGACCAATCCGGTTCCTTTCGCCGCCTTGATTCGCGCTTCAACCCGGCCATAACCGTACTTCAAGTTTGTCGCATATTCCCCGGAAGCATAATTTTTGCCGGAGCATGCGTCTGGACAACCTGCATTATCCAACCGAGGCGACATGATTCCGCCGTTAAATTCCAGATTCGACGCTTTCCATCCGACGCCAAAATTCGGGCTGTTGCCCCAACCGTCGGAAACGTAGAACATTTTGTTGTTTACCGCATTTAAAGGTTCGTAGAATGCGGTGTCCGCTGCAGTCGTTTGTTTCGGGAATGCCAACCCAAGTACAACAATTGCAGCCGCAAGTAATGCCTTCATCCCTTTCAATTTGGCTTTTGCCGACATCATGGATAAACACCTCTTCCCTGAAATGGAATTCATCAAGCATCCGATCCACATTACATTCGCGAACGGGACGAGCGGGTGTTGCGTCAAGGTCAAATCCCGCCGGCTACTTTTAGTCTATCGGCAACATGAAGCGATATCTTCATCAAAACAATTGGAAAATGGCACAGCTCGTGCGAGGTCGGATTGTTTCCGGGCTATTCTTTCGATTACGGCCGGGTTTGTAAACCGCCTCACTGATTCGGCTTGAAGCGGAGCGCTCTTCTTTTTTTTGTTTCCAGACGGAATGTCTCTCTGCCGCTTTGACCATACTGGTAGAGAGATTGATGGAAACGGAGGAAATCAGAAGATGCGGAAAATGGCGGTTTGGCTGGCAAAAACGGTGGCCGCGGCGCTCATCGTCAGCTTCCTGTCCATATGGACGACGGGGTATATCGTAAACAGTTACGTCGAAACGGTGCTGAAGCAGTTCAACATTCCGCTGCAGACGCAGCCGTTCGCGTTATCCGGGGTGTGGGGCAAGCTGTGGGGCGCCGATTCGGCGGACGGCGGGCAGATCGCAGGCGAAAAAACAGGCAGCGGCGCTGCGGAAGGCAGCGCGGATTCGGGAACCGATCGTGCCGGGAGTAATAGCGCAGGCAAGGGGAGCGGCGGAACGGGGAGCGGCGGAGACGGGAGCGGAAGCGCCGCAGGCGAGTCCGGCGGCCCAGAAGGCGGGACGGGAGATGAGCCGCTGGCGGTCGACGCGTTCGGCCAGGACGGTGAGGAGCCGGTGACCGGCTCCGGCAGCGGGCCGAAAGCTTACGGCGGCGCTGCAGGCGAGTCAGGCAGCGACAGCCCGGCTCCGGGCGGCGATGATCGCGCGGCCGGAAGCGGCGCCGGCGCAGCGGAGGGCGGCAATTTGCCTCCGACGGCTTCCATATCGACGGAGCAGCTGAATGAAGCGAAGCAGCAGATGAGTGCGGCGGACAAAGAGACGCTGTTCACGCTGCTGATGACGAAGCTGCCGCAGGACGCCTGGCAGACCATTTCCGGATATATGGAGAACGGGCTGACGCAGGAGGAGCTGAGCAGCACCGAGCAGATTTTGGCGCAATATTTGAGCCGGGAAGAATATGAGAAGATGAAAGATATTCTGAAAAAATATTAATGAGCCGTCCGGGGCCGTTTTGTTGAATCGTAAAATGATCCTATGGTAAAGTTAAAAGCGAATCTTCCGTTGTGAGGATTCGTATTTTTGTGTGAATATCAGTAAAATATTCGTTATTATTGCACAAATAAATCAATGGGCGGGCCATAGTAAAGATAAATGTCGGATATATATAGATAAATCATGGCGCAATTTCAGTCCAAACAACTAACTAGCACAATTTGCACAGGCAGTTGTACCATAAAGGAGACGATTATGAAAGTTGTACCCGATCAGGACCGGAAGGGCGGCACAAGAGCGCTGCCGGGCTCGGCCATGATAAACCATCCGCAACCGGTGAAAGGCGCTCCCCGCGCCGGCTGGAGGGATGCTAACCGGCACCGGAAACCGCTTTTGCTTGCAGGAAGCATGCTGCTGTTGATATTCGTTCTTGCTGCGGGCGGCTTCTATTATCGAATTACGAACACGGTTGACTACACTGCGGTCTACATAAACGGCCAGTCCGTAGGGACGGTCGCAGCGCAGTCCGATGTAGAGCAGCTGGTGCAGGCCAAGACGAAGGAAGCGCAGGCGAAGTATCCGAACCTGGAAATGGAAATCGACAGTAGCGGGCTGTCTTACGTGAAGGAGAGCGGTTATAAGGCGCAG
Organism: Paenibacillus beijingensis; assembly: GCF_000961095.1. Taxonomy (NCBI): domain Bacteria; kingdom Bacillati; phylum Bacillota; class Bacilli; order Caryophanales; family Paenibacillaceae; genus Paenibacillus; species Paenibacillus beijingensis. The sequence continues at coordinate 2,241,384 of NZ_CP011058.1, read as the reverse complement.
CCGCAAACCGAAGCGACGCTGGACAAGCTGGACGCACTGCTCGTGCCTTACGCCAAAGGCGTGGAAGTCAAAGTTAACGGCAACGTGATCGGCATTGTGAAAAACGAAGCGACGGCAAAAGCGGTTTTGCAGCAAGTGAAGAACAAATACGCGCCCCCGTCGAGGCTGAAGAAGCCGGTTCAAGTCAAGGCTCTTTCCTATTCCGCAGCTACGGAGGCGCCGTCTTCGGGCAGCCGGATTTCACAGGTGAAATTTGTGGAGGACGTACAGACCGAAGCGGTTAAAACCGATCCGTCCAACATGATGGGACAAAACCAGCTGTATACGAAAATCATTACGGGCAGCACGCAAAAAACGAGTTATACCGTCCAAAAGGGCGATTGTGTCGGCTGCATCGCGGCCAAATTCGACATTTCACCCGAGGTCATCTACAAAAATAACCCGTCGGTTCAGGACGATCTGATCAAGGCGGGCGAAGTGCTCGATTTGACGGCGCAGGCGCCGGCGGTGACGGTACAGACGCTGGAGAGCCAGGTCGAAACGATCCAGACGGAGCCCCAGGTCATCATCCAGAAGCGGGACACGATGAAGGCCGGCGAAACGAAAGTGATCCAGCAGGGGCAGCCCGGCATCAAGCGGCTCACGTACAAGCTGGTGAAGCAGAACGGCCTTATGATGAGCGAAGAGCTGGTCGGGATGGAAGTGATCAAGAAGTCGGTGCCGAAGATCGTCCTTTCGGGCACGAAAGTCGTCGTCGGCGAAGGATCCGGCGATTTCATCTGGCCGGTAAGCGGCCACCGCATAACAAGCGGTTTCGGAGCGCGGTGGGGACGGTTGCACAAAGGGATCGACCTCGTGGGCGGAAGCAGCATTAAGGCGGCCGACGAAGGCGTCGTCGAATTTGCCGGGCAGAAAAGCGGTTACGGCAATGTGATCATCATCAATCATAAAAACGGATATAAGACGCTGTACGCCCATTTGAGCAAAATATCGGTCAGCGATGGCGAGGTCGTCGAGAAAGGCGATTCCATCGGCGTAATGGGCAATACGGGACATTCTTTCGGCACTCATCTTCATTTTGAAATTCATCGAAACGGCAACGAACAAAACCCGCTTAAATATTATTAACGCAAGCGCGAGAAGGGCATCGACTCAGCTATAAGGCCGAGGCGGTGCCCTTCGGACTTTCACCAAGCTTTTCCAACAGAAAACGTGAACAAGTCACTGCACCTATGATAAAATGGAAGAAGCTATGAACAGGCAGGTGATGAGCGTGCACGGAAAAATTTTGGTCGTTGACGACGAGCGGCCGATTGCCGATATACTAAAGTTCAATTTGGAAAAAGAAGGCTACCAGGTCATCTGCGCTTTCGACGGCGATGAGGCGGTGCGGATTGCGTTCGAGGAGCAGCCGGATCTGATGCTGCTTGACCTGATGCTGCCCGTCAAGGACGGCATGGACGTCTGCCGCGAAGTGCGGCGCCGGCTGCAGATGCCGATCATTATGCTGACGGCCAAAGATACGGAGCTGGACAAGGTGCTTGGCCTGGAGCTTGGCGCGGACGACTATGTGACCAAGCCGTTCGGCACGCGCGAGCTGCTTGCACGGGTGAAGGCGCAGCTGCGCCGCCACCAGCGGGGCTCGGAAGCGGGCGGGTCCGGGTACCCGGCCGGCGAGGAGGCCGACGGGCAGCAGGGACTGCGCATTTTCAATCTTTTTATCGATACGGATATGTATGTCGTCTATAAGGACGGCCAGCCGCTCGATCTGACGCACCGCGAGTATGAGCTCGTTTATTATCTCGCCCGCAACAGCGGCAAGGTGATGACGCGGGAGCATCTGCTGCAGGCGGTATGGGGATTCGAATATTTCGGCGATGTGCGCACGGTCGATGTGACGATCCGGCGGCTGCGGGAGAAGATCGAGGACGACCCGAGCCGGCCGGAATATATTTTGACCCGCCGCGGACTGGGCTATCTGATGCGAAATCCGAAATCCGGAGGCTATGGACTGGGATGAACGGCCGGAAATTTTTCCGCACGATACAGGCCAAGCTGATCATTATATACGTGCTGCTCATCTTGATCGCGATGCAGCTGATCGGCATTTATTTCATCAGCACGGTCAAAAATTCGCTCACCGAGAGCTTTACGACCAATTTGAAGGAACAGGCCAATGCGCTCTCCAACCTGTCCGCAAGCGTGCTGACAGCCGGCGGCGCTGCGGATGGCAGCGTTGGGGAGACGACGCCGGAAGATTTGACGCTGTATGTCCGCAACCTGTTCAACATCAATGAAGCGGAAATTCAAGTGCTGGACGGCAGCGGCCGCGTGCTGACGACCTCCCAGGAAGCGCACCAGGACTATGTCGGCAAAAAAAACACGTCGCTGGCGGTCAGCCGCGCGCTGCAGGGCATTCGGGACAACGAGGAAGACATTCTGGACGAGGACAATGTGCGCAAAAAAGTGATCGCCCAGCCGGTCGTCGCCTCCGGCGGCAAAGTGATCGGAGCGGTCTACATCGTGGCGTCCATGAATGAGCTGTACGACACGGTTGACCGGGTGAACCGGATCTTCGTCACGGGCACGCTGTTTGCGCTCGGGCTGACTGCGGTGCTGGGCATATTGCTTGCCCATACGATAACGGGTCCGATCAAAGGATTGACGCGCCAGGCGTCGACGCTGGCGGAAGGGCGCTTCGGCGACCCGGTGCCGGTGTACGGCGATGACGAAATCGGGCGACTGTCCGAGGCGTTCAACGATATGACGCTGCGGCTGCAGGAAGCGCTGTCGGTCAACGAGGAAGAAAAGGAGAAGCTCGCTTCCATATTATCGAATATGAGCGACGGGGTTATCGCCGCCGATGAACGCGGCATCGTGATTATATCGAACCGGCGCGCGCTGGAGCTGCTTGGCGTACCGGTCTGCGAAGGCTGTTCGCTGTCGGAGCTGCTCGGCCTGACGCCGGAGAAGGAAGCGGAGCTGAGGCAGAGCGCAGAGCATTCTACGGTCGTGTTCAAGGAATCGCCGGAGGAAGACGGGGAGCCGGGGGACAGCTGGATGCTGCGCATCACGTTCAGCCCGATTCACCGCCGCGACCGCGGCATTACCGGCACGATCGCCGTGCTGCAGGACGTTACCGAGCAGGAGAAGCTGGACCAGTCCCGGCGCGAATTCGTCGCCAACGTGTCGCACGAGCTGCGCACGCCGCTGACGACGATCCGCAGTTACGCGGAAGCGCTTGATGACGGTGCCCTGGGCGAACGCCAGCTGGCGGAGCGGTTCGTGGGCGTCATCCGCAACGAGACGGAACGGATGATCCGGCTCGTCAGCGATCTGCTTCATCTCTCCAGGCTCGATTCGAGCCAGTCGAAGCTGCGCCGTCAGGAAATCAAGGTTAGAGACATGCTGGAAGAAGTCGCCGACCGCTTCTCGGTCCAGATGCGCCATAAAGCGATCCGGGCGACGGTCCGGATTGAAGAGGATGTGACGACCGCCGTGCTCGACCGCGACCAGATCGACCAGGTGCTGGATAATCTGATGTCCAACGCGATCAAATATACGCCGGACGGCGGCCGCGTGGAGCTGGCGGCGCGCAGGCAGGAGAACGGTTATTTGGCGATTAGCGTGAAAGATAACGGAATCGGCATTCCGAAGAAGGATTTGAGCCGCATATTCGAACGGTTCTACCGGGTCGATAAGGCAAGGTCGCGCGAAATGGGCGGAACCGGCCTCGGCTTGTCCATTGCCCGGGAAATGGTCAAAGCGCACGGCGGGTCCATGACGCTGGAATCCGAGCTGCATGCCGGCACGACGGTGACTTTTGCATTGCCTTACGTCCAGGAAGGAAGTGAGCCGGCATAATGGAACGGGTCAAAAGCTGGCTGCTTGCTTTCCTCGTTGCGCTGAGCCTCGTGCAAAGTTTTTTGCTGGCGTACAGCATCCCCGGTATAAGCACGACGGTGCGGACGGAGCAGGATTACGTGAACACCGAGCCGATGGGCGCGGAGCAAACGGTAGAGGACGTTATTTTTCCCGAGCAGATTGTGCTGCATTTCGGCAACGGAAAGCACACGGTGATGAATGCCGGCGATTTGCCGTATTATTCTTCGGTTTACGATAAGCTGAAGAACCGCGAATTTACAAGCTTTCAGAAGATGTCGCCTTATGTTGTCGATTGGAAGGAAATCCGCTCGGCGAACCTTGGGCTGGAGCTGAGCTTCGGCAGCGGCATCCCGGTGGAGCTGCTGCGCAAGGTGATGAAGCTGCAGGGCAACCAGGAGTTCATGGCCGACAGCGTGGACCGGATTTGGATTTTCCGCAGCATCAGCGGCAGCGGCGATGAAGTGCGCACATTTTTCTTCAGCAGCGGCGGCCAGGCGGTTTACGAGTCCAAACGAGCGGACTTGTCCGTTCAGGACGTGGAGGACGATGTCGGTCTCGGCGCTTATTTGACGCCGTACGCGGTTACGGAAGACGGCCTCTATGTGCCGCAGGAGCCGGTTGAAGCGGCGGAGGCGATCGTCGGCTATGATGCTTATCCGCCGGATTTGATGCAGCGCAATTTGTTCTTCGATCCCGGCACGACGCGGACGCTGAAGGACAGAAGCGGCTCCCAGGTTTACACGGACGGCAAGCATGCGCTTCAGGTCGAACAGGATGGCGAGTGGATCCGCTACACCGATCCGGCCGCGCCGCAAAACAACGAACAGAGCGGCAGCGCGGGCAGCAATGTCAGCAGCGGCGTGGTGGCGGCGGTCGTGTTCATTAACCAGCACGGCGGATGGGACGGGCGGCACCAGCTGCAAAGCACGGCCGATGCCAGTACGGGCATCGGAAAGTCGCTCTTGTTCGGGCAATATTTCCGCCTCGACGCCAACCGGTCATTCCCGATTCTGCCGGGCGGAGGTTTCCGCTTCGGGTACATGAAGCTTACGGCTCAGCAAAGTGTTGTGACCGGTTACGAGCGGTCGCTCATTACGTTATCGGAAACGCCGGAAGCGAAAGTGGTACGTTGGCTCCCCGGCGGGACCGAGCTGCAGAAAGCGCTGGGCGGCTTCAGCCGGCGTGCGGAGGTACAAGCTCTGTTCCCGGCAGTGAAGGCGGAGCCGCTGGAACACGGCAAACTCCGTTTCGATCCGGTATGGGTCGTCCGGCTGTCGGACGGAACCCGCCAGACGCTGACCGGCGCGCTGCCGGCAGGCTTCGACGGATCGGCCTATAAGAAGAAGCTGAGCGGCCGCGGCCTGCTGGAAGGCACCGGCCCGCTATCGGCTGATAACGGCGGCGCATCCGGCGCGACGACCCAAGGGGGAAGCGCCTCCGGAGGGAACCCGGCCGGAACGCAGCAGGGCAGCGGTGCGGGTGAAGCGCCCGCCAGCGAATCCGGCGGAAGCCCGGACGGGGCGCAGTAGAGCGGCGCGGTACGGGTGAGGCGCCCGCCAGCGGTGCCGGCTGGAGCTCGGCCGGGACGCAGGGATGAGGAAAAGCGTACAGGCGGCTCGTCAAGGACGATGAAACACTGTTCGTCTGCTGCTTTTGCGTACGAAAACAACCGGATTCAACGCGTTTGGCTGCTGCGGCGAATGAAACAACAGGCAAGCGGATCGGTAAATCGGCTAAGCTTAGGCTTACGAACTGTTTTTGCGCACGCAAAAACTGAAGAAGGGAGTAAGGTCAGATGGATTGGGGACGGGCGAAGAGCGTGCTTATTATTGCGTTTCTGCTGCTGAACGTACTGCTCGGCTATCAGCTGTGGTCGGACATTCAGGAGCGGCTCAACGCCAATATCGATCTGACCGAGCTGAAGCCCGAAACGCTGGCCGCCATGCAGCAAAAGAACATCGAGCTTACGGAGGGCATTCCGACGGAAACGCCGCAGCTTCGCGATCTGACGTATCTGCTGCTGCCGCCTCAAGAAAAGCTTCAAGTGAAGCTGGAGACGCCGGTTGACAGCAAGGTGATTTTTTCGCGGGATGAGCTCGATAAAGCGCTTGGCAGCGTCATACAGGACCTGGACCAATATGCGTTCGATCCTTCGGCCAACCGCAGCAACGGCGTATTCGTGCTGTACCGGATGGTCGATTCGCGCCCGTTGTTCGATGTCAGTCTGGAGCTGTACTACAACAGCAATCAAAAAATCGTCGCGTACAGTCAAGACCAGATCGAGCTCGTCCCTTCGGAGCAGGCCAAGAAGCAGACCGTGCTGCCGGCTTCAAAGGCGGTCAGCAGCCTCATTGAAAGCTACTTGCCGGAAGGCTCCGTCGTCAAGGAGATCCGGCTTGGCTACCATGGCCAGCCATTCGATTCGGAGACGCAGGTTGCGGCTCCATCGTGGCGGGTCATGCTTGAAGACGGGAAAGTCTTCTATGTGCAGGCGATCAGCGGCGATGTGGTGACGGACGACGAGACGCAAAACGAGTCGAATAATCCGACGTGACGTTTTATGTTGTCATTTTCGATGCAAAGATGTAATACTGGGAAACACGCTGGGGAGCGGGAGAAAGGCTGGGCTTAAGGATGGAATTTCGGTTTACGGTGCTGGCAAGCGGCTCTACGGGCAACGCGACCATTGTGCAGAACAAGGAAACGACGGTGCTTGTCGATGCCGGATTAAGCGCGAAAAAACTGGAGGAGCTGATGCGGGAGCGCGGCGTCGCGGGCCACGAGGTGGACGCGCTGCTCGTTACGCATGAGCACTCCGATCATATAAAAGGGCTGGGCGCGTTCGCCCGCAAATACGATGTTCCCGTATACGCCAACGAAGCGACGTGGGCGGCGATGGAGCGGCATGTCGGCGCCATTGCCGAGGAGAAGCGGGTCAAGGTCGGGACGGGCGAGTCGTTCTCGTTCGGCAGCATGACGGTGCAGTCGTACGCCATTTCGCACGACGCTGCGGAGCCGGTCGGCTACTGTTTCTATGAGGACGGCTATAAGCTGAGTCTCGCAACCGATCTCGGTTACGTGAGCGACAAAGTGATGCGGCAAATTATCGATTCCGATGTACTGGTGCTGGAGTCGAACCACGATCCGGACATGCTGCGCATGGGGCGTTACCCGTGGAACATTAAGCGGCGCATCTTAAGCGACGTCGGCCACTTGTCCAACGAAGCCGCCGGCGAAGCGCTGTGCGATCTGATGACCGACCGGACGAAGCGAGTGTACTTGGCGCACCTCAGTCTCGATCATAACCAGATGGATCTGGCGAAGCTGACCGTGAATAGCGTACTGGAAAACAAAGGGTACTTTTTCAAACAAGCCGAGTATCCATTGCGAGAGACCCATCATGACCGTCCGACGCCATGGGATGAGATAAAGCGGAAATAAGCGCGAGCATTCCGCTGTCCGCCGCTTTGAGCGCGTCCGCTTTGCTCTCGATTTCGGCGCGGGTGAGCAGTCCCTTGTCGACGAGCAGCTCCAGCATGGCGCTGAGCGTCAGCAGGGTGCGGTATTGCTGCTCCTGCAGATCGGCGAATTTGGCGATAAGCGACACTTGCTCCCATGCGGGCGGGGCCGAATGCGTGCTGGCTTTCTTTTTCATCGGGATTCTCCTTTTTAACATATGGTTTGGGCGGGCGTCTTGATGCAGCGGGATAACCGGGCGGACCATGTCTCTATTACTATTGTAATCAAAACTTCCGATATCATTCCTGATAGAGTAAAAAGATTCCTGTAGCGGAAAAGGGGCTGCGGCTCGTATGCTTGTGGTGCGGGTAAACGGGCTTCTTCCGCGGGTAATACATACTAGAGCTTTAATTGCGCTGCTGACAGATGAGGGCCGGCAACCGGCTTTCACGACAGACTTGAGGACCCGGCATCGGGAGGAGCGGTATTCATGGGATTATTCGACGACGATTTTTATTCCACTAAAGTTTCCCGGCGCGCGCGCGTTAACCATAGGGAGCAGAATCGTTTTCCGAGGCGGAGCAAAGAGTGGGGACTTGTTCGCCTTATGGCGATATCGTCAATTAGCGGGGCCGCGGTCGCGGTGCTGCTGTTCGCGCTTATTTTTGGCGTGGACCGGGGCGGCTCAGCCCGTGAAGCGGACGCAAAATTGCAGACGGCCGACCCGCTGCAGCAGACGGTAACGGCATCGGCCAAGGTGCGGCCGGCCGTCGTGAGCATCATTAATGAGCAGTTGATGGTTGGGGACGGCATGTTCGATGGCCCCGAACCGGAAGATGGCGCAAGCGGAGATGCCCGCGGCGGCAATGGCCGGCAGCAGAACGGGAACGGCTTGGATCAAGCGCCGGACAATGGCTCTGGCTCTGGCTCTGGCTCTGGCGGCGAAGGCGATGCCGGTGCCGGTGGATCGGATCAACCGGAAGGATCGGCGGGGAGCGGTTCCGGTGACGGAGAGGCGGGCACGCTGGAGGAGGCGAGCGTCGGTTCGGGTGTTATTTTCAGCAAAAAAGACGGTAAAGCCTACATCATCACGAACAATCATGTCGTGGCGGACGCCGTGGCCGTGAAGGCGGTGCTGCAAGATGGGGAGGAGCGGCCTGCGACCATCGTCGGCGTAGACCCGGTTACCGACCTCGCGGTGCTTGCCATCGACGACAAAGGAATCGACACGGTGGCGAAAATCGGCGATTCCAGCAAGCTGCAATCGGGCGAGATGGTCATGGCGATCGGCAACCCGCTCGGTCTGGGCGAATCGCTCACGATGGGCGTCGTCAGCAAGACGCAGCAGATCATTCCGGTATCGCTCAATCAGGACGGCAACTTCGACTGGGAGCAGGAAGTGATCCAGACGGACGCTTCCATCAACGAGGGCAACAGCGGCGGCCCGCTCATCGATCTGCACGGCAACGTCATCGGCATTAACAGCATGAAAGTATCGGATTTGGGTGTGGAAGGCCTAGGTTTTGCGCTGCCGATCAACAATGTGATGCCGGTCATCGAAGATTTGATCGAGTACGGCAAAGTGCCGCGTCCCTACTTGGGCGTCTACACATTGGATTTGGCGCAGTATTACGCGCAGATGAGCTTTGGCATCCAGGGCGGCACGGACGGTACGGGCCCGGATGAGGAAGGCGAAGGATCGGGTTCAGGCGGAACGGATAAAGACGGGGGCTCAGGCGATAAGGGCGGACCGGGAGCTGATACAGAAACTGAAAACGGCAGCCCGGACGGCACCGACCCGAATAGCTCCGAATCAGACAGCTCCGGCCCGGGCGGATTGAACCTGCCGGCTAAAGTGAAAGAAGGCGTCATCGTGCTGGAGGCGGTCGGTCCGGCTAAAGAAGCGGGACTTGAGTTCAACGACGTCATCGTGAAGCTCGATAAACAAGACATCGGCAGCACGATGGCTCTGCGCAAATATTTATACGACAGCAAAAAAATCGGCGACAAAGTTGTGGTCACCTTTTACCGCGACGGCCAAAAGCATACCGCAACGATTACGCTCGATGAAAAGGGAGACGAGGATCAGTAGAAGTCGGGGAAGTGTGCGGGTCGGGTTCGGTAACACTAGAAAGGTCCGTGCCCGTCTTGAAACTTAAGGTGCTTTTTCACAAGGATCCAGTTGCAAGTTCATTGTTCGGTCTTGTCAGAAGGTGTACGAATTAACACGATATTATCTGTACTGTTGTACTTGGATGTAATACGGGAAATGCTTGTCGAGTCCGCGGAAGCGGTTTTGGCGGGCATTTTTTGGATGGGGCGGATTAAGTGGCGATTGTTCGGGTGAAGCTGTATGATAGAGAAGGTATGTTTGACGGATGATTCGTGCAGCGAGAACGAGAAAGCATATAAAGAACGAAAAGCATAGAGAGAACGGAAAACATAGAGAGAATGATCGAATTTTATCGAAGACAAGGGAGTTATTAAATCATGTATTGTGTATGTAAAGAGCATGCGGAGCTTGCGATTGATAAATTTGTGGACGAGAACGAGGATGCGCCGGATATGGTCGACTTGAGCACGACCCATTTCGCCAATTGGGACCCGCCGGTCAAATGCGACATGTGCGAGCAGCCGGCCGTCCTGCTGATCGTGTAGGCGGGAGCGGGAACGATGCAGATTCAGATTGCGGCCGTCGGAAAGCTGAAGGAAAAATATTTGCTGCAGGGCATCGCGGAGTATGCCAAGCGTCTCGGGCCTTACGTGAAGCTTCAGCTCACGGAAGTGCCCGATGAGAAGGCGCCGGAGACGATGAGTCCGGCGGAGGAAGCGCAGGTGCGCGACCGCGAGGGCGAGCGCCTGCTGGCGCAAATTAAGCCGGACGCGTATGTGATCGCGCTGGCGCTTGACGGCGAGCTCTGGTCCAGCGAGGAACTCGCGGCCAAGCTCGACCATTTAGCCACGTATGGGCACAGCCACGTGGCTTTTGTCATTGGCGGGAGCACGGGCCTTGCTCCCGCCGTGCTGCGCCGCGCCCAGGCGAAGCTGTGCTTCGGGCGCATGACGCTGCCGCACCAGCTGATGCGGCTGGTGCTGATGGAGCAGGTGTACCGCGCGGTGAAGATTAATCGGGGGGAACCCTACCACAAGTAGGGGCAAGTTTTCCACTTGATGTAGAATCTTGGGGAAATGTGGTATACTGCTAGGAAACTGACTTATAGTGGAATGAAAAGATGCCCGTACCTTATTTACAAGATGTATTCAAAGATTCGGGGGTTCCGACCTTTACATTTGTTAAACCTCCCGAATATAAAAAGCTCCTTGTTTCTCTACGTACGTTAGGGAAGGGACTTGTTATAGAAGGGCCTTCCGGAATTGGGAAAACATCGAGTATTACAAAGGCGCTCGAAGAGTCCGGTATTGATTTGCAAATTAGCAAGTTATCAGCCCGTAAAATAAAGGATGTTGAGACTATCCGTTGTATTCCCTCAGCAGAACCTAAGGGCGTAATCATTATAGATGATTTTCATCGTTTGGATGCTGAAACAAAGAACGCGATTGCTGATTACATGAAAACTCTAGCTGATGAAGAATCAACCGAGACGAAGATCGTAATTGTTGGGATAAATAAAGCCGGAGATTCGCTTGTAAAATTTGTGATTTAAATAATCGAATTGACACGATCAGATTTGAATCAAACCCGGAAGAAAAGGTTCTCGAGCTTATTACAAACGGGGAACATGCTCTTAATATCAATATTAATACAAAGCACGATATTGCAAAAGAAGCGCAAGGAAGCTTCCATATTGCGCAAATGCTCTCAAAAGAAATTTGTATTCATGGAGATATTCTTGAAGCAAAAGAAAAAACTACTGTTGTTACAACGAGTCTTGAAGTAATCAAAGAAAAAGTTTTTGATGACTTGGGACGAGCATTTTATGACACAGCAAGAGCCTTTGCGACAGGGCCAAAGTTGAGAAAGGACGGAAGAGCCCCTTACCTGCACATTTTGTATTGGCTTGGCACTAGTAACGAATGGGCCCTGGATCTAATTGAGGCGGTAAGAAAATTCCCTAAGCATAGAAGCAGTGTTAATACTATAATGGAAAAAGGGTATCTAGAGGGATTTTTAAATGGTGAGCGCTCAGAACTTTTCGCAGAATGTATACACTATGAGCCGAATACTCATGTTATTAGCGTAGAAGATCCTAAGTTCGTGTATTATATACGGAATATTCAGTGGAAAAAATTTGTTTTACAAGTCGGATATAAGTCGTTTAATTTTAAATCGAGCTACGACTATGCGCTTTCGTTTGCTGGTTGTGATAGAGATGTTGCTGAGGCACTTTTCAATAAGCTCGAAGAAGAAGAAGTGTCAGTCTTTTATGATAAAAATGAACAGCACAGAATACTTGCGGAAAATGTTGAGGAGTATCTAGGTCCAATTTATCGAAGTGAAGCACAGTTTGTTGTAGTTTTGTTAGGACCTGACTATCCCAAAAGAGTATGGACTCGATTTGAGTCGGAACAGTTTAGAGATAGATTTGGAGACGCTAGTGTGATACCTGTCTGGTTTGATACAGCCCCCACAGGTCTTTTCGATGATACGACAAAAATCGGTGGTTTTCATTTCTATAGATCTGGTGATTTCGAATCACAAATCAATGAAATTGTCAGTACATTAGTCAAAAAGATTGCTGAGGAAAGGTCATAAAAATGAGTAACTAGGGGGCTGCCGCATAGGCAGCCTTCTTGCATATAACTTGCCGTTACAGACAGCGCGGCGAGCCGTATCATAAGTGAGAGCAAGTTTTTTCTGATTAACCGCAAAAGCCCTTTACAAAGATTCCCTAACATTTGAAAATGGATATTAAGCAAGCAAGTGAGAAGGAGATGAGGGGAAGTAAAAATGAAAGACATTTTATTTAAATATATGGTTAGACTTACATCCCTAAGCGAAGAAGAACAACAAGCCATCGTGAACGAGCTCCATATCGTAGAATATAACAAGGGAACCGTACTCATCAGACAAGGAGATGTCCCTACAAAATGTTATTTCATTTTGAAGGGATGTGTCAGGCAGTATTCAATCGATGAAGAAGGAAGAGAGGCTACATCGAATTTCTACACCGAAGAGCAAGCGATCGCCATTTTCAATCATCACAAACCAGACAAGTCGTCCGATTACACCTTCATGTGCGTCGAAGATTGTACGATGGTCGTTGGCGACCTAAATACAGAACAGGACATGTATAAAAAATACACTCAATTGGAGTCGATGACTCGCAAGATGATCGAGGAGAGCTTTAGTCAGCTGCAAGAGGAATTTGCTGCTTTTATTGCTTCTTCCCCTGAAGAACGCGTCAAAGCGCTGCTAATGAAACGGCCCTCTCTGCTCGACCGGGTACCTCAACATCAATTGGCGAGTTATCTCGGAATTACCCCGGAGTCATTAAGTAGAATTAAGAAGAGAATTCATTAAGAAAATAAATTGGGATGAAGGCTTATGCAGTTACTTCCCTCCCTTGAACAGCAGCCATAATCCAAAGCCTGTTTCGCCCGCTATCATGGGCACGGTAAAAACATATTCAAGAATCTTTCTGATTTCCTCGTAATCCTCAAAGAAAAGTTTACAGAAGTGAATGAGACTATAGCCAATCGCGGCTAACAACAATAAGCTCCCGATCCATTTCGGAATGTTGTCTGATCTGAGAGCCAATATACCTAGAATTAGCAGATGCCCGCCAAAGACAATTAAGCCAAGAGACCAAATCGAATCAAAGGCCTTCAAATGCAGCATCACTTGTTCTCCAAGTTGATTGAAGGTGAAACTTGATAAATCATCCGTGCCGTTTGAAAGCAGCAGCACCAATAGTAAATTCATGATTGCAGCTCCCAAAATAGCCGCATAAGCAAGACGGAGCCATGCGCCGAGCAAAGACAAATGTTGATTTATGGGCTTCAGGTATACATAGCACGACCAGGCGGCCACAATGTCACAGATCAGGATGATAATCCAGCCGAAGATTTCCGCTTTGAAAAGATGATTTTGGGAAATGATGTTCTGAAACGTGGCGTTTGCATCCCCTTGTACCAAAAGGCTTACATGCACAAACCCATACGAAAAAAAGGCGGCAACCGCCATGATCATGAGTGCTGTGCCGGCAGTTAGAGCCGATTTTCGCTGATTCGATAACTTTCCTCCTGGAATACCCATCGAAAAATCCCCCTAGTTACGTAATGACTCCATTGTAGCAAGGGGGATTGTTATGTTCATTGACTTAAGTCAATTACAACTTTCGATGTGAGGATAGAAACCGCAGGGGCTTTGGCATCTAGATAACGAATAGATTATCAAGGAGTGTGGCGAAATGGAAGAAGCGTTCAAGTTTAGCCGTATCGGATATGTCTATATTCCGACTACGCGAATTGATGAATCGATTGAGTGGTATACTCGCCATTTAGATTTTCGGCTGATTAACAAGTTTCAGGACAGAGGCTCGTTCCTCGCGGTATTGCATCATCCACATCAGCACTCAATCGCGCTGCTGTTAATCGAAACTGAGGATCGGAAACCGCTGGCAATCACAAGGAACGGAGCCCCATTCCCTATTATGGCTTTGAACTGCCCGGACATAGAGTACACTCACCACCTGCTTTCCGAGGACGGGATCAATCCAGGACCGCTGATGACGCTTGGCAAAGGAGAGGCGAAGTATTTCTATTTCCGTGATCCTGATGGCAATATGCTCGAAGCGGCTTGGTCACAATGGGACCCGAAGGACGATTATAAGAAGGAGTTTTTGCGGAGCGGCAAGTAGTTGGAGGAAAGGAGAATTTGGCCATGTGGGATGCGGCGGGAGTTCCAGCGGACCGGGAAGTTATGCAAGAGGAGGGGGAACGGCCCGACCGGGAACTTGTCGAGGCGGCACGCGAAGGAAGCAACGAAGCGTTCGGCGAGCTCGTCCGTCGGCATCGGGCGAGGGCGTACGGATGGGCGGCAAGATTGACACGCGACGGCCATCTCGCCGAAGACATTGTGCAGGAAGCACTGATTCGCGCTTTCCTGCAGCTTGGCCAACTATTAGATAGCCGCAGATTCCAGCCATGGCTGAAAACCATTGTGCGCAATCAAGTGCACATGAAGCTAAGAAGAGGCGGTCCCTACGGCAAGGAACGGCCGTTCTCGGGATTTGTTACCGCCGAGGAGGAGAGGGAACCGGGCGGGCATATTGATGAGCTCTTGGCGAGGCTGAGTAAAAAGATTGACTACAATGGGGACATCAGTCTCGACCCGGCCGAGGTTATCGCCAGGCGTGAAGTGTTTGAGACATTCCGCGAACTGCTGAGCTGCTTGACCGAGAGGGAGAGAGGAATTTTTGAGGCCCACTTTTTCCGGGAGTTGTCGCCGAACGAGATTGCCGTTCTCTTCGGAACGACAGCGAGCAGCGTGTACAACCACCTATCGCGAGCGCGTGTGAAAGTACGCCAGGAGCGCATTCGCATCTGCATCCGTGGGTACGTCGAACGTAGAAGACAAGAGGCGAAGCCTGCGCGGGTTCTGCTGGACCCGGGAAAGATCGTTTTGAAAGGGTGATGACGTGGATATGGAAACAGTAAGTCCGGACCTGAAGAGCACACGGTCCTCGATCGCACAATGTATTCATGCCATGCTGCAATACACGGTGCGGAAGGACCTCTCACTCATTGATGTTATGGGTCTGACCTCGCACGCATTCCGCATTCGTGTAGACGATAAGGCGGGGCTTTACGGGCCGACGTCTCATGTGTGGGGCTCCTTCTATAGAAGGGCGGTCGAAAATTTGGGATTCGAAGCGGTGTGCTTCGACCCGATTATAGATCCAATCCCTCCAGAGCATGTAGAGATTGCTCTCGGACATATTCATCGAACCCTTGACCGAGACGTTCCTGCGGTCGTTTGGGATCTGTTTGGCGGGGATTTTGCTGTTGTCTACGGCTACGACGACGAACGGCAGTTGTTCCATGCCAAAGATCGGGAGCATGAAGGAACGGTTCCTTACGAGAAGCTCTCTCGCGGTCACATTATGACACTTACAATTGTCAAGGAGAAGGAATTCGACTATGTAGACTCTTTAAGTCGAGCGCTCGCGATGGCCTTGACCCACGGACGATATCCAGAGGACGGGATAACCGAATTCAGGCCGGGGCTTGCTGCCTATGATGCCTGGATACGGGCTTTCGAAACGCGGTCAGCAGACCCGCTCGGAAACAGCTACAACGCACTCTATGTCTATGACGCGAGGCGGTTCGCGGTGCAATTCCTGAATGAAGTGCGGGATCGATTTCGCAATGGAGTGCTAGCGGAGCCAAAGCGTCATGGCGGCTACGGCTTCGACTCGGGCTATATGGCCGCTTCGGCGGAGGAGGCAGCGAGGCACTATGCGGAGGTTGCCTCTGCGCTTGGGGAGTTGCATGAGCGCTTTCCTTTTCCGCATGGTGGCGACCCATCTGAGTCCGGGGTCGCGGAGACAGCTGTTCGATTGCTGCAACGGGCCAAGGCGTCGGAGGAGCAGGGGCTTCGGTATCTGGCTCGAATGTATTATGATTTGTAATTCCCAGCCCCATTTCCCCAAATACCGGGAAGTCTCCTCTGTCGACCGGGAAAGGTCATGTCTTAATCTGTTTACAGACCGACATGAACTTATGGTTGTTAATTGAAGGAGGAGCGTTATAATGGAGTGGAAAGAGGCTGGGAAAAAAGGGTTTTGGTTGGGTCTAATATTTCGGGTGTTTGCGGTCATTTTTGCAGTGAGCGGTCTGCTCATGTTGCAAGGCTTGTCGGAGGGGCTGGAGCCTTGGGTGCAAGGCGTCATGGCTTCCTCGCCGCTGCCTGACGAATTGCGGTTTCATGGGGCGGTGCACGGCGCGTTGATCGGGCTTTTGTTCAGCGGCAGCCTAATTGCGATGCTATGGAACCCGCTGGGCAAACCGCTTTTGTTGCAATTCTACTTTGTAGGTCATCTTATGTTTCTGGCAACCTTGCTTTTGACCGACTTTCAGTTGGCACTGCAAACCTTTTTCGTCTTCATCCTGTTCGCTTTAGTGCTCTTGATTTTGTTCGCTGCGTACGGTAAGCGGAAGGAAATATTCCGACCTACCGAACCGTCCGTTAAAAATCGAGCGCTACTTATAATGGCCGGTGTGGCCCTGTTGGGACTGCTGCCGTTCTCCATAAACGGTGTCATCGGGCAGTTTCAGGATCCGGAGCAGCAGTTCCGTTGGGGCGAAGGTGCTGCGCTTAGTATCGTCATGGTGTATGGTGGATATTTGGCGGCAACTGGCCGGAGCGGATCGCGAACGCTTGGTGTGATTCTCTCCTTAACTTATATCTTCTTGGGGGCTGCTTCCATTACCATTCCAAACCACCCGGGCAGCTGGGGGCTCTGGGGAGGAACGGCTTCGATTCTCTACGGGCTCATCTATATAGGGCTCGCACTTCGTTCCAAGACTTCACATTCTGTCTCTGCGGTGAATGCTTCATAATTAGACTTAGAAGGAGATTGCCTGCATGGGGGCAAAGAGAATCACAACGCTGGGCAAACAAAGGGGCCAAGGCCATCCGAACGGATGGCTCTTCGTCTTTCGCTTGACCGGAATGTTTATGTTCGGCCTGATTGCGGTTTTATTTGTAAGCAAGATTCCTTCCTACTACGTTTATTTAAAAGAAACCTGCCTAATGACCGCATGCGAATATGCTGCGATTACGCCTCTCCCGCGTCAAGTCGTAGAAAAAGCGGGCTTGACTGAAACCGGGTTCGCCCTTCTGTATACGGGGATTACCCTCGGGTTCTTTCTGATCTATTTCGCGGTGGCGGCACTGATTCTCGCGAAACGTCCAAGGGAACCGATCTCTATCATCGCCTCGTTAGCATTGATGTCTCTCGTTACTCCTACCTTTATCGGGATGCAGTGGCGCTGGTACGAAGGGCTCGTTGCCGTTATCGACGGCTTGACGATGGTATCTTTCATTTTATTTCTGCTATGGTTTCCTAACGGAAAATTCGTACGGCCTTGGGTTACGTACCCGACAATCGGACTTCTGGCGATTCGGTTGATATCCAGCTGCTTCCCGAACCAACCCTGGGGAATCGAGCAATGGCCGATGTGGTGCAATTTCCTTTGGTTTGCCTTGCAATACGGCATCTTGCTTTATAACCAATATTACCGGTTTCGTTATGCGGCAGTGGCGGTCGAGAAACAACAGACCAAGTGGGTCTTCTACGGGATCATGCTGTCGCTGACGGGCGTATTTCTGCTATCCTTTCTACCGGTGTTCTTTCAGTCGGATTTCTATGAAATAAGGGATCCGGTATGGATGTTCTTGCTTGATCTGGGCGTAATGTTGTGCACGCTTCCAATCCCCGTTACGTTAGGCATATCGGTGATGAGAAAGAGATTATGGGATATCGACCCGATCGTAAATCGAACCCTTGTCTATTTTCTGCTAAGCACCTTGATTATTGCTTTGTACACCCTGATTGTATGGTACTTGTCCGTTCTGTTTCATTCCGAGCACTACCGATTCTATTCCTTATTTGCCGCGGGCGTCGTGGCCGTTGTATTCGCTCCGCTTAAGGAAAAGCTGCAACGAATGGTCAATCAGATGCTGTACGGAAAAAAGGAAGATCCGTACACCGCCTTGCTTCAGCTCGGCATCCGGTTGAAAGAAACGCTGAATCCAGTGGAATCGCTGGATATTGTCGTCCAAACGGTCATTGACTCCTTGCGCATTCCTTACGCCGGTATCGGGTTGATCCAGAATGGAGAAACCGTATTGGTCGCAGGCGAAAGGAAGGAGAACGACCAGGGGGAATTCTCTATAGAATTATCCTCAGGGGGCACGGCATTGGGATGGCTGTATATGGGAGCGCGTTCGCCGGGAGAATCGTTTACGGAGGCGGACCGGAAACTGATCGACGCCATCGCCCGTCAGGCGGGGATCGTCGTGCGCAGCGTAAAGCAAGCGATGGATATTCAATTGCTGCTGGAAAACTTGCGGGAGTCCAAAGAAGCATTAATTTTTGCAAGAGAGGAAGAGCGGCGGGAAATGCGCAGAAATCTGCATGACGATATCGCTCCACGGCTAGCTGCCATGCGCCTTACCGCATCCGTCGCGTCGGACTGGATACGGAAAGATCCGGAGAAAGCGATGGAGATATTAACGAAGTTCAAAGCGGATATTAGCGAGACGGTCGATGAAATTAGGGGGATCGTGTACGACTTGCGGCCGCATGCGCTGGATGAGCTCGGGCTTGTCGGCGCCGTTCGGCAACGGGTGGAGCAACTGAGGGACATGCAGGCCGTAAACGGAATTACGGATGTCGACCTGTTAGACATTCGATTGGATGCTCCCGATCAACTGCCTAATTTACCTGCTGCCGTCGAGGTGGGGGCGTATCGAATCGCCTCGGAGGCGTTGGTCAACGTTGTGAAGCACGCCGATGCGAGTTCATGCGTTATACGAATTGCGCTGGACGAATGTGATCTGGTGATTGAGACAACGGATAATGGCATCGGGCTGTCAGGATTCTACGCAAATCGTGCCGGAAAACAGGGCATCGGGTTAACGTCGATCCGAGAAAGAGCGCTTGAACTGGGCGGATCCTGCGTCATCGAAAGTTTCGAGAATGGCCGAGGGACAAAAATTACGGCGCGGCTTCCGATCAAACCGCTACTCGATCACGGGGAGGGTCATGTACATGTTAAGAGTATTAGTAGCTGACGATCATCCGATGTTCAGGCAAGGTGTCCTAAGCGTTCTGGAGTCGGCAGAGGGTATCGAAGTTGTTGGAGAGGCGGTTTCAGGAGAAGAAGCTGTACGGCTGGCGCTGGAGCTGCGACCGAACGTGGTTTTGATGGATATTCGAATGCCCGGGCTGAACGGAATTGAAGCCACGGCCAGGATCAAGTCGCAATACAGCGACATTCAGATCTTGGTCCTGACCATGTTTAAGGATGACGCCTCCGTCATTACAGCCATGAAAGCGGGGGCTCGGGGCTATATCCTGAAGGATGCGGACAGTAAAGATATTGTAGATGCGATCCGCTCCGTCGCTTCCGGGAAAGCGATCTTTAGTGGGGATGTCGCCAGCCGAATGATTGAATTCGCAACGAGACCGATCAGCCGGTTCGACCACTTCCCGGACCTAACCTACCGCGAGAAAGAAGTATTGAGCTTAATGGCGGAAGGACTCTCCAACTCCGAAATTTCCCGAGCTTTGGAACTCAGTACAAAGACAGTATCCAATTACGTCGGATATATCCTGAATAAGCTGCAAGTCACCAGCCGAGAACAAGCCATCAGCAAGGCGAAGGGTAGGTCATAATGGCTTTCAATTTGATCAATGCCGAGACTTCACCCTATCCTCATTTTCATCCAAAGCCGGTCAGCCATTTGGCATAGTCCAGCGGAGCGGATTTGAGCCGGTAATACAGTTCCTGATCGCCTGCATCAAGAGCAATAGTCGCATCGGGGTCCCGGTTGTTGATTTCAATAATCCAACAATGTCCGCTCTGGTCCAGCGCCATATCCATTCCTACATTCCCCAAATGCAATCCCGTCATTTCCAGCGTCTCGCATGCTTCAATGGCCAAGTGCTCCATTTCGTTCTGCTTTTTTATGGCGGTACGTTCATCCTGGCCATAAATTTTCAGCAGGGTGAACCATGCTTTTTCTGCGCTGCCGCCGCTGGAAATATTGCTTACAATGCTGTTTTTCTTTCCGAGGCGGGAAACGATCCCTTGCACGCACCAACTTCCATGCCTGTTTTTCTGTACAAGCACCCTGAAGTCGATGACCCGCTGCCCCATCTTGATAAGCGGGATTCCCTGCTGTACCAGATATTTCTCCAGGTTCAGCTCCATCTTCAAAAAGGAATAAGCATCTTCCCAACTGTAGGCGGTAGAGGTCAAGCTTTGTCCGTTTAGTTCATATTGGAAAATATAGCTTGATCCTTGCTGTTCCAATCGGAAGATTCCTGAACCTTGCATCCCGGCCTTCGGCTTCAGGAACACGATTTGGTGCTGATCAATGAATCGTTTCAGTTCATTCTTGTGAACGGCCAAGCTGGTATCCGGCAGGTGGGCCCGCATGCTTTCGTACCCGCTTAAACGCTCCCACATCTCCCATTTGTTGAAAACCTGGGAATTGAAAAATCGGTTCCCGCATAAGCGGGTAAAGCAACTTCGGAGCTTGGGGGTTGCGCTTCTTCGACAAAATACAGCGGAGGGAAATACGTAAGATCCTTTTTCCCAGCGGTTTGAATCCGGATTGAAGGCAAAGCCGTTCACTTTTTTCTGTGTGTCATCGATTCCATCAACCGTAAATAAGAGAATCAGGCCGCGCAGCTGCTTATAATTGACGACATATTTTAAATAGATATTCAATCTATTCGGCTTTAACTCCGTTATTTTCCCACGGATGAGGATACCGATCACAGGCCCGATTTGAATCTCCTGCTGGTCCAGCGTTAATTCGTAAGGCAGGTGTTCAGGTAATCCGACATCTGCGGCAATATCTGCGGACAGGAAAAAAAGGGAGGGGTCTTCAGCGGAATGAGCAGCGATCTCCGCCTGCTTTTCCCAAGCGCCAATTTTTAATCTTATAGAGGAAGATGGGAGCAACGAATATTGTTCGATGACATCATGATGAAAGAAGATCATTCCTGTGCTGTCCGGATTTATTCGAATGTGAAAGAGCATGGATGACTTCCTCCTTTTATGTTTTAAAGCCCTGCAAGGCGGTCGCGTAGAGGAGAGGCTTGCGCCGAATGTCCAGGTACATGCTGAAATCCATTTGTTTAAATCCTTTAAAGCTGGGAAATATATTGGCTTCGATTAGCCAAGGATATCCATTTTCATCTATACCGATGTCAAGGCCAAATTCGCTGAAATGTCCTTTTTTGTCCATCAGCAGACAAAACTGTTCGCTGAGCGTAAGGATCTGCTGTTTAATCTCCTGAACGGAAAGAAATTTGCCGGACTGGTTAAGGGCATGTTCCAGTGTGATCGCCATGCCGCCCCTGGATACGTTCGTAATTTGATCGCCTTGTTTCGCTACCCTGCATTCGATTCCGGTACATTGCCATTGAAGTGTTTGGTTTTTTTGCATGACGACACGGACATCAAACGGGCTGTCACCGAACTTTTTTAGCCGGATATAGTCTTGATATAAATAATGGCTGTTCATCAGATCCATTTTTTTCAGTATAGCCTGCAGAGTTCTAGCGTTATTAAGGCGATGATGCATTACATGATTGGATCGATAGTCGTGAAGGATATATCCCTTTTCCGCTTCTTTGCTTTGTTCAAGGATCAAAATGCCCCGTCCGCGTGACAATTCAAGGGGCTTGAGAATAATTTTCTGCTTTTCCCGGAGTACAGCGAGCAATGGATCAAACTCCGTCAGCAAGTGGGTTTCCGGCAGATGATCCTTGATGGTTGGTTCGTTGTGAAGGTAGTATAGATCGAGCTTGGTGAACCGCTGGGAATTGAATAGGCCGTTGGCGGTTCTGGCAATCAAGCGATTGATACCGGTTTCTTCTTGGTGGAAGTTCCGCCGATAGACAGCAGCAGGGATCGGGGCGAAACCGTAATCCCATTTCTTTCGGTCAGGGTAATAGATGAACCCGTAAACAAGCTCTGCCTCCCAATCAATGGAGCGGGGAGAAAAGGCAATGGTTAGCCCGCCGATGCGGTTGTAAATTCCGAAACGGTCGCTATACTTCTGCATATATTCCGGGTTGTAAACCTGGGTTCTCTCTCCCAGCAGGAGGCCGATGGTCGGTCCGATGACAATGGTATCGTCCTCATATTTCAATTGGTAAGTGAAGTCGCTCGGAAATCTTAATTGCCCCGCCACGTTCGAGGAAATATAGATTTCCATCGGTGTGTAGAAGCTATTTCTGACAGCAATCCATTCGCTCTCTTCCAGTTTGACTCTTCGTTTCTTGATACCGAATTGGATCCATAGCTCTTCTTGAGGAAAATTAGCAAAGAGGGGGGAAGGCAGCCGAATAAGCGGGTCATTGTTTTCAAACTCCATTAATTTGACCCAAACGATATCCTTCGAATAATTCACATTGTCTTGTTGATGCAAACCGTCGGCATCGCTTCTAATCCCATTCATCCAAACGATATCTTTCAGATTCTTCTCTTCGGTTAGTTGATGCGAATAGCTGGCAGCCCTTTTGATCGGAAGATGGAGCGCTTGCTGCCACAATCGGCGGTTCCAAAGATACAATTCATATAGCATTTTATGTTTGTTTTTCACACCGCAAAAATGCGGTTGTCCCGATGCGTCTAATAGAAATGTCAGTCCAATTTCATCTATACCCGTGAAATATCTGCTTAGGTAGTGGAGGATAGATCGATTTAGCTCTTGCAGAGAAGATGTAATCTTTTTTTTATCCTCATGGCTGGTGCCGGAATAATGCTTGTCGACCGCTTTATCCCATCCATATGCGGCAGCGTTCATTCCCCGGGCATAGGCAGCCGTTAGTTGCCACTCATTTTTGTCCGTGCGTTGGTTAAGGCTGCAGTACAAAGGAGATTCCGGTGTTGTCTTATGATCGACCCTGCCTTGAAATACCGGATAAGCTTTCAGCATGTCGAACAACAAATCGTTATTGATCACGTTATGTTCATTGATGATATGGAACTTATTCAGATTGCACAGCGCTCGCCACAATAATACATTTTTTTTCAAAGAGATTTTTTGCGGATTGTAAAGAATAGCCGGAAGTTTAATCTGGTCTTGTTTTTCCATTCTTCCATCGACCATTCGGATGGCATTACAGGTCAATGATTTTAAATGAACCGATTCGAGAGAAAAAAATATAACGGGCAGCTGCTCCTCCTCTCCCTTACGGATATATTCCTCAATTTGAGGGCCGATATTCCTTTTTAACAGCCTGTTCCACTGCTTATGCGGAAGAAGAATACCTAACGAATTCAGGTGCATGACCCTTCAAGACCCCCTATTGAAGAGATGATTCTAGACCGATCCCTACAGTTCGCTACGTGATCATGCATATTCAAAATCTTTCGTTAAGCTTGGGTACTTGACTTAAGGGGGGAAAATAGGGCTTTCTCCCATAGGCTCGGTAGTCCATACCGATGACGCTCTCCAATCATAAGGTGGAACAAAAGGAAGAGGCGGGTGAACGAATGAAGGGTTTATATTTACATGAAATTGTAAATGTAACAGGCGGTAAACTGAAAACAAAGGACCGTACCTTTCTTGTGAAAGACGCAGTGAAACGTGTACGGGATCTGAATGACAGCACGGTGTATTTCCATCTCTATAAAAAAAGAGATATTAGTTTGGAAGAATTCAAGAAATATAAAGCTACGGTGCTGGTTACAGAAGATGCCGACTATTTTATGACACTGCTGGACGATGTGGCGATCATCCAGGTGAAGGATATCGACGAAGCCTATTGGAAATTTGTCGAGTATTATCGCAGTCTGTTTAATATCCCGATTATCGGTGTTACAGGAACTTGCGGCAAGACGACCACAAAAGAAATGATAAAACATATTTTATCGGAACAGTATAAAGTTCAAGCCACCTATAAAAGCTGGAATGCTTCAAGGGCGAACCTCGGCTATTTGCTGCGCATTGATGAAAGCACCCAGGCAGCCGTATTCGAGATGGGGGTAGACTGGCCGGGAGATCTATCGGAAAGCTGCCGATATTTCAAGCCTCAAATCAGAATCCTGTTAAATATTGGCGTTTACCATTTAGTAGGCTGCAAAACTC
Source organism: Paenibacillus beijingensis (assembly GCF_000961095.1). Lineage (NCBI taxonomy): Bacteria > Bacillati > Bacillota > Bacilli > Caryophanales > Paenibacillaceae > Paenibacillus > Paenibacillus beijingensis. The sequence goes on along the minus strand of NZ_CP011058.1, from coordinate 2,217,236 downwards.
CGGAAAACTACATCAAAGCCAAATCCGAAATCCTAGACGGAATGGATCCGGCAAATGACGTCATTATCCTGAATGCGGATGACGAGAACATCAGAAAAATTGACGTAAGCCATTGTGAAAAAATCGTTTATTTTGGCTTTCAAGACGGTTGCCACTGGAAAGCAAAAGAAGTGAAAACCGTCAAGGAAGGGATATCATTTACTTTAACCTACGAAAATCGCGATTATGAAGTCGTTGTGCCTGGACTTGGACAACACAATGTCTATAATGCTCTGGCTGCTTTGGCGGCCGTTAGGTACGCGGGAGTCGATGTGGAAGAGGCGATTGACAGGCTGAAAACGTTCAAGCATTTGAGAAGGCGCTTGGAGCTGCGTGAGGGGCCGGGCGGCTGCACCATCCTCGATGATAACTGGAACAATACCCCTCCTTCCATGGAAGCGGCGCTTCGCGTCCTGAAAGAGATTGCCGGTAATAAGCTGAAGGTGGCTGTCCTGGGATTTATGTACAATTTAGGAACGAGCAGCTATGCGCAGGTGCAGTATGCCAAGATGGGAAAGGTTGCCGCAGAAGTGGGTGTGGATATTCTTGTCATTATCGGCGACAAGCCAAAAGCAATTGGAAACAAAGCGATTGAATGCGGAATGGATAAAAGCAACGTTTATTTTATTTCACAAGGGGAAGCTGCCGCAAAGCTCAGCCCATTCTTAAATAAAAACACGATTGTTCTCTTGAAAGCTCCGGAAGATGACGTTGCATTGTAGCGGCCTCAGACTCGTCATCGACCTAAAGAAAATAGGGCATAATGCCAAAACGATTGTCGAATTATGCAGCCGTTACGGTATTAACGTAGTTGGCGTAACGAAAGTGGTATGTGCCCATCCGAAAATTGTACATGTATTGGAGAATAGCGGTATACGGAAGTTCGCGGATTCACGTTTGAAAAATATTATTCATCTTCGAACAGCCGGTTTTGAAAATGAAATCGCCCTGCTTCGCGTTCCGATGAAATCGGAGGCAGTTGAAGCGGTTCATTATGCTGACTGCAGTTATCAATCGGAGCTTGAAGTCATGGATCAATTTCATTGGGCTGCGAAAAAATGCAACAAGATTCATAACGTCATCCTCATGATGGAGGCAGGGGATTTGAGAGAAGGGATCTTGCCCCGCGAATTGGATTCTTTCATGGAACAAATTCTTTCTTACTCCCATATTCGGCTTCAAGGGTTGGCCATAAATGTAGGCTGTTACGGCGGAGTGCGTCCTTCTTATCAAAATACTTCTTTACTGGTCGGGTGGAAGGAATATATTGAAAGCAAATATCAGCTTGATCTGCCGATCCTGTCGGGGGGATCTTCATCCACATTGCAGCTGCTTGAAGAAGGAAAACTTCCTCCCGAGATTAACGAATTGCGGATAGGGGAAGCTATTTTTTTGGCAGGCGTTTCATCTGGAGTGTGTCTAGCAGGAGGTTATCGAGATGCTTTTGAACTGCTGGCGGAAATTATAGAGATTCGTGAAAAACCGTCTGTGCCGACAGGTGAAATAGATGTGGATTCTTTTGGCAGAAAGCCGCATTTTGTCAATAAAGGGATCCGAAAAAGGGCCATTCTTGCGATTGGCCGACAGGATGTATCCCCTTATGCCCTTGCCCCTCGTCTGCAAGGAATGGAAATATTGGGAGCAAGCAGCGATCATATGATTGTGGATATAACGGATGTTTCGATCCCTTTGCATGTGGGCGATTCGGTCTCCTTTTTGCCGGATTACGGGGGCCTGTTGGCACTCATGACTTCCCCATATGTCATCAAGGATTTTTTGCCTTTTTGAGCTTTTGTTCCATGCAGACAAAGCCGCATGTATATGAAACGTTACCAGTAGAGGGATACTTTGAAAAAGTACCCTCTAATAATGTTTAACTTGACTCCAAAGCAAGGAGATGTATAATTGCCTTATACTTATAAATGTAAACGCTTACGTAAACGTTTAAATGGGGAGATTTAGTAATAGGCTTTATTCATATCCGAAGTTGCCGCTGTCTCTCGTGTGCTTCTATTTTTAGCTGCTAAAGATCAAATTAGGAGTGGGTCCTGTTGAACATGAAAGTGGAAGAAATTATTCGCGGGGTACCGGAGCTATACGATGAATTCGTAAGTGTTGAAAGGCTTAGTGGGGGGCTTTGCAACCAAACGTATAAGGTACATACGAAACAGAGCAATTACGTACTGCGCGTCAACAGCAGGCAAAATGAGTATTTGAACCTGACACGCCAATCTGAAGTCGAAGTGATGAAGAAAGCGAACCGAGAAGGATTTACTCCTGCTGTGGTTTCGAGTCAATATCCGGAACAGTTTGTCGTCACGGAATTTATTGAAGGTCGAATGCTTGAGAAAGAGGATCTGCAAGACGATCATATCAAAGCCATGATTATGGATCGCTTCAAACGAATCCACCGTATGGAAGGTCAAGGCAGAACATTGGCGCCTTACGATCTTATTCATGGCTATTTGCAAGGCGCCGATCAGTTTCAAGTCAAGCATCCGGACGGATTAAACCGGATTTTGCATCGGGTAGAGGAAATCACGCATAAGCGGAGCAGCGACAAACAATATAACAACAAATTCTGTCATAATGATTCCTTCTTGGTCAATATGATCTATACCGGTCAAGAGCTGCAAATCATTGATTGGGAGTTGTCGGCAATCGGAGATGTGTTTTTCGATTTGACGCTTATTCCGTTTACGAACCAGTTCAGTGAAGCCGAAGAGCGCGAGTGGTTAAAGTTATATTTCGGATATTTTGAGGAGGAAACATTCCACATTCTGCAGGACATGAAATTCGTGGCGATGGTTCGTGAGGTCGCTTGGGGAATGTTTTACAGCGGCCTTAGTAAGGGCGAAAGCCACCATGACTTTGATTACTACAAGTTTGCCGAAGATTGCCTCCAGCGAATCGAACAAGGGATTTATCAATTATAAACGGCCGCAACTGAATGCCGTGGCGAGGGCCATGATCGCGGTCAATACCGTGCCCCCCGGGGCGATCGCGACCGATTTCAGCGGCGGCATGGTTCGTGACGATCCCGAGGTCAATAAGCACGTCGCGGAGATGACGGCACTTGGCCGCGTCGGCCAACCCGACGACATCGGTCCGATGATCGCGTCGCTCCTGTCCGGGGAGAATCGCTGGGTGAATGCCCAGCGCATCGAGGTCTCGGGCGGAATGTCTATTTAAGCTCAAAGGGGCGCCGGATTCGGCGCCTCTTTTCTCAGCAAACTTGCCGTTACGGACAGTGCGGAGAACCGTATCACAAAAAGTGGTAAAGCGGTGATGACGATCCAGCCAAAGATTTCAGCTTTGAAAAGCATATTTTGTGAAATGACGTTTTCAAGTATGGTGCTGGCATCCCCTTGTACCAGAAGGCTTTCATGGACAAAGCCATACGAAAAAAATGCTGCAAGCGTCATGATAATAAGTGATGTGCCAGCAGTTAGAGCAGACTTCCGGTGATCCAATAATACTTTTCCTGATGTAACCATCTAAAAGCCCCTAGTTTTCAGTAGTGATACCATTGTATATGATGGGGTAGGCCTACTTATGGGCAGTATAAGCATAATCTCTCTTGTAAACCTTCTAAGACTTCTTCTGGCACTTCCCTGACCTTGATATCCCCGCCTAGGAAAAGTAGCCAATTTATAATTTCGGTCAATTCTTCGGGCTTATTAACATTGATAAAGGTCTTTAGAATGGCTGTGGTTTGGTAAGGATTCGTATAGGAAATAGATACTTTTAAAGGATGGTATTTTTTGAACTGGGCAATCGCTTTTGGACCAAGTTCAAGAACAAGGTTGATTACTTCTTCCTGCTTACTTAGTTTTTCTAACATTTTTTTCTTACTTAATCTTTTTTTCGTCGGGTAGGGTTTGACATCACTGAGATGGTCGACAGGGAAAATCTGTTTCTTTTCTTCCTTTAAGTCAAAGCCTTCAATCAGCCAAAGGCCTTTTTCATGATAAAGGTTCAAGAGATAAATGGGGTAAGACTTTATTACCTTCCCTTCTTTGATGGTAATCAATAAATAGATATCCAAAAGAAGGATTTGGATGAGTTTTTCTAACATGGGATGGGGGAGGTCTGAAAGCTCAAGCAGGTCGGGATTATTGGGGTTGGTCCCTTCAAAAAGCAAGATTTGATTTAAAAGTACAAGATCTTCTTGTTGGTATTCTGAGATGAGGCCTAGTAATTTTTCAGCTAAAGACTGACGACTTTTTAGATAGGGGAGTTGTTGATTTCTTGTGGCCATGAAGGCAATAAAAAGAGCTTTGACCTCATTATCGGTAAAGCGAACAACGGGCAGGACAGAGTTTTGCATGACAAAATAACCGCCATCCCTTCCAACTTCAGCAACAAGTGGCATTCCCATGGCCTCAATTTCTCTGATATCTCTAATAGCTGTCGAACGGGAAATGTTAAATTCTCGCATGATTTCAGAAATTGTAAAGTGGGCGCGGTTGTTGATATACCGCATGATGATATTAATCCGTTCAACTTTTTTCATAAGGCCCCCTAAACAGTATCATTTTTTGACATGATTTAAGGTTATTATATAACCATCAAGTGAGGAAAATAAGTCATTAATTTAAAAAAGAGAGGTTTTGAATATGGCAGATTATACCCTAGAAGAAAAAGACAGCTTTACCGTTTTAGGTTTTGGAACTGAGCTTCAGAGCGAATACACAGACTTTGCCGGCTTAAACAAGGAAAAGTCAGACTTTTGGCAGGCCGTCAGCCAAGATGGAAGGCTTGACACTTTAAAAGCCTTAGCCACAAATGACTACATTTTTGCCGTGAACGAAGCGGTGAATAACAAGTTGATGCATTATGCTGGCGTCATGACAAAGGCATCGGCACCAGAAGAAGTCGAATCTAGGGTTATCCAATTCCCAAAGGGGGAATACCTAGTTGTTAAAGGGGAAGGGAAGACGGCTAATGAATTGAATAATAAGCTTGCTGGCCTTGCCTTTGGTCAAGTCTTGCCAGAAGCAAAGAATTTTGCCTATGTTGGCGGGCCAAATACAACGGTTGAAATGGGGCAGCGAAACGGCTTAGTTTTTGGTGAAATGTGGATTCCTGTTGTTAGGAAATAAAGATACGGGGAGGGATGGAAATGTCCAATATCGTTGATTTTAAAAATGTCTCTACGGTTGGTTTAGAGTCTTCACTTGTAGTAGAAGCGCTTTCTGGTTTACGTGCGAATGAAGCCCGTTACTTTATGACCAAATACAAGCATGAATTTACGGTTGTACCAGCTAGCGAAAGCCAGGAGACCCTTGATTATGTGAACCGAATTTTGAAAGAAGAACGTGATATTGAGTTTGCGGCCAAACCATTAGAAACTTCGCGTTTTCAAGTGGAAAATATCAAATTTGCCTACGTCTTTTATGAGGATGGTCTTGTGGTCAACGTCATGTATACGGTTGATGACCCTAAGAAGCGGGCCGTTGGTTTTAAGCTTTCTGAGGGGATGGAGGTACCAAAGGAGTTAGAAGGGAAGTTTAAGTTTGCCAGGCAGAATTCTAAACTAGCTGGAACAATTCGGGGTTCGTTTTTTGTAATTAAAGGTGAATATTAATGTATGCAAATGCAAGTAGAGGAATCCAGCCATACGGCGATGAAAAAGTCGGGGCCATCGACGTAGGGATTCAAACGTGGTATGTGCAAATGTATCGTTAGGCTTTATTTTGTTCTATATTTCAAAGAAGAGGCCATCCCGCAAAGGATGGCCTAAAAATTTGCCGTTACAGACAGCGCGAATTATGCTGCAGCAGCTGTCTTCCGTTCCGCGATATAGCAGGCAATTCCTAAAATGAGGGCAAGTCCGACAAGAACGGCACCGACCCAAGGGAGGGAGGTTAGAGACAGATGAGTGATGACCGATCCCCCAATGAAAGCGCCGGTTGCATTTCCCAGATTGCCGGCTGAATGACTGGTGGTAGAAGCTAAGGCGGGTGCCGACTGTGCCAAGCTCATAATCCGCACCTGCAACCCTGGAAATACGGCAAAGGAAGCCGCTCCCCAAAGAAAAATCGTTGCCACGGAGACAATTGGACTATGAACGGTAAAGGTAAATAGAGTCAGGATGACGCATATCGTAAAGTAAATGCCAAGTATGGAGGGCATCAGCTTCCAGTCCGCGAGCTTCCCGCCGACAATATTGCCGATCGTCACGCCAAAGCCAAATAGCACGAGAATCCATGTTACGCTATGTTCGGCAAAACCGGTCACTTGCACAAGCAGCGGGGTTATGTAGGTAAAAACGGCAAACAAACCGGCATTACCCAGTACTGCGATTAGCAGAAATAGAAGGAGCTTGCGATTGAAAAGGTCGGAAATCTGCTGAACGATACTTGCGGGTTTATCTTGCCGGATATGCGGGATGAAAATAAGGATGCCGATCAAGGTCACGGCGCCAATAATTGCAATCGAACCGAAAGTGGCCCGCCATCCCATCTGTTGACCGATAAATGTTCCCATCGGAACACCGATAATATTCGCAATGGTAAGACCGGCCATCATGATGGATACCGCTCCGGCTCGTTTGTCCGGAGAGACAAGGCCGGAGGCAATAACAGCCCCAACCCCGAAGAATGTCCCATGCGTTAACGCCGTGATCATACGAGCGCCCATCAGAACGGCATAGCTGGGGGCAAATACAGAGATTACGTTGCCGAGAATAAATAAGACCATCAACAAACATAACAGTTTCTTTTGAGGAATTTTATGGGTGAGCATCGTGAGGATAGGAGCCCCTACCGCGACCGCCAGAGCATACATCGTAATGAGCTGTCCTGCGGCTGAAATGCTGACATTCAAATCTTCGGCGACATTAGGCAAAAGGCCCATAATGACAAATTCAGTCATTCCGATCGCAAACGCTCCAACGGTTAAAGAGAATAAAGAGAGGGGAAACGATTTTCTGGCAGATTGCTTCCTAAGATTGGGTTGGGATAACGCCATAATGTCCTGGTCACCTTTCAACTGTGTTTAATGAGGCTTTTAGTGGTCTGTTTCGCATCGGTCACTGTATCCTATTATTTTGCTTTCGGAGCAAATAAGCAATAACTTTAAGCAAAAATTCTGAACCTTTCGCATTCAAAGCCAAGAATATTGTTCTTTCTGCACAACTGAAAAATTTAAAATCATTATCTGAAAAACATTGAAAGTAATCGCTTGGTTGAGAGCATATAATGAAGACGATTGTACATGGTTACATACCCTATACAAGGTGGGTGACAGGGATGAAAATTCAATTAAACGAGAAGCTTTCCATTTCCAAACTGGTCATCGGATGCATGAGGATGAACGATTGGAATTTGAGCGTGAAGCAAACGGTTGAGTTTATCGAATGGTGTATTGAGCGGGGAATTACAACGTTTGACCATGCCGATATTTACGGAGGCGATCATCGAAACGAAGCGCTTTTCGGTGAAGCTTTGCAAATGCAGCCGTCCTTGCGGGAGAACATACAAATCGTCACGAAATGCGCCATCGCGGTCCCGAATGCCAAAAACCCCAACATAAAGACCCGATTTTTCAATACGGATAAACAATACGTCCTCGAGCAGGTTAACGACTCCTTGGACAAGCTAAATTGCGGTTACGTCGATCTCCTGTTGATTCATATGTTTGACCTGCTGATTGATCCGGGCGAGCTTAATGAGACGCTTCAGCAGCTTAAGAGTGAGGGTAAAGTCAACTATTTTGGCCTATCCAACCATAGCCCGCTTGAGTTTGACACGTTGCAAAAATATACGGACATCAAATTCGTCACGCACCAATTCATGCTGAATCCGCTGGGCATCCAGAATTATCAAAACGGCACCATGACTCATTGCCTGAAAGAAGGCATCTCCCCGATGATTTGGTCGCCACTGGCGGGAGGAAGGCTATTCAAGGCTGCCAATCCGGCTGACGAAAAAATGAAAAACGTACTGCAAAACATCCGGCAGGAGCTTAACCTGGAACATCTCGATGAAGTCGTCTACAAATGGATCTTCAAGCATGCGTCCAATCCCGCAATCGTACTGGGCACCGGAAACAAGGAGCGGATTGAGCGGGCGCTCACTTCGTTAGAAGGTCCGCAGATGACCCGGGAACAATGGTATAAAATCCTGATCGAAGCAGGGTATACGTTGTGGTAATCTAAACACAATGGCATCTAAAAAGCAGAGCGCCAGCCTCCCGGGGGTTGGTGCTTTTCTTTAGATCATGACAATAGGGCAGGGAGAGCGATGGATAACCGTTTAAGCGATATTGAACAAAGGGAAGAGGACTTTTTGTTTGGAAGGGAGCAAGAAATTCAGTCCTATATCGAGTTCCTGACCGGACAATCCCCGCCCAAACAGCTAATATGGTCCTTGTACGGAACCGGGGGAATGGGAAAAACAACGCTTCTTGACGCTTTCAGGCGAATATCCTATCGGAACGGGGCTTTTTTTGCTGCAATCGACAGTCGTGAATTTGTACATACGCCGGAAGATTTTTGCCTAAGTTTGTTCCGCCAGCTTGATGATTCTACGAATGCGACGGATCACCATTTCGATGCTCCGGAGGGAGCGAAGCGCTGCCTGCAGCGCATAAGCGAATGGGCTGAAAATGGGCCTGTTACGCTTGCACTCGATACCTATGATGAAATGAATGATTTGGATGGATGGCTGCGGGAACATTTGCTCCAATGGCTGCCGTCCAACGTGCTTACGATCGTCGTCAGCAGGAAACCGCTTGGAGGCGGCTGGGTATTATCCCCCGCTTGGAGAGAACGCGTGAAGCCGATTCGGCTCAGCGGTCTAAACATGGAACAGGCTAAGGCATACTTAGCCAGATGCGGTGTTACCGACATCGATAACCAGACCATGATATGGGAAAAGACACGGGGTCATCCTCTTGCACTCTCCCTGGCAGCGGCTTCGAATTGGCTGCACCATGCGGCAGCTGCGGAAGACGGTGAGGAATGGTGGCCGCTGCTTGTGGAGATGTGGTTAAGTGAAGTTGCTGACCAGCACCTTCGTGAATGGATCGAGGTTGCTTCCGTGCTCCGATACTTTGACAGCGAGGCGTTAAGCGCGGTAAATGGAGGCAGTAAGATAACGGTTGCCGAATTTGACCGTCTCTGCGGGTTTTCGTTCGTAAGGAAAACGCCCAAAGGGTGGACGCTTCATGATGTCATGCGTGAAGCTGCAAGCAGGGTCATGATGGAGCGAACCCCGGACCGATACAAGAAACTTGTGGCAAGCTGTGCGCACTTATATATGAACCGTATTTTGCAATCCCCCCGGGATGGAAGCGCGGTTTGGGAAATCCGCGAATGCTTTTATTACATCGGGGACGCTTCCATTCGTTGGATTGTTTCTCCGGCGGAAAATGAAAGATATGTATGGGAACCGCTAAGCAATCACAATTTGCCCGAAGGGGAGCGTTATTTGCAATGGCGGTCAGATCAGGCGCAGTCTCCCGCCGCAACCGGACAATTGACGACTTTGGATATCGTGAAAATGAAAGATGTATCGCTTCAGGAAATGATGAGGACCGATCATCGGTTCGTCAAATTGTTGAGAAATCAAGAAGGAGACATCGTTGGACTGTCCGTCATCTATCCGGTGAATGCGGCAACGATTCCGTATCTGGAGAAGGAACCGCTTGCTGCTGAATACATTCGGAGCCTCTCTGCCGAAGCCTATGAAGATCTGATGGATCCGGCAAACCGGCAGGTCAGCTGGTTTATCCGCATCATCGATGTTGCCGAGCCTGCAAATCCTCTTATGTCCATTAAAGCGTTGGAGCTAATTTTTTCGATGATGGTGTCAAATGGATTCATTATTACTTCGCCGCCGCCGGATCCGATCATGTTCGACTCTCATCGCAGCTTGGGCTTTCAAGAGATAGAGGGCGTTTACCATACGTATTACGACGGAAAAACGGCTACGCCTATTTTTATACTGGATACGCGAGGGGATAAGCTTCGGCATTTATTCGAAGGTCATCTGCAGCAAACGGGACACAGTTTACCGCCGGGCAGTGAAACAAACAAGCTGGATGAGTTGATGAACAATCTGACGGAGCGGGAGCAGGAGGTCGTCAAGCTTGTCATTGAAGGACTCTCGAATGCGGATATTGCAAAAACCTTATACGTTGCAGAGATCACCGTAAAAAAGCATCTGCGGTCCGTTTACCAGAAGCTTCAAGTACGCAACCGGGCCGATCTGTTACGAATTCTTCTCTAGATCATCATTGTACGAGACACCTGCAAAGGTGTCTTTTTGTTTTGCAAAAGTATCCCCAGGGATAATTCCGAGCCGGCCGTAGTTAGAATATAGTTTGACTAGGGCCCAATCAATGGACGAAAAGGAGTTTTATGAAATGAAGTTGCTGCCTGCGTCATCTGCCGAAAGGATTTCGACGATTGATATTTTAAGGGGATTGGCGGTTTTTGGAATTTTCTTTGTCAATATTTTATACATGAGTACAACCTCGGTCTACTTTGAACGGAGCGGCGTTGTTCCGGCGGGGGAATCGGCCGTCAATCAAGGGGTGAAGCTTGTCATTGAATTATTTTTATCCGGAAAATGTTATCCCATTCTGGCGTTCCTGTTCGGTGTCGGTTTCTTCATCTTGTTAAGCCGTGCAGAGCAGAAGGGAATGCGCATTTACAGTTTCTTTTTGAAGCGGATGCTGATTTTGTATCTGATTGGCGCAGCTCATATGCTGTTTTTCTATGGTGGGGACATTCTCCGTACGTATGGTTTATTGGGTTGTTTGCTGCTGTTGTTTTACCGCAGGAAAGAGCGGACGGTGCTGAGATGGGCCATCTCCATTTTGATTGTTTTTTTACTGATGTTTTCCCTCTCGTTTCTTCAACCGGCAGCCGATTTGAAAGAGAGCCAAAGTAAGAATTACACGGCTGCGCAGCAGGACTCAGCCGCGGCTATAGTAGCTTATCAGAGCGGAAATTATAGGGAATGGTTGGCCTTTCATCTCAACGAAGACGTGCTTCCGGCACTAGCGATGGAACCGATCACGTATCCAAGTACGTTCGGCATGATGCTGCTCGGATTTTACGGCGGGCGAATCCGGCTGTTTCAACGGATTGCAGAGTTTATCCCATTGCTTCGCAAGATAAGGATCATAAGCGGCTTAATAAGCTTGCTGGTTACGGCCTTGCTTGCCATGGCACGGCTTAAAGCCATCGACTTTGGCGTATACGAAACGACCGCCGCTCAATATTTGATTTATGGCTTCGGCATTTTTCTTAGTTTGTATTATATGTCGACCATCCTTCTTGCGCTGCAGAAACCGTTTGTGAAGAAATTGCTGCATCCATTCCAATATGCAGGGCGGATGACGCTGACCAACTATTTGCTGCAGTCCGTCATCTCCATTGTGGTTTTTGCAGGCTTCGGGTTATATTTAAAGCTCAATCTTGTAATGGTGGTCGGTTATTGTTTCGTGGTCATTCTCGCAGAGATCGGGTTTAGCAGGTGGTGGATGTCCCGGTTCCCGTTCGGTCCGATGGAATGGGTGTGGCGACGGTTGACGTACGGGAAACTAGAGCAAGCGGCCAAAGCGTCGATAAGCGGATTAAAAATAGGACATTAAGATCGTTCTTCTTACTAAGCGTGATGCATCTAACCGTGCATCGCGCTTTTTTGCTGTGATGTCGGACAAATCCAGCTTCGTGGAAGAAGCGCTGCACACAGTCATCCAACTCGAATTGTCGGAGGCCAGTGTACAGCGCTTCTCGTGTTCAGCCTTCTCAGTCCAGGACGGTCACGTTCCCGGTATACATGTTACCTGCCGGACTGCGCGTATTTCCAGAGGCGTAGGCTTTCGTTCCGCTATCTGCGTTGACGATATAAGCGGATGTGTTGTCCAGATATACGGTATTGTTCGTGAAAGTGGCGTTTTGTCCCCAACCGGACGCCCTTACATGAACCTGAAACGCATCTACAATTATGTTGTTGCCATTGCGATAAGCGGTATTGTAGCGGATCTTGTCGTTGTTCCCTTTCACATCTATAAAGCTGTCCGCATAGTTGGCGCCGCTTATTCCGGTTCCATTAAATGTGTTGTATTCGATAACCGTTCCCTTAGAGCCTTCCTTAATATCGATATGCTCAGCAGGTACACCGGGCCCAATCGTATTGTTTACGATCCTGTTATAGTTGGTGGCGGGGTTGAAGGTACTCCACTTCCCTATGTCAGACCCGACATAAATCCCTTCGCCATACGAAGCGTTTATTTGGCCGAGATCGTGAATATATGAGTTTGCAATCTTGTTGTAGGAGCTTCCGTCCCGGTAATGAACGCCCTCCTCGCCGATATTGAATACCTCCACTCTGTCAATCAACGTGTAATTGGCATGATCGAGCACGATACCCTTTTTGGCGTTCGTAATTTTCAAGTTTTTGATCACCCAATAATCGCCTGTCACATGCAACGTATAACCGCTCCCCGTACCGCCGCCGTCCAGTGTAGCTTTGTCAGAAGAGCTGGCGGATTGCAACGTAATTTTATTTTCGGAAGTGCCGTTAGCAGCCGCCACGAAATTACCGTTGAGTGAAATGCCCGCCGGTAAAGTAATAACGTCCCCTGGCTGCGCATTATCGAGTTGGTCCTGCAAGCAAGATGCCGTGCTGCAAGTAACGGAGGCCTTCATCAACGAAGCAGGAAACGAGATGAATACCGAGCAAAGCATGATAACGGACACCAAACGAAAGTACAAATTTCTTTTCATCAAATCTTACCTCCTGATAGATTATGTATTGAGATTGAATTTGTAATGCCCTCACTTAATTGTTGACTGATCAACCCCTTTTTCTTTGCATGAAAGATTGTACTGATTTTGTGGGTCTAATAATTTCATTAGAAAACATTTCTTTCCTTTTACCGCAATCTATAATATCAGGTTTTTTTACATATGTCTCCAGTTTTTTTCGGTTGTAACAAGAAAATATGATGGAGAAGCAAGTACATAAGGGCCTTGTACAACCCGAAGCGAAGGAAAACTTTCATATGTTGATCTTATATACCTTTAGGCATCGAGCAAATGGGAGTCATCAAGGAAGCGTGGAAAGTTTGTTCCGTCGTTATGCCGAGATTTTGATAAAGAAGAGGGAGACGCTTGACGGCTATGTTATACGATTCAGGCAAACATTTAGAGGATAAAGATTAGCCCTCAGGGATGAGGGCTAATCGTTCATATCGTCTACACCGAACATTGAGTTCAAGATGATCGAATGAATGGATTTCGAAGGTCGATCGACTGAGAGGTTTCCCCAATATATAATGCCGTTTCAGATGGATTTGTAGATGCGATCCGTTTTCCGCGGTACACGACATGCCTCGTTACGGGCATCCGGCGTATCAGCTCCCACGGGTCTTGACCGTCGGCTATAATAAAATTGGCCGGTTTTCCTACCTCGATACCGTATCCTTCCATGATATTTAACGATCTGGCTCCGCCTTCCGTAACCATATGAACGCCAAGCGGAATTTCCTGGTTTCCTGTCATATGTCCCACATGCAAAGCCATATTGGCGACTTGCAGCATGTTGCCGTTTCCCAGAGGATACCACGGATCGATAATACAGTCTGTCCCAAGGCTTACATTCAGTCCCGCTCCCAGCAGTTCCTTAATTCGCGTCATTCCCCGCCGTTTCGGATAAGGGTCGAATCTCCCCTGCAAATGGGTGTTGACGAGCGGGTTGGCGACAAAGTTGATTTCAGATAATTTCAGCAGATTCATCAACTTGGAGACATAAGCGTTGCTATAGGAATGCATGGCTGTTGTATGGCTGGCCGTAACCCGTTCCTTCAGCCCGGTTCGATAAGCCAAAGCGGCCAGCACTTCCACAAAGCGGGACTGCTCATCATCAATTTCGTCACAATGCACATCGATTAATTTGTCATACTTCTGGGCCAATTCGAAGAGGATGTGCAACGATTGTACGCCATCCTCCCGTGTAAATTCATAATGAGGAATGGCTCCGGCTGCATCGGCTCCCAGCTTTAAGGCCTCCTCCAACAGTTCGGCACCGTTCGGATAAGAACAAATGCCCATTTGGGGAAAAGCGACGATCTGCACATTCACCCAGGAGCTCACTTCATTCTTTAACGCCAGCAAGGACTTTAGGGCCGTCAATTGAGGATCGCAAATGTCTACGTGGGTTCTGACATGAAGCACGCCTTGACCGGCCAGCCATTGAAGAGCCAGCAAAGCCCGCTGCCTTATATCTTCCTCCGTTAAGAACGGTTTACGCTCCGACCAAATTTGGATGCCCTCAAATAATGTCCCGCTTTCGTTCCAACGCGGTTCTCCTGCTGTCAAAACAGCATCCAAATGAATATGGGATTCCACATATGGGGGAAGAAGCAGCAGCCCTTCTGCATCAATCACCTGTTCAAGGTGTTCGGGTGAATAGACCCTGTCGCCAACGTCCGTGATCGAGCCTGCTTCTTCCTCTTGAATGGATGCGATTTTCCCCTCATGTACAGCTATTTGATACAACCCTTTCCGGTTTAACAAACGCGCATGTTTGACAAGAAGCTCCATCCATTACATCCCCTTCAAAGCTTTTTCAACAATATCGTTTGTAAACGCTGCGGGTACGTCGGCCTGGTTCTTGATGACACCGAATTTCAAAGCAATATCGGCCGTCAGCTGGAACCGCTCCTGATTGGTGAAGCCGATCTTATCGGCGGACAGCCCTTCGGGTTGAACGAGCTTCGCCACTTCCTTCATCATCGTCAACTGGTGATCACGCGTAGAGCTTCCTTCTTCCACCGCCTTCATAACGATGTCCACGGCCCCCTCCTGATCGGCGATAGCGTCCTTCCATCCCTTCAAAGTCGCGCGAACGAATTTGACGGCCGTCTCTTCGTTGCTCGCCAGCCACTCCTTATTGACGAACAGGTTGTCGTGAAGCATGCCGACTCCCAATTGATCCAAATTGAACACGTTCAGGTCTTCCGGCTTATAACCATTTTCCAGCAAAACATGGTATTCGTTATAGATCATGGCGGTGGCCACGTCCAGGTCGCCGTTCATAAACTGATCCATCGTAAAACCTTGTTTGGTAAACTTCACATCCTTCAGGGGATCAAAGCCGTATTTGGAAAATAACGCCAGCACCTCGTATTCGTTTCCGCCCATCCAGTTTCCGACCTTCTTGCCGGCAAATTTTTCCGGGCTGTCGATTCCTGAATCTTTTTTGGAAACGAGAACCATGCTGCTGTCCTGAAAAATTTGCCCGATCTGGACCAGAGGCACCCCTTGTTCAATATGAGATAAGAGGCTGCCAACCAGGTTGACTCCGAATTGGGCCGTACCATTGGCCACTTGCTGCTCCGGCACAATATCCGGCCCGCCGGCGACAACCTCTACGTCCAGACCCTCTTCTTTGTAATAACCTTTCTCTTTGGCGACGTAAAAACCGGCAAACTCCGCTTGCGGCACCCAGCTTAACTGGATTTTGATCGGGACCGGTTCGGCAGAAGCGGATGGTGTTGCGGCATTATTCGTTTCCTTATCGCCGGATGCCCCGCCACAGCCTGCCAGCAATAACAAGAGAAGACTGATAGCACCTAAACCGATTATTCCTTTTCTAAATCCATACCTTTGTTTCATTGCTCTGCCTCCTTATATCCTATTGGAATATTTTTCTCTCTCTATTTACCGTTGTCAGATAACTTAACGGCTTTAGTAATAATATAGAAGATGAGGAGGCGCTTTTGGATTGACAAATTGATTCGGTTATGGGGCCAATAGGTTGACAGTGTGTCCAAACATTTCCATTAAGCTCCTAACGTTTCTGCATTAACATTACATACTCATGAGCATAAACGGCAAGTTCAATGCAAAATCGCTTGTCTGCGGACATGAAATCATCTCCGAGCAGCTCGGAAATCTTGTCCAATCTGGAGTAGAGTGACTGTCGTGAAATAAAAAGGGCTTTGGCAGCTTCTCTTTTTGCCCCGTTTAACACCAAATACATTTTCAACGTACTCAAAAGCGGTTCTCTTTTCTCTTGCTCCAAAGCGACAATCGGGCCGATATAATCTTCAATCAGTTCAGTGAGCTGTTCGCTTTTGCTTAAGTTGAAAATGATCCGGTAAAAGTGAAGCAGAGTATAAAACGGCATTTGCAGCGGTCCGATTTCCTTTTGGATGGAAATGGTGTCCAAGGCGGACTTCAGGCTTTTCTTTACCGAGGAGAGCTCGTAAAAGGGGCGCCCTACACCGAGAAGCTGCGAAAAGAGAGGAAGGTATTGATGATCCGCTTCCTTCAATCGGGAGAGGGCTCTGACCAAAGCGGAATGGGTCTCTTTGCGCTTCTGCAAATCAAGTAGAATATAGACCATTTGCTGGTTTAGAAGGGTCGGTATTAAATAAAATCCTTCCTGCTCAAAAATAGTGCGAGCCATCATGTTTTTTTGAATATACACCCTTTCGAATTCGGGGGAATGGAGCAGGTCCCGGTTCGGTTCAATAACGATGACCGAATGAAGTCCGGATGAGTAGGTTGGTTTTAAAGACAGTATGTATGGTTTAATTTCTCTTTCCTCGTAGTGACCATTCAGCCAATCGTGAACCCATTGATTCTGTTTGTACATGCGCTTCTCTTCCCAATAGAACGTCCGCATGAGTTCCTGTGCGACTGCTGTGGCACACCGGTCCAGCGCAAGAAGGTCAAAGGGATCGAGGGGTTCTTCCGACCAACTGAGCAGTTCCCCTAAACAATGTTGAAGAACAACGATGGATTTGGATACGAGCCGGTGGCTTTGTTCTTTTTCCGCAGAAATATTCTGAATGATGGTTTGCTGCTCGCGATTGGAGATGGCAGGGAGAAACAGCGGTTTGCCTTCCAGCGGAACATAAGCAATCGGCTTATGGGTTGCTTGGTGATAGAGGTGAAGCAAAGGGGATAGACCGCTGGCTGTCAAAAGCAGCTCATTGAAACGCATGGACAATTCCTCTAGCTCCGTAACTTTCTTCCGTTGCTGATTAATAATCCAGCTGTGAATATCGTGTGTAATATCAATGTACCGGATACTGTGATGAATGAGAACTAAGGGGAATTCGGATTGAACGGCAAGTTGGATCATCGGTTCGGGGATTTGAGAAACAACTCTTCCAAGCTCGATGCATAAACCGGCAGCTCTGCTATCCATAATTTGTTGTAAAAAGGAGATGCTTAATTCCTCGTTGTCTTTCCAGATCAGTCCTGTCGTTAAGATTAACTCATTTCCATTCAGCAAATGTCCGACATGAGTGACCTCCAATATATGGACCCACTCGACCGTACGATTTAGCGCTTTTTCGCTGGCATATACGGTGGATCCTTGAAAATAGGAACGCTCAAGAATATCTCGAACCGTAAGGGAATTGACCATACCATGCACTCCTTAAGTGAAGAGAGGTAGAGTACTTGCCTTCCACGATCATAAGAATTCGGATTATGGAAGTACTCGGTAATTATTATTGTAACGGTATGTGCGATTCAAACCAAGCATTTGTCAGCATGCGAAGACTATGGAAGAATATAAGATGAACTCACTGCATCAAAAATATTAGAAATAACCAGGGATATTATATTTCAAATGGATGTGTTATTATTTGTAAATACTGGCATTTGTAAATAAGGGGGACCATACTATTATGAAGATCGCAGATGTTCCATTTTGTACAATTGACTGGAGTGAAATAAGCGCTACTCAACATCCAGGAATTGAAGGACATGCGTATTGGCGGACATTTGAGATGGGGAACATCAGAGTGCGAATGGTAGAATATACTCCTGGTTATATTGCAGACCATTGGTGTAACAGAGGTCACGTTTTGTTAGTACTGGAAGGAGAATTGTATACCGAACTTTCAGATGGAAGAGAATTTAAACTCACGCCAGGAGTCAGTTATCAGGTGGCAGATGATGCCAATCCACACCGGTCTTATACGAACACTGGAGCAAAATTATTTATCGTAGACTAATAAGAGGAATTAATTTTTGTCATGCCGAGCATGCCGACGATTCCGCTGGGAATGAGAGAAATACAAGAACCTGTTAACAAGTGAAGAGGTCATAAAGGACACCTTATGTGCAGGTGTCCTTTATTTTCGCCTTTACGATGATATCTGGAAGATGATTTGCCAATTAGATTGGTCTAAAGTATAGTTAGGAACAAAATAACGAATGGAGAAAATGAAACGATGTCTAATTTGCCAAATTGCCCAAAATGTAATTCCGAATACACTTACGAAGATGGGCGTCTTTTTGTTTGCCCAGAATGTGCGCATGAATGGAGCTTGGAATCGGAAACCGAAAGTGAAGATATAAAAATAATTAAAGATGCAAACGGGAATGTCTTAACCGACGGCGACTCTGTCACTGTAATCAAAGACCTTAAAGTAAAAGGGACTTCATTGGTCGTAAAAATAGGCACAAAAGTAAAAAATATTCGTTTGATTGATGGTGACCATGATATTGATTGCAAAATTGACGGGTTTGGAGCAATGAAATTAAAGTCGGAGTTCGTCAAAAAGATATAAATACGCGATGGCTGATCCCGGATCCCTGATGTTCCTTGTCACTTGTCTCTTGTTCCAATTATCTCTTCTTATGAACCCGCTGCTTGGCTTCCATTTGGATCTTCTTCCACTTCTGCTTCTCCGCCAGCTGCAGGCTGGCGTCGTCTTTGCGGGCCTGGAAAGCAAGCTCTCGCTGCAGCTTCTGGTAGTTCCGGTAGCGGCCGGCATCCAGCGTGCCATCGCGCAGTGCCTGCTGGACCGCGCAGCCGGGTTCCTTCTGATGCCGGCAATCCCGGTAATGGCAGGCGGCCGCCAGCTCCTCGATGTCTTCAAACGCGTCGCGGAAGCCTTCGTCCGCCTCCCACATGTGCAGCTCCCGCATTCCGGGCGTGTCAATAATGATCCCGCCTTGCGGAAGCAGAACCAGCTCGCGGTGCGTCGTCGTATGCTTCCCCCGGTCGTCGCCTTGACGGACCTCGTTAACACGCTGCTTCTGATCGCCCGCCAAACGGTTGATCAGCGTCGATTTTCCGACACCGGACGATCCGAGCAGGGCAATCGTGGTTCCATTGGCGAGATAGGCGAGGATCGGGTCAAAGCCTTCCCGCCGCTCGGAGCTGATCACGTGGATGGGGACGCCGAATGCAACGGACTCCACTTCTGCCAGCTTTTGCTCAACATCTTGGCAGAGATCCGCTTTGCTCAGGATGATTACCGGGGTAGCTCCGCTTTCCCAAGCCAAAATCAAATAACGCTCGATTCGCCGCACGTTAAAATCGTTGTTTAAGGCGTTGACCAGAAAAACCGTGTCCACGTTGGCGGCAACGATCTGTTCTTCCGGCACAGAACCTGCCGCTTTGCGGGAAAATTTGCTTTTGCGCGGAAGGATGGCATGGATGGCCGCTTTCTTTTCCTCCATCCGGGGTTGAATAACGACCCAATCGCCCACTGCCGGATAGTCCTCACGACCTGTCGCCGTATAGCGCAGCTTGCCCGTCACTTCCCCAAGCAGCTCTCCGTGTTCCGTGAAGATCCGGTAAAGATGTTTATGCTCCAAGGCAATTCTGCCCGCGATATATCCTTGTTCGGCGTATGCCGCAAAATGCTCCTGAAAAAAAGAACTCCAACCTAAGTTTTCTAATTTCAATTCGGATTCCTCCCGTATGTTCGATCATTTCACATGAACGATCACGGAAGTATCCCCGCTATTCCTGCGCCTGGCAGCCGCTTAGTTTGAAAGGAGGATCTCCGTGACCTCAACGACGCTGCGATTCGAAACAATTCCAGCCATTTTCATACAACATCTCTCCTTTATCGAAGAAAAAAGTAAGGTGCGTTCAGTTTTATTTTACCATAGGAGGTACAAACATGTAATCATAAAGGTATCTGGAGTTCTTGGACGAGTGACGAACATTTTTTCAACTCTCCATAAAAGGGCTGCGGAAATGAACTACAGGATTGAAGATTACCTGAAGAGACGTGGCCTCATAAGATGAGGGCGCTGTTAATACTCGGGCCCCTATCCCCGCTTGCGCTCCCTGCGCAGCAAATAGAGGAAATAAGGGGCCCCGATTAGGGCCGTCATGATGCCGGCGGGCACCTCCCGCGGAATGACGATCATCCGCCCGAGACAATCGCCCAGCAGCATAATATTTGCTCCGATGATCGCAGCCAGCGGCAGAAGCCAGCGGTTGCCGTTACCGATGAGTCTCCGGGCAATGTGCGGAGCAAGGAGGCCGATGAACCCGATCGACCCGACCGCTGATACGGAGACGCCGGCTAAGGCGACCGCGAGTAGAAACAGCCCGAAGCGCTCGCGCACCATATGCAAGCCGAGGGATATGCTTGTCTCGCGGCCGAGCCGGAGCACATTCAGCTTTGCGGAGCTTCCCCAAGCAAGGAAAAGCAGCACCGCCACAGCGGGCAGGAGGTAGCTCACCTGACTCCAACCGCGGCTCCATAAGCTGCCGGACATCCACAGCAGCGCCATGTTGATATTGGTCGGATTCGTCACGATCAAGTATTGCGTTCCCGCTTGAAATGCGGCGCCGACAGCAACGCCGGACAAAGCCAGCGAGGACGGAGCCAGCGTCAGTCTGCGGCTTAAAGCGAGCAAGATCAGGAAGGCGGCAACGGCGCCGGCAAATGCGGCAAGCGGAAGCAGATAAACGGGCGATGCCGGGAACAGGAAGATGACGGCTGCGGCGGCGAATCCGGCTCCCTGCGTAATGCCGATGACATCGGGACTGGCCAGCGGATTGCGGACCAGGCTTTGCAGGATGCTCCCGGCGACAGCTAATCCGCAGCCGGAGAGAACGCCGACGATCACTCTGGGCAGACGAATCTCGTGAACGATGAAATAGAAGCGGCTGGAGTCATCCAGCAAGCCGGCGCCTGCTTCGCGAAGCGGAATGGATACCGCTCCGACGCTGAGCGAGACAACGATTAGAGCGAGCATCACCAGCGAAGCGATGACGAGCGTGATCGTCTTTCTCATTTCGCGCCACCTCCTTGCCGACGGGACAAATAAATAAAGAATGGCGCGCCGATCGCCGATGTTACAATTCCAACAGGCGATTCGAACGGAAACGCGATGACGCGGCTGAACAAGTCGGCATACACAAGCAGCATCCCGCCGAGCAGGCCTGTCAATGGAACGAGAACGGCCAGATTGGCAGAACCGGCCAGCGCTCGCGCGATATGAGGGACGATAAGGCAGATGAAGCCGATCGGGCCGCATACGGCAACGGCCGAACCGGCAAATATAATGACGAGCAGCATCCCGGCAGCGCGGACAATGTTTACCCGCTGGCCCAATCCGGCCGCAAGCTCATCGTCAAGCGGCAGCAAGCGGAACGAAGGGATCATCGAGATCAGCAACAGCAGGCCGCCGGTGAAGAACGGCAGGAGCATGCCCACCTCTTGCCATCCCGCCCGATTTACGGAACCGACCAGCCAGAAAATCATGCTCTCGGTGGAGTACTGATTCAGGATCATCGCGCCTTCCGTCAACGAAGACAACAGGAAGTGAACGGTAATGCCCGCAAGCGCCAGGCGGACATATTGTTTGTGGCCGCCGCCGGTTAGAGACCAGACGAGCACGGCACCTGCCGCAGCCCCGGCGAAAGCAAGCAGCATCGACGGGAATAGTCCTAGCCCCGAGGATAGAACCAATCCGAGCACAACGGCCAAGGAAGCCCCCGCATTAATGCCGAATATGTGAGGGGATGCAAGCGGGTTTTTGGTCGTTAGCTGGGTCAGCAGGCCGGCCAGCGCCAGCTGAATGCCGACGATACAGGCCGTTAAAGTACGGGGCAGCCGCAACGTCTGGATGTACAGATGCAGCTTATCGCGGCCTTGATAAGTTAGCGCTTCGAACAACGTTCCCCATGACAGCTCAGCCGGGCCCCATTTCAAGCTAAAGAGCATACCGGCGGCTAATACGAGCAAGCCAATGCAAAAAAGGAAGAGCAGATGCCATGAGCGGCTCTGCTTCTCCTGTCGAATCGAATTATCCATTTCGGCTATTCTCCCAGCATACTTACGATATCCTCGGCAATTTTCTCCGAGCCTAGCATGCCGCGGGACAGCGACCAGTTTCGGCGCTCGACCGTAAACACTTTATTCCCGGACACCGCATCGATCTTCGTCCACAATGGATTCGTTTCCCACTGATTCACGATCGTAACTTTATCCGTCGGCATGAGGAACAGCGCCTGCGGATTCGTTTCCACCAGCTGCTCTAACGTCAGCTGCGGGTAAGCCTTATCGCTTTGCAGCGGGTCGGTGAATCCCAGCATCTTCAACATCGAGCCGGTATACGAGTGATCGGAATGGCCGAAAAATCCGGTAGGATTGACCACTGCCGGAAGAATGGTCATGCCGGCGTTCTTGATTTTCTGCTTGGCTTCTTCCATCTTCGCTTCATGCTCTTGCAGACGTTTCTTCCCTTCCTCTTCCTTGCCGACGGCTTTGGCGACGATCATATAATTTTTCAGCATCTGCCCGTAATCGGCCTGGAAATCATTCAATACAAGAATGGGGGCGATGGCTTTCAGCTGTTCCAAGGCGTTCTTGTGTTTGTTGATGTCGACGATAATGAGATCCGGCGCGAGCGAGCTGATCAGTTCGATGCTGGGCTCATAGCGGGAGCCGACGGACGTATAGTCTTGGAGCTGGTCCTTGACACGATCCATAAACAAGTCCGGGTCGCTGTCGTCGGCAATGCCGACCGGTTGAACGCCAAGCGTCACAAGCATATCCGTGAAGCTGAAGTCCATCGTGACGACCCGTCCCGGTTTCTTAGGCAGCGTAACGGTACCCTGCGCATCTTCGACTGTAATTTCCCCGCCACTTGGCGCCGAGGCGGACGGGCTGCTTGTACCGGCCTGACCTCCCTGGGCGGTGTTGCCGGCCGATTGACCGCAAGCGGCCAGGACGCTTATGACGATAACAAGTAACAGAGCAAGGGTGAGGATGCGGCTAAAACGATGATGCATGATGACTCCTCCTGATAATAATAATTATTCTCAATTAATTTTAGCCGGATCGAAACGGTTAGGACATATCTAATTTTAAGATTGAACATGTTATATTATTCGATTTCGTCCAGCGTTTTAAGAAATGCAGCAGGGGCACAACCGACTTCTTGTTTAAAGGTTCGGCTAAAGTGAAAATAGTCCGCGAATCCGACAAGCTGTGCGACTTCTTTGGCGGGCAGTCGGGTCTGGCGGAAAATCTGCTTCGCTTTATCGATCCGAAGAGTGCGCAAATAGCGGCTCATGGTCGTTCCGGTGACATTTTTGAATAGCGTGGTATAGTGCCCGACGCTGATTCCGGCACGTTCCGCAAGCATCGGGAGCGTGAGCTTCAGCATGTAATGCTTATTGATGTACGAGAGAGATTCTTCTATTTTGCCGGAGGAAGAGGGGGTCTCTTGTTTCCACCCGGTCTCATACATGTAAATGAACAAGATCCGTTCAAGGATAAGCCGCTTCCGGATTTGCTGCACCAGCTGCTCTTCTTCAGAGAGGTTGCCGGGATCTTGAGACATCTGGAACAGCTCGTCCAGCATATACTTGATTTTCACTTCACTAACGGTCCGAAGCGGACCCTGCAGGGTCCAAGGACTGTTCTCCGGGAACATACGGTACGAGATGACGGCGTACTCGGCTTTTTTTGTTTTGGGCACTTGGATGGTGAAAGGACTGTAACGGGGATGGCACGCGAAACCTTGGGAAACCATCACCGCCTCCTCATTGTCCCCTGAGACCGAGAGATGTCCGTGCAGAACAATAATCATCAGATGGCAGCCTGCGGGGCTGGCAATGGTTTGAGTGGTCTGGCTGAATTCGACTCGTTCGAATGATGGAATTAGGGAAACGAGTTGTTGAAAACTCATGACGGTACAGTCCTTTCTCCTCAAGTACGGTCTTCAGCCCCGAACCGCTTCGCAGATCTGGCGCGGGCACGTTCCATTTCGACCTCGCGATTGCGGGGTCCGGCTTTCGTTACCAGCTCGTCCAGCAGGTTGCGGGCCACTGCGGCCACCTCTTCGACTGCGCGATGGAATGCCGCCTCATTCTCCTTGGAAGGCTTGTTGAAGCCCGAAAGCTTCCTCACGAATTGGAGTGAGGCAGCCTGAATTTCATCTTCGGTTGCCGGAGGGTCGAAGTTGAATAGTGTTTTGATGTTTCGGCACATGGCGCTCTCCTTTTCATTTCCGTTATCAAGGCAAGTTCACTTTCATTTTAGTATAGTTTCCACGGAGTGCAAAATATCACATCGAAGAAAGTGCGGAGCTGATAGCATAGGTGATGTGAAGAAGATGTACGACATTAATCTTGGCGGTTACATGTTATTGTTCACCAATATATAGACAGAAAGAGGAGAGTTACCATGGGAAAAGAAAAAGTGACGCGCGTTGTATTGATTGGAGCCGGATTTGTAGGAAGCAGCTATGCGTTTGCCATGCTCAATCAAGGCATCGCCGATGAATTTGTCATTGTCGATCTGAATGAGAACAAGGCGGCGGGCGATGCGATGGACCTCAATCACGGCAAAGCGTTTGCCCCGCATGCGACAAAAACGTGGCACGGCACGTATGCGGATTGCAAGGATGCGGATATCGTATGCATCTGTGCAGGCGCCAACCAGAAGCCTGGCGAAACCCGTCTGCAGCTTGTAGAGAAAAATTTGGCCATTTTCAAAAGCATGGTCACCCAAGTGATGGAGAGCGGCTTTGACGGCATCTTCCTGATCGCGACGAATCCGGTCGATATTCTGACCTATGCGACCTGGAAATACAGCGGATTGCCGCAGCAGCGCGTAATCGGCAGCGGCACGACGCTCGATACGGCCCGTTTCCGCTTCTTGCTCGGGGAGTATTTCAAAGTCGCACCGGGTAATGTGCATGCGCACATTATCGGCGAGCATGGGGATACCGAGCTTCCGGTCTGGAGCCACGCCCATATCGGCGGTGTGCCGGTCCATACGCTGGTCGAGCAGCGTGAAGAATACAGCTATGAAGACCTCGATCATCTGTTTGTGAATGTCCGGGATGCGGCTTACCAAATTATTGAGAAAAAAGGGGCCACTTACTACGGAATCGCCATGAGCCTCGCCCGCATCACCCGCGCGATATTGCGCAACGAGAATGCACTGCTTACGGTCAGCGCCAAGCTGGACGGCCAATACGAAACGGACGATGTGTATATCGGCGTGCCGGCGATCGTGAACCGCGGCGGGATCAGCAATATTTTGGAGCTTGAGCTGAGCGAGAAGGAGCGCGGGCAATTCCGCCACAGCGCCGATGTGCTGAAAGGCATTCTTGCCCCTCATTTTTCGAACTGAATGACCGTTTCTTTCATCAAAACATAAAGATCCCACTATGATGGGAAAGGATGACTTTCCATGTGGTTGCAGCAATACGACCCCTTTCACAACGATATCGTCAGTGCGCTTGTCGCGGCGCTGCCGATCCTGTTCTTCCTGCTGGCGCTAACCGTCTTCAAAATGAAAGGCGTTTATGCGGCGCTGTCCGCGCTGCTGATCAGCTTTCTGGTGGCGGTCATCGGCTTCGGCATGCCGCTCTCCAAAGCGGTGATGGCTGCGGTGCTCGGCATCGGCACCGGACTGTGGCCGATCGGATATATTGTCATTATGGCGGTATGGCTGTATAAAATTGCGGTCAAAACCGGCAAGTTCAACGTCATTCGCGCCAGCATCGCCGGCATCTCGCCGGATTCGCGGCTGCAGCTGCTGCTCATCGGCTTTTGCTTCAATGCATTCCTCGAAGGCGCAGCCGGCTTCGGCGTACCGATCGCCATCAGCGCCGCGCTGCTGATCGAGCTCGGCTTCCGGCCGCTGAAGGCGGCGGCCCTCTGCCTCATTGCCAACGCCGCCTCGGGGGCGTTCGGCGCCATCGGCATCCCGGTTATCGTCGGCGCCCAGATGGGCAGCATTACGCCGCTGGAGCTTACGCGCACGCTTGTCTGGACGCTGCCGGCCTTCGGCTTTCTGATCCCCTTCCTGCTCGTGTTTATTCTGGACGGACTGCGCGGGATCCGCGAAACGCTGCCCGCCCTGCTCGTGGTGGGCGGCGTGTACACGGCACTGCAGACATTCGCGATGCTGGTGCTGGGGCCGGAACTGGCGGACATTATGGCCGCCTTGGGCGCGATGGGATCGCTTGCTTTATTCCTGCGCAAATGGCAGCCGAAACGAATTTTCGTCGAGCGGGGGAACGGTGAGGCTGCGGATAACCCAGCGGATGCCGCAGTTGCCGCCGTAGCAGCCGCTGCGGAAGAACCGCGCTACGGATTCAAGGCTATCGTATCCGCATGGTCGCCGTTTTATATTCTGACTGCCGTCATTACGGTGTGGAGCCTGCCGGCCTTCAAGGCGCTGTTTGCCAAAGGAGGCGCTCTGCAAGCGACAACCCAGCTGCTGCAAATTCCGCTGCTGCATAAGCAGGTGGTCAAAATGCCGCCGATCGCGGCCGCAGAAACGCCGCTTGACGCCATGTTGAAGCTCGATTTCATCTCGGCGACGGGGACGGCCATTCTGGTGGCGGTGCTCATAACCGGCATGTTCAGCCGAAACATCAACCTGCGCCAAGGGTTCGGCACGCTGGGTGAAACGATGCGCGAGCTGTGGCTGCCGATCGTCACGATATGCTTCGTCATGGGCTTTGCCAATGTGGCGAACTTCGCGGGGCTCAGCTCGACGATCGGGCTCGCGCTGGCCCGAACCGGAGACATTTTCCCACTGTTCAGTCCTGTGCTTGGCTGGATCGGCGTATTCATCACCGGCTCGGTCGTCAACAACAACGCTCTGTTCGGCTATTTGCAGACCGTCACCGGCGCCCAGATCGGCACAAGCGCTTCGCTGCTGCTCAGTGCCAACACAACTGGCGGCGTCATGGCCAAGCTGATATCACCGCAGTCGATTGCGATCGCTGCAGCCGCCGTCAAAAAGACCGGACAAGAATCCGCGCTCTTCAGTATGACGATCCGCTACAGCCTCATTTTCCTGCTTCTCGTATGCGTCTGGACCTTTGTGCTGTCCCGGATCGGCATATAGCCGGCAGCGAAGGATTTGCGATTAGATAGATATTACAATCCGATTAGGGAATATGCGAAGCCCAGGCTCTCTCGGCACAAAACGCTCCTGACATGAACGGTCAGGAGCGTTTTGTTTGAATAAAGGGAATGGCGCCGGATCAACAAGGGGCAGAACATTTTTCTCCTTGATGAAATCAAAGCGGCGGAAAAAAGCTTATTGATCCGGATACGTCTCTTGCAAAAACTTGACCGATTCGGCAATCAACGCTTTTAAAACATCGACATCGATATCGGCCAATTCAATGATGTACACGCACGCTTTTCCGGTCGTATGTTTTCCGAATTTCGATAATAATTGGTCCCGCTTTGTGTCGCCAGGCGCAAAATACAAGCTGATTTTGGCTTTGCGCGGTGAAAAGCCGACCAGAGGCGCGTCGCCTTCGTGACCCGACGCATATTTATAGTGATAAGAGCCGAACCCGATAATGCTCGGTCCCCACATCTTCGCTTCATAACCCGTCGTTTCCGCAAAAATATCCAACAGCTGATAAGCGTCTTCGCGTTTTTTATCGCTGTCGACATGTTCAATAAACTCAAGGACGCTGTTGTCGGTTTCTTTTGTTTTTAATTCGTACGCCATTCGAATCTCTCCTCTTAAAGGTGAAGTGCACAGAACTACAGGGTCGTGCATCATTCGTTCAGGCTTCCCATCTGGAAGAGTGAAGCGACCTCTCCAGCAGTTCCAAAGCTTCCCGTTCTTTCTTCAAGATAGCCAGCACAATCGCTCTCATCTCCGAGTAATGTTCCGTCAACCGTTCAAAGGGCCATTCCGTGTTTTCGATTAGACCCGCTTTTAACGCCCGGATTTGATCCCAGTAAGGCGGAAGCCCGGTGTGACTTAACGTTCCTTCGAGGATGCGCCGCTCGCGTTCCAGCACAAGAGCTTTCAAGTCGGCAAAATTCTCATCCGGCAAAGCGGTCTCGGACAGCTGCTTCCATAACGCTGCGCTTTCTTGGAACAGCCTGCCGCTTTCCAGCAGCAACGGCTCATCGATCTGGTTCCCCGTCATCTCAAGGAAACGGGCGTAGGTTCCCCGGAATGCGCTGCCGTCGGTGTTTACGGTAATATGAGTGAAGGTAGAGTAAAGAGCGCCGATCCAGTGCTTCGGCTTCGCGAACAACTGAATCCAGCTGTCTTTGCCTTTCGACGAGAGGCGGCTTTCCCATTTCTCAAGTGCGGTGACGCCAAAATTGGACATCCGCGGATTGTGCGCATGCGACAGGCATCGCCGGATTCCTTGCCGAGCGGCAGCCACAAGGGATTCCGGAGTTACGGCGAGCGGCTTCTCCTCGGTTAGCCACAGCGCATGATTGACGAGCTTGGCCGTGGCCAGATTGCTTCGGCCTTCGATCAGCTGCTCCACTGTCACTTCAACCGGGTCCTTGTAACGGTAAGCCAGCTTGGCCGTTCCGTTCTCTTGATTGATGCTGTAGGCAACGCAATAGAACGGATATCTCTTCTGTTCGATGCCGCCGCTATCGAATATTCCTTGGTGGATGGCAATGATGGCCGGAATGCCTCGTTCCGTGTGATCGGCTAATTGGTCGAAAGCCGTCCGCTTGTTCTTCGTCTGTTTGGCGCTGACGGTGCAGCCGAGCGATCCGAGGATGTCCGTCATGAATTGCCCGCTGCTCTCCCAGGACGCCCGCGTACCGAGGTGGAAGTTGATGAAGTCTTCTTTTTCATAGAAAAAAGTGAAGTAACCGTAGCCGATGCCCCCGCCGATGCCAAGCAGCATCTCTTCAGTCAACAAAGCTGCTGTTTCCTCTGAAGCGTAGTGGTGCAGCAGCTGTTTCACCGCATTCGTATCGCCGTGGAAACCGGGGCTTGTTTGAAAAGACCGATTCATGGAACCCTCCCGCGCTTTTGTTCTGGCAAACAAACGGCTTGTTATAAGATGACCATATCAAGAGCGGTTTGCGATTGCAAACAAATAATGGTTACAATAATGGATAGCTCGAAAAATCGTCGTATTGTTCCGATATAGATAGAAACAAGTCCAAACATTCACGGAGAATCGTGGGGGTTATTTGATAGGAACGTTACTTTTTTATGGAGGGAGAATCGCAGTATGAAAGACGAATGGGCCCGCTGGACACAGGATGATGAATTCTGCCCAATCGCGTTACGGAAATATGGCGTTATTTTTTGGAGCCTCTTTTTCATGGCCTCTGCGGTCGCAATTGTGCTGAATGTGTTGTTTGACTCCGAGCTGCTGCTCGGTTTGTATGTGTACCCGGTCGTTTTATTGGCCACGCTTGATTTATCAGGGCCGCTGCTCGCGCTAATCGGCGCTGCTTTGCTGGGCACCGTATTTGCCGTAAATGCGCCTGATCCCGTACTGATCGTCGTTGCCGCGTCCTATGCCGTTCTGCTGCTGATCGTAAGAAGGGTCGTTTGGATATCGGCACGCCACTACAAAGGGAAAAAAGAGCAGGAAGATTTATTGATGAACACGATCTTATCGTTGGGCAAAACGATCGATGCGCGCGATCCCTATACGGCGTTTCATTCGCACAATGTAGCTGAATATGCCCGCAGCATCGCCAAGGAGATGGGGCTTTCCCATAAAGAGCAGGATGCGATCTTTTTAGGCGGACTCATTCATGATATCGGGAAAATCGGCACGCCGGATGCGATTTTGCAAAAAGAGAGCCGGTTAACCGAGGGTGAATACGCCATTATGAAGAAACATCCGGAAGAAGGCTATCAAATCGTGAAAAATATGAAGCGGCTGCGTGAGCTGGGCATTACGGACATGGTTCGCTACCATCATGAACGTCCGGACGGCAACGGTTATCCCGCCGGTTTGAAAGGAGCCGGGATCCCGCTTGGCGCGCGCATTCTCGGCGTAGCCGACGCCTTCGATGCGATGACGACCAATCGGTCCTATAGACAGAAGCTGACGGTCGAGACGGCTGCCGAGGAGCTGAGGAGAAACAGCGGCACGCAATTCGATCCCGCTGCGGCCAGTGCATTTCTCGCGGTTTTGACCCGCGAAGGCAAGCTCCAGCCCGAGAAACCGGCGTTCAGTGCATCCCAGGCCAAGGCATCGTTAGTGAATTAACGGGAGTTATGGACCGGCCATAACGAACTTCATCGATATTTTTCCTTTACCGCCTTTACCGCTTACGGTAAAGGTTTTTTGTTGTTTAGGAAGTTATGCGAATCTAAGAATTGTGGATTGAGCGCATCGCTGGCAGCGATGGGGTCGTAGGTTCAGCCTGCGCGGACGGGATGGATGAATGACCTTTGAGATCTAACGGCTGTGTAAGACATTATTTTGCTCAAAATGCCCTTATGCAAAATTTAACGGTTGTAAGAGACCTTATCTGATGATTTTCGTTGAAAAAGGGCTATTCTTGCATCCAATAGCTGCGCTCATCTCCGTTAGAACTCCAAAGAGGTCATTTTCGTTTAATTAGCGGCAATGGCAGCCGTTAGGAAATAACCCGGCATCCATCGACTCCCTCAGCCGGAACGAATCGAACCGAGCGGAGTCGAACGGAGCCTAAACGTGCGGTATCGCTGATTTTCGCTTTCGCCGAAATAAATGATGGAGGGATGGGGATTGTCGGATCAAATGAGTTGTTTCATCCGCGCAGCCCAAGAAGTAAGGAATCGATGCAAACCCGGGAGATATGTTCAATCCCGCCCATTTGCATCGTAATCGGTTTCATTTGATTTTCGATAATTAATATTGCCGCCCCATGCATCATGGACCAGATGACGCAAGTAAGCTCCTCGCTGCTGCCTTCTTTCATTTGACCCGTCCTTTGTCCGGCGGCGACGATGTTTTCGATCAACTGAAACAGCTTTTTCGATACCTGATAAAGAGCGGGGTAGGCTTCGCGCTCGATCGTTAAGCCGCTGAACATTTCTCTGACCAGCCATGGATTGTGGACGGCGAATTGAACATAGGCGTGGCCCATGCTTCTTAATTGTTCGAAGGGGCTGCGATCCGTCATCAGGATGGCTTGCTCTATTTCAGCCGACAGCAGGTTGAAGCCCTCTTCGCAAATTGCGGCAATTAACGCCTTCTTATCGGCAAAATGCCGGTAAGGGGCCGCATGACTTACTCCCGCCCGGCGGGCGACTTTACGCAGATCGATGCCGGATGCCCCGCTCTCGGAAATGAATTCGATTCCTGCACGGATCAGCGTATTGCGAAGATCGCCGTGATGATAGCTTTTTTTATCCGGTTTGTCCATGAAATTCACCCTTTTGGTGTGATCACGAGATGTTGACGTCGTAAACATAAATCCAATACAATGTTTACAACGTCATCATACTACAAGTGAGTAGGGTACACCAGCCCGGGGAGGTTATGAAACGTGACTGCGTCCAATAAATCCGTGATCATTACAGGGGGCAATGCCGGCTTAGGGTACCAGACCGCGAAGGCTCTCGGGCAGGCGAAGGAAGGCTGGACAGTCGTCATCGCCGGTCGTCATGAAGGCAAGGTTCAGGAAGCGGTCGCCCGATTGAGAAGGAGTACGGGTAACGAACGGATCTACGGCCTGCTGCTCGATTTGGCATCCTTGGCTTCCGTTCGCGAATTCGCGGCCGCTTGGAAGAAGTCGGACCATCCGCGGTTAAAGGGGCTTATTTGCAATGCGGGCTTGCAGGTCGTTTCGGAAACAACGTATACGCAAGACGGCTTCGAAACGACGTTCGGCGTCAATCACCTCGGACATTTTTTGCTCGCGAATTTGCTCATTCTGCTTATGTCTCCGGCCGGTCAAATCGTATGGGTAAGCAGCGATACGCATGACACGACGAAAAAAACGGGGATGCCCGGTCCGGTTTATACGGATCCGCAAACATTGGCCTTCCCGCAGCCCTATGGGAAAAATGCCGATCTGCAGCACGAAGGACGCGTCCGTTATACCGCCTCGAAATTATGCAACATCTATACCGCATACGAAATGGACCGCTTGCTGAAGCGCAAAAACATCCCGATCCGCGTCAATGCGTTTAATCCCGGCATGATGCCCGGATCCGGTCTGGCCAGGGACTACAACCCGCTGATGCGTTTTGGGTGGAATTATATCCTGCCGATCGCAGCGGTATTTAATCGAAACATGCGCACGACCAAGCAATCCGGTAACGCGCTGGCGAAGTTGTTTCTGGATCCATCCCTGTCCGAAGTTTCGGGAAAATACTTTGATGGAACGAAGCCGATCCGCTCCTCGGCCGATTCGTACAATGTGAACAAAGCCCAAGACTTATGGGAGGGCAGCATCAGGCTGACTTCATTGAAGCCAGACGAGATGTGGTAACGACGCGTCCGATTATTGTTCCGATACCATGTTCTGTTCGGCTTCGTGAATGGCACGCATCATTTCCGAACAAGGTTCCTTGAGCATTGGCCCGTGACCTGTTGCGAGTAAGGAAGGTCGGAAGCCATGCAATCTATTAGCGCTTGCCAGAGCGGCCTGTTTGTTCCAGGTCCCCAGAGCGGGGAAGGGGAAGGACGGACAAAGCTGACCGGCTACTGCGACACCGCCCTCGGTCTGGAAGGAGTCGCCGGCGAACAAAGCATGGCTGCGGGTGTCGAGCAATGATATGGAACCGGGAGTGTGACCAGGTGTTGCCAGTACAAGAAGGGACCCAATCCGGTCTCCCTCATGCAACAGCCTGTCCGGCTGCGTCATGATGTTTTGCGGGATGATCCCCCGGATCGGCGTATCGGGTTCGTCTGCATGCAACGCGAAATCTCCCGCAAGCAGCCGGGCCTCCCGGGCAGAGATATAAACCGGGGCGTGGGGAAGTGCCTGTTTGAGCGGGTCGAGTCCTCCAATATGGTCATGATGGGCATGGGTTAGTACAATTCTTGCGATCGGTTTGTTAATCGCTGCCGCAGCCTGCAAAATGTCGCCGGCACATTCGGGGATGGCGGTGTCAATCAGAGTCAGGTCATTGTCTTCCTCGATAAAATAACAATTGACCGATAAAGACGCGCTCTTGAAATAAGTTAATTGGTACAATGAACCCTCTTGAATTATTCGCATAACAACACCCTCAATCGATGAGTGATACAATCCGTTATTGAACATCATGTTCAGTAACGATTATAATGTTCATCATAAAGCGGGACAATAACCAGATTGCCTCTAAATGTACGGTAACGGACAGTTGGGCACTGATTGTTCGGAAAGGAGGAATGCGAATGTCGGAAATAAAAGAAGATCGGCGCGTGCAGCGTACGCGCGCGCTGCTTGTTGATGCTTTGCTGGACCTGATGATCGAGAAGGGGTATGAAGCGATAACCGTTCAAGACATCATTGATCGGGCGAATGTAGGCCGGTCAACGTTCTACTCCCATTTTTCGGATAAAGAACAACTTCTGTTAGGCAGCATCGATCAACTGGAACTATTTCTGAAGCAGCAAAGAGCCGTTCGTGTCGTGCCGGATCCGTTAAGCGGGATCACATTTGGTTTCAGCCTGCCGATGCTGCAGCATGTTCAAGGCAACAAACGGTTGTATACGGCTACGGTCGGCAAACAAAGCGGAGCAGCGGTGCTGCATCATATGAAGTGTATGCTGTCCGATTTAGTGCGCGACGAAGCTGCCGGTTTAGGGCTAGATCCGAAATTCGGAGAATTGCCGCATGAGATTGCGGTTGAACATATCGTGAACACATTTTTAACGTTGTTACAGTGGTGGATGGGGCAGAATACGCCATGTTCGGCAGAAGAAATGGACCGGGTGTTTCACAAACTGACGCTTTCCGGCATATCGGTTTTTTCCCGGGCAGAGTTTGCCGCGTTCGGAAAAAAGCGTGGTGAACCGCAGCACTTCGAACCGTGACAGGATGCAGTGACGATGCCGATGCCGATGCCGATGCAAAAGAGAAGCTCTTCCCCGAACGCGGGAAGAGCCTGCCGTAATGCGTTATGCCGATGCCGGGTCTTGCCACACGTTAAACTTGTTGCCGTCGGGGTCCTTGAATTTAAACTGCAGCCCGCAGCTTCCAAGGTCGGTCAGCGGTTCAACTTCGACTCCTTTTTCACGAAGCCTCTTATGAAGCTCGACAATGTCTTCGACTTCAAAGGTTAAGGAGAACATTTCATAGTTTTCCCCGTCCCATTGATGGGTCGAAAAGTTGGCCGTTCTCTTCTCCGTCGTTTCCAGCAGGAACAGCCACTGCCCGTCTCCTAAGACAAGAATGACGCCGTCAGGCTCACGTTTCCGAACCGTCAAGCCGAACATCTCCTCGAACCAATCGGCAGCTTGCTGCCAATTGGAGACAGGCAAATAGTTGCAGAGAACCCTTTTTAACATAGGCTTGCGCACCGCCTGCTGCTGCTGGACGTCGATCGATTTTTTTTCCGTCATCACTCGTAGCACCTCTCGTTTCATTTGGTTTCGATATATAGACGATTCAACTTCATCAAACCCGTCGCAGGCGATGAACTTTTTATTTATTTTCGACGACTTGATATTTGTTGCCGTCCGGATCGTAAAAGACAAACTGCTTACCGAACAATTCGTGAGTTTCGATTGGCCCGGAATCAACGCGACCGCTTGTCAGCTGCAGCCATAATTCATCCGCATCCTCGACGGAAAACGTGAGCACGGGCATTCCCTTCGGAGAGCGTGTTTCGCTTTCGAGCAAATACAATTCATGGCCTGATTCGAGCAGCAGATTCCCATGAATGCTTATTCCCAAATGAAAATGACGGACGAACCATTCTGTCGTCTGCTTCTTATTGATAACGGGGATATAAAAGTGTCCCATTCGTTTCAGTAGTTGTTCACACACCATTTGTTCAAAATCGCGGCCCAGCCGCTGCGAGCGGAAAAAGGATTCGAAATCGTCGGCCAGATAAACCTTAAGCGTTTCCCGCGCACGGCGAATGCGGCTTTCAACGGCGGACAGCGATAAATCCAGAAAGTGGGCGATTTCTTTCATGGACCAGTCGCTTAAATAGTACAGCACAATGGCGGACTTGCTTTTTCCCTCCAACGTTTGAAGCGCTTTCCAAACCGCTTCTTGAATGACATGCCGATCGAGCCATTCATTGACATTGTCCGTTTGAGGGGCATTCGTTTCATCATAATGGACGGATGCTTTTTTCTTTTTTACAAAATCAAGACTCGTTCGATGCGCAATCGAGTAGAGCCAGCTGCCGAGCCGGGACGGGTCCTTTAAGGTAGGCAGGCTTTTGTAACACTTCACAAAAACCTCTTGTGCAACGTCTTGAGCCTCATAGAAGTCTCCTAACACGCTGTATGCGACCGAAAGCATGGCGTTTGAATAGTGAAGCACGATCATGCGAAACGCCTCGAAGTCGCCGCTCTGTGCATCAATGATCAGCTGATGATCGGATGAAACTGGATCTTCAATCACGGCTTATCACCATCCCCTGCTTAGTTTATTCTTCCAAAGGGGTGAAATTTCCTGCCTGTCATGACACGCATTGAAGCGCTTATCAAAACGGTAGAGGAGAAAGGGATCACTAGTAAAAGAGGGCGGCGAATCGACCGGGAGAAGCAGAAAAATGGCAAAAAAAGAAGCCGGAATGCCGACTTCAACCGTTTGCGGTTTGTTGGAGAAAGAGTCACAGCGTGAGAGCAAACGACGCAAAGTGGTCTAGACAGACGTCGTAGTCGACGACATAAGGGTGCAGTCCGGAGCGATAGTACCCTTCGCTGTATT
Source organism: Paenibacillus beijingensis (assembly GCF_000961095.1). Lineage (NCBI taxonomy): Bacteria > Bacillati > Bacillota > Bacilli > Caryophanales > Paenibacillaceae > Paenibacillus > Paenibacillus beijingensis. Next base: position 2,181,369 of record NZ_CP011058.1, on the reverse strand, counting down.
CGACCACATCGCCCGCTTCGTCATAGGCATAACGAAACCGTTTCAGCATCGGAGCGCTCTTCTCCGCAAGCAGCAGCGCTTCGATGTCCGATGGCGCCGCCGCCACGGCAAACTCGTCGCGAAATTTGGCAATCGTCACGCTGCGCTCCTCCAGCCAGCCGTACAAAGACTGCGCGTTTAATTCCGACCGTTTGACGTTCCCGACCCGCGAGGGCAAGTAATGGGTGTAATGGATATAAGGGGCGTCGTTAAGCAAGTAGAGCCGTTCGATGCGGATACAACGCTCCCCGAACAGCTTGTAAGGCATCGTTCCCTCTTCGTTTGCCGCCTTTTCCGCGCTCAGCAGCTGTTTTTCAATGCGGTGCCCTTCTTCGACCAGCAGCTCCGTGAACCGCTTCAAGGTGGACCGCTTGGACGTCGACGTGTTGCGGATGACCTTTGTCCCTTTGCCGCTGCTCGTCTCCAGGTATCCTTCCTAAACAAGCTCTTTGATCGCGTTGCGGACCGTTATTTTGCTGACGCCGAATTCTTCCTCGAGACGCGGCTCGGGAGGAATGTTCGATTCGAGCGGATAAAGTCCGTGCAGGATCCGATCCTTGATTATATTTTTGATTTGCAGGTACAAGGGCCGCTTGTTGCGGGACAAATTCACGGTTGCCATCTCTACCTTTCTACGTCGCCTGCCGCTCCGTCATGGCGCGGTCAATGTCATTCTCCGACGACAGAGGAGTATCGCCGACGACGGTATGCGCGAGCATAGCCGCCGCAGCCGCGAAGGCGACGGTTTTCCCGGGAGGGAAGCCTTCCAGCTCTCCGTGCATTATTCCGATACATGCCGACATATTTTCCGTCCCTCCGGATGAACGCCGGCGTCACGCCCAGCTTGCGAAGCTGGGCGAGAGCGGCATCGCCGACCGCATTCGCGGGAAGTGTTGTAACGTGATACCCGGTATGACCGAACTGTGTGAGCGCCGAGACGACGTTCACGCCGGTCCCGGAAAAGGAATAGTGCAGCGTACCGGCTGCGATGATCGACGGCAACGGATACTGGGGCATTTTCTTCCGGGTCATCGTGCCGCTCGCGGTCCCGGCAATGGCTACCGTGTCCATTCTTGCCTTCCTGAGGTTCTGGAACGATTTCGCCTTTGCGCTCGTGTTTATTAACGATCAGGCGCTGAAGACGCTGCCGCTCAGCTTGTCGATTTTCTCCGACGGCTACGGCACGGATTACAGCCTGACGATGGCAGCCATGGCGATCGCGGTCATACCGACCATTATCATCTATTTGATTTTCCAGGAACAAATCATGAAGGGCATGGTGGCCGGCGCCGTAAAAGGATAAACCGCTGCAGCCAGCCGAGGACAAAATGATCTACAGTCCGCAAGCCCGCTTTCGGGGACAAACGCTCCTGACGTAATTGTCAGGGGTGTTTTGTTATTCTAGGAATTAATTACCAATTAATAAATATCTCCGACGGTAACATGACTTTGCGAATGGGTGCTAGCAATGAATATTCTGAAAAATACCGTTGAAAAATGCGAATTAATCCTTTATATTAAACCTGTATACAAGTTAGGATTCAAATCTATATTCAAATTGGGATTCTTGTTGGCGCTGTGAAAAATGATGAACCGGTAACAACGAAATCAAATTCTTTGAAGAAAGAAGGGATATCAGTTGGTCAAAAAAGTAATCTTGAAAATTCATCTGATTTTAAGTTTGTTGGCCGGAATATTCATTGTCGTTCTTTCCTTAACAGGCAGTGTCCTTGTGTTTAAAAATGAGCTTACCCGGTTCATGTATCCGGAGCTGTTCAAGGTGACCGAAGGGGAGCCGATCTCTTACCAGGACGCCCAAAAATCGATTCTGGAACAATATCCGGATGCGCAATTTCTGCGAATTTACACGCCCGATGAACCGGTAACCGGAGGCGCGTTCCAATTCTGGATCAATTCAGGCGGAGAGAGGGTATATGTTTATGTAGATCCCCCTACCGGCAACATTCTCGGAACGCTGGATGAGAGTGCGTTTCCGAACAAGTTGGCCGTATTTCACCGGAATTTATTGATTGAAAAGTATAAAGGCTTTGAGATCGTCGGTATTGTCGGATTCATGTTCACGTTCATTCTGTTATCCGGTCTTTATTTATGGTGGCCGGGAATCAAAGCGGGAATCAAAGGATGGGCGCAAGCTTTCAAACGAAGAAAAGCTTCGAATCCTTATATTAAAAAGAACGATCTGCACCGGTTAATCGGCATTTATTCGATTCCCGTCCTTTTAATCATCGCCTTCACCGGCGCCGTATACCCTTTTAGCAACAGTATATTGGGCTGGTTCGGCACAGGATGGACCCCGCCGGCTGAAAGGCTGGCCGTTCAGCAGAGAGCGGAAGGCAGGATGCCGGTGGACGAGCTTGTCAAGCTTGCCGAGCAGACCACGCCGAACAGTAAAGCAACCTTGATTATTCTGCCTACTAAACCGGAGAAGAACATCGATATCCGGCTTACCCGGTCTTACGATCCCGGAGCGGGGCATACCGGAAATGTGAAGGTATGGATGGATCCGTACAATGGCAAAGTGCTGGAGAAATGGGATCCGAGAGAAAACAATCTTCTTTACCAAACATGGGTCTTTCCGCTGCACATCGGGGCTTACGGAGGCATTTTCACCAAAGTGTTGTATTCCATCGTCGGAATGCTTCCTCCCGTCTTGATGTTTACCGGGATTTATATCTGGTTGTATAAAAAAAGAAAAAAGAAAAAAACGCAAGTGAGTGCGAACCCTGAAGTCGCGGAAAGTGCTTAAGGCCTTCCGGTACAGCCGAAGCAGATGATTGCCCCTATGTATGAGTCCCATAGAGGCAATCGAGCCGCTCGTTGCGGAGACAACGCTCTGCGACCGGTGATCGCCTGCGGCGGTATGCGTAAAGCATGGCCGCCGCAGGCGCTTTTCCTGACGCTTTCCCGGGGAAGGAAGCCTTCCCCCTTGCGTGCACAATTCCGCCGGTGCGGCACTCCCGCTCTTAGACGAGTCGGGCGCCTCCGTCCACGGTCAACGTGATCCCTGTCGTATTGCCGTTCTCGACCAAAAACAAGATCGCGCCGGCGATGTCATCGGCAGAACCGATGCGCCGAACCGGCAGGGTGGGGGCCGTTTGTTCAAACCAGGCCCGCTTCTGTTCGGCCGGCATTCCGTCGTGCAGCGGCGTATCGGTATATCCCGGCGACACGACGTTCACCCGCACCGGAGCAAGCTCGACGGCCAGCGTCCGGCCTAGCGTTTCCAAAGCTCCGTGCACAGCCGAAGGCACTGCCGCCCCCGGAACCGTCTTATCGCCGAAAAATCCGGTCGTAAGCGTGATGGAGCCACCTTCCCGAATGGCTGCCGCCCCGTAGCGGACCGCCAGATACGGTCCCCAGAACCGGCTCTCGAATTGCTCTTTGGCGCTGAACGTGTCGAGCTCGACAACTTTGCCCAAGCCGTGCTTCATTTCCCCTGCGGTAATGACAAGATGGTCGAACGCCCCCGTTTCGATAAAAAACGCCTGGACGTCTTCCTCAATCCGCAAATCGAGGACGGCCGTCCGGATCTCCCCTTCGAAGCCCTCAGCCGCTTTTTCCAGCCGGTCTGCAGAGCGTCCGACGATCGTCACCTCCGCTCCGAGCGCGGAAGCCCTTTGGGCGGCCGCGAGTCCAATCCCCGAGCCTCCGCCGATCACAATCACGTGCTGACCTTGCAATGAATTTTTTATACTCATCGTTGATCTTCTCCTCTCAAGTGTGTACGGCAGCCGTACCTTCGTTTCTTGACGCGCGCTTGGCGCTCCAAGCCGTACCTGCCGCCGCAGCGAGCAAAATGGCCGAGAGCGTCCAGCATAAAGCCGCAAACCCGAGCGGCATCAGCATGTTGGCGATGATGGGACCGAGACTGGCTCCGACAAAAACGAAAAATCCGTAAAGTGCGATGGCCATACCGCGGGCGCTGGCGCCCAACATTCCGATCCGGAAAACGATCGAAGGGACGGCGGTGGCGATTCCCGCCACAAAGACCACCGTCGCCGCGACGAATACGGGCATTGGTGCGTTTGACAGCACCGCTTCGCCCGCCAAACCGGCCGCCGCGACGAAAAAGCCTGCGACTAGAACGCGGGGAGCTCCAAACCGGCGGATCCATGATCCGCAAAACAACGTGCACATGATGCCTAGCATGCCGGCGAGCCTAATCAACAAAATTCGATCGGCGGATAAGTGTAACCGCTGGACCGCAAATTCATTCAAGCCCGTGTACATGGCGACAAAGCTCATTAAGATGCTCATCGCGGCGGCATAAGCGACCAGCAGCGCCGGAATTTTAACCAAGACACGGAAATGATCCGAGACGGCAGCGCGGGTTTCGGACTGGACGGGTGCGGATCGTTCCCGGCCTTTCGGCAGCCAGAACGAGATCACGATCAGCACGACGTAAACGGCGCTTAACAGCGCAAATACCGTTTCCCATCCCCATGCTGCGGCCACTTCGGCCGCAAAGATCTGACCAACTACACCGGCAAGCAAAAAACCGCTGCTCATATAAGAGATGACGGTCGGCCGATGGGAGGGCGGAATTACGTCGCTCACATAAGCAAGCGCCACAGGCGGGAACGAGGCGGCCAGAAAGCCTTGCACCGCCCGGAGCGAAATGAATGCCGCGAACGAAGTTGCGGATTCTACGAAAACGGTGCAGAGCGTGAGCAGGACCAGGCCTGCGATGATCAGGCGCTTTTTCGACACCCTGTCGGACAATGTACCGAAAAACACATTGCCTACGGCAAAAGCGAGACTAAAGGCGCTGCTCGCCCATGCCGTTTGGCTCGCATTGACAGCGAATGCGGAGCTGATATACGGAACGAGCGGGATCAGGACATAGAGCAGCGATACGACGGCAATGCCCGTTACGGTCAGCACGGTCGCGGTATAAGTGAGAGGCCCCTTTTTTAAATCAATCAAAATAACCTCCTTGGATCAAAATGGATAACGTTAACGTAAACGTAATGGTTTGGGCGTGCATAAACGGTTCGGAACCGCTTATGTCGACATTTCGTCGATCATAAGCTGAATCCGGGCCATGTTGAATTGAATCTCTTGTCTGAAACGAGCGAGCGAATCCATCTTGTCATCGATTTCTTCCAGGTGCTTCGCCAAAATCTCAAGCACTTTTTGTTTCCCTTTGATCATCGTCGGCTCTTCGAAATACAGGTCGATTACGGACTGAATTTCTTCCAGACTGAGACCTACATTTTTCAATACACCGATTTTGAGCAAACGCTGTAAAGAAATATCCGTGTAATAGTGATATCCGTTGCTCTCTTGCTCGACTTTCCCCAACAATCCCAGCTGTTGGTAGTGGCGAACGGTCCGGGGCGTAACTCCGGCTCTGCTTGCCAGCTCTCCGATCAGCATTTTCGATTCCATGCGTACCCCCAACCATGACGTTAACGTTAATGTGATTATAGGAAACGAAGCGCCGGATGTCAATCTTGTTTTCGATGGGTTGTCCACCGCTTCTTGTACAAAAAAAGGAAATCGGGTATATTTAATTGAGAATGATAATCAATTTTATTTGATTGCCGAGGAGTGAGCGGGTATGGAGCAGGAAGAGTTATTCGATGTAACGGTTATTGGCGGAGGGCCGGCCGGGCTCTACTCCGCTTTTTATAGCGGGCTGAGGGAAATGAAAACAAAGCTGATCGAATATCAGCCGCAATTAGGCGGGAAAGTGCATGTGTATCCGGAAAAAATGATTTGGGACGTCGGCGGGCTGACGCCCATAACCGGAGCGGCATTAATTGAGCAGCTGGTCAAGCAGGGGCTGACCTTCCACCCGGAAGTCGTGTTGAATGAAAAGGTAGAGTCGATTACCCGTGATGAAGAAGGGATTTTTGTACTCCGCACCGCCTCGGGCAGGCGGCATTTGTCAAAAACCGTTATCGTTGCGGTCGGAAGCGGAATATTAAAGCCGCATAAGCTTGAAATCGAAGGTGCGGAACGATTTGAAATATCCAATTTGAGCTACACCGTAAAGTCATTAAAGCGGTTCAAAGAGAAAACGGTTGTCATTTCAGGCGGGGGAAACTCGGCCATCGACTGGGCGACTGAATTGGAACCGATCGCCAAACAAGTGTATGTAACATATCGCAAGGACGTTCCGGGCGCTCATGAAGCGAAGATAGCCCAACTGATGAACAGTTCGGCCGTTTGCCTGTTCCGGACGTCAATTACGAAGCTGATCGCCGGCGAGAGCCATGAAGCGATTGAACGCGTTGAACTGACCCATCATGAAACCGGCGAGGTTTCGTATTTGCCGGTTGATGAAGTGATTATTAACCACGGGTATGAGCGCGACACGACATTATTGAAAAACAGCGATCTAAACATTGCAATGGAGGAAGATCATTATATTGCAGGCAATGCGAACAGCGAATCGTCGGTTCCCGGACTTTACGCGGCCGGAGACATCTTGATGCATGAAGGGAAATTGCATTTGATCGCCGGCGCCTTCCAGGATGCGGCTAACGCGGTCAACAAAGCGAAGCAATTTATCCAGCCCGATGCGGGCAAAACCGCCATGGTCTCTTCACACAACGAGGTTTTCAAACAGCGCAACCGGGAAATCGTGAAGCAAATGATGAACTAATATTCCATTTTTGCGTCCGTTTCGATTTTTCCTCGTCTCCTATCATGTAACAGAAAAAAATTGGAGGAGGAAAACGGGTGGAGTACACCTTCTTGGGCCGAACAGGGATGAGAGTCAGCCGGCTGTGCTTGGGAACGATGAATTTCGGCGTCGATACGGATGAGAGGACCGCGTTTCGCATTATGGACGAAGCGCTCGATGCGGGCATTACCTTTTTTGATACGGCCAACAATTACGGATGGGGAGCAAATTCCGGCTTGACGGAGACGGTGATCGGGCGGTGGTTCGCGCAAGGAGGGCAGCGCCGGGAGAAGGTGGTTCTGGCGACCAAAGTGTACGAGCCGATCTCGAGCCCAGTCGATGGGCCGAACGATGCAAGGGGCTTGTCTCTTTATAAAATCAGGCGCCACCTCGAAGGGTCGCTGCGCCGGCTGCAGACGGATCACGTTGAGCTGTACCAGATGCACCACATCGACCGGCGAACGACTTGGGAGGAATTGTGGGAAGCGTTCGAGACGCAGGTCAGGTCCGGAAAAGTGGATTACATCGGCTCCAGCAATTTTGCTGGCTGGCATCTGGTGAAGGCACAGGCGGCGGCCAAGGAGCGGCATTTCATGGGGCTGGTGTGCGAGCAGCATAAGATCAGCCTGCTGGAGCGGACAGCCGAAATGGAAGTATTGCCGGCCGCGAAGGATCTCGGTCTCGGCGTTGTGGCATGGAGTCCATTGGCGGGAGGTCTGCTCGGAGGCTACTCATTGAAGCCGGGGATCGGGACCCGTACGGCCCAGCAGGCGGAACGGATTGAGAAGCACCGCCCGCAGCTCGAACGGTTTTCCGCCTTGTGCGCGGAACTGGGAGAGCAGGAAGCGAATGTTGCGCTGGCCTGGACGCTAACGAATCCGGTCATGACCGCCCCGATCATCGGTCCGCGAACGGTGGAACAGCTGCGGGACGCCATCCGCGCGGTTGAAATCCATCTTGAAGAGGATGTGCTCCGCGAGCTGGACGACATCTTTCCCGGACCGGGCGGCGAGACGCCCGAAGTATACGCTTGGTAAGAATACGAACGAACCGGCCAAGGATAGCCCCTTGATCGGTTCTTTTTCGCTAATGAAGCTGGAGAAATTGATTGATACGACTAAAAACCTGCTTATGGAACAGCCCGGTTTTGTGTAACGACTCTGGAGTCCGTAACCTAAGAAAAATGGACATTTTTCTGCAAATAACGCTAATAAGATGCGCTAGGGATAGCCGCTGACAAGACTCATCGGGGAACCGGCTCCCTGTAACAGTAGTTCCCCTTAAGTGAGCCCGCTTCATAATAAACCTCTTTCCAGCTGCGCTAGTTCTTCGCTTTTTTCTTGGCATAAAATTCGGCCGCTTTATGGCGGTTTCCGCACATCTCCATACTGCACCAGCGCCTTTTGCCGCTCTTTGATGTGTCCACGAAATGGAGAATGCATTCGTCATGCTCGCATTTCCGGATCCGCTGCGGGGCATAACCTTCCAGCGTATCGGCGATGGATCGGATGATGAGATACTGCACATGATCGACGTCCGTATTTCCAGCATAGGTGAGGGAAATTTTCTCCCCCGTTTGCAGCAGGGCGGCACGGATCGATAAGCTTTCCGTCCGTTTTTCGAGCGACGCGAGCACGTCTTCGGAAAGTTTGCCTCGCATCTGCAAGTCGGACACAATCTCCTGACACAGCTCGCGCAGAGGGATTAGCTCGGCAATCATCTTTCGCAGCGGCTCCGATTCCGCGGAAGCGCCGGGCGCCATGTACAGTTGGTTGGCATTCAGCCATTGCTGTGCCGCTGCCGGTTCCGCCAACACATCCCGGATCCGCTTATTGTGCATATGGCGCGTATTGACCAGGTTTAACCACGGGCTTCCGCCAAGTAAAAAATGTGAGCTGTCCACGATCGATCATCTCCTAGTTGTTGCCCGAGGACGTGAGTCCGAATCTATACGACCATTGTTTCTTTCGTGCTTAATATTGTCAAGTTTACCGTATCTTTCGCGGTTGCTGTCAGGCGGTCAAGCAGGTTTGGCGTCTGGTGATAGACCGGCGGGTGATGAACCGTTCCGTAATGGATTGGCACGAGCGCACCTGCTCCCAAAACAACCGCCGCCGAGACGGCCTGTTCCGGTGTCAGGGAAATGGGCTGATGGCTCGGCGTGAAGCCGGGAAGTTCGAGGACGGCTCCGTTAACGGGCAAGAAGGCCGCATCGAATGGACCGTGCGTTTTGGCAATGTTCCACCAGTAACCGTGCCACAGCGTATCCCCGCAGTGAATGACTTTTTTCTCCCCGCCCTGCACAACCCAAGCGACCTGAGGATCACCGAACCCGTCGACGGAGTCCGTTGCCGTCACCGATAATGCGCCCACTTGGAACGACTCCCCGGGCTTGATCTCCCGAATGTCAGTCAGCCGGCCGCCGCGGGCAAGCGCATGCGGCAGAGACGGAACATAGACCGGGACCGTTTCGCCGTAAAAAGCCGCGATCGCTTCCGGATCAAAGTGGTCGGTATGGTGATGCGTAACGAGGACAGCATCGACCGGTCCGAATTCATCCAGTGGATAAAGCGGATCGTGAGGCTGGCCGAAATGGGCCGGGAAATGAAATAGCGGATCGATCGCGATGCTCGTCGTTTCGAATTGCATTCGAATGCCCGCCCACGGAAGCTTTTGGACCTTCATTCAACGTCATTCCTTTCATTGTCCGAATACTTATAACCGTTAAAAAATTATTTGGCGGTTATATGGCTTTATCATAATGGATCACTTATAACTTGTAAATATATATTTTAAAGGTTATAAATGAACGGGGTGAACGGATACCGTTACGGACCGGGCGAGGCTGTCCAGATCGGAATCGTTGATGCACAAATGAAAACCCGCATTGTACCTAATGCGGGCCAGCTGTTAAATATGGAGCCGTACGGGATCGGAATTATTAAGTATCACCAAGAATTACAAAGTAACCCCAAGTAATTAGCGATTCCTTCTAAACAACGGCAGTGCCTCCAAAAAGATAATATCGTCCCGTTTCGCCGCATCGCCTTCGGCTAAAATCGCCGCTTTTGCCGTCACGATGCCTCCGGCTAATTCAACGAGCTCTTCGAGGACGCGCAGCGACTCTCCTGTGCTGATGACGTCATCGACGACCGCGACCCGCTTGCCTTTTATAAACTCGGTATCGGATTTATCCAAAACGAGCACCTGTTCCTTCTGGGTCGTAATGGAGACGACTTTATTGATCAAAGGCTCTTCCATATAAGGTTTTATGCTTTTTCTCGCGACGACGTAACGTGCCATTCCGAGTTTTTTTGACAGCTCGTAAATGAACGGGATTCCTTTCGCTTCGGCTGTAACGAGCACATCGACAGGCGGCAGCCTGTCAGCTACGAGCTGCGCGGCAGCATCCACCAGTTCGGTATCTCCCAAAATAACAAAGCTGGCAATGCTCAGTTCGTCCGATATCGGAACGATCGGAAGCACCCTCGTTAATTCCCCGATTTGCAGCGTATATGTATTCATAACGATTCCTCCTTATGCCGACAGTTTGAAACGAAACGATGGGCCGGACAACACTATTAATATATCAGATGCGAAAAAGGATGTAACGATCCGGATCAGAACAGGATCAAATGAATGCCGCCGAGCGCCGCCAGGATGAGGATGATAGCCTGAAAATATTTTTGCGGAATAAGCGGAAGCAGCTTGAAGCCGGCAATTGCGCCGGCCGCAACGGCCGGAATCATCCAAGCGGTGAGCACGAGCGACTGCGGCGTAATGAGCCCGAGATGAGAGGTGAACGGAACTTTGATGACGTTGACGATAAAAAAGAAAAAGGCGTTCGTGCCGACGAAAGCGGTTTTGTTCATTCCTTTGGAGAACAAATAGATCGACATGATGCTGCCTGCCGCATTGCCGATCATCGTCGTGAAGCCGGCAAGGATGCCGAGCCCGCCGTTAAAGGCCCGCGATTTGGTGAAGGCGAACTCGAGCGCGCGCTCCAGCCGATCCTTGACCAGATGAAGCGCGATGAGCAGCAATACGAGGATGCCGATCAGTACGGAGAGCGAGCGGTTGCCGATTTGGCCCAGCACGATATAACCAGCGCCGATGCCGGCGAGCACCCAAGGCAGCAGCACGAGAAGGTGCTTCCAGACAACCGCTTTCCGGTAATAAAGAATCGCGATAATATCCCCGGTGATCAGGATAGGGGTCACAAGACCGACAGATTCGCGCGCGGGAAATATCGTCGCCATTATGGCAGCCACAAATATCCCGAGCGTGGGCAGGCCGGTTTTCGTAAACCCGATCAGGACGGCACAGATGATCGTAACCGCCAGCTGTAACGGTGTAATGTCCATGATGACTCCTTTGCTTCGGTTTTTTTTACCAGTATATCATGAATTTTTGTTCATCTATCAACGTTCCAAGCGTTGTAAATGATGTCCTGAAGCGAGCAAAAGAAAATTGGTACCGGTTGCTTCTCACTCATCATTAGGTTAATATTAACTTATAATGTTTGAATGAATACGTGATATTGAACGATATAAAAATCGATTGAGGTGGGCAGATCATGAGTTCGATCCAATATGCATTGCTTAGTCTATTGGCGCGGGAACCGCTGAGCGGATACGACATGAAGCAGCAGATGAACGGCAGGTTCACGGCGTTTTATAAAATAAACAACAACCAGCTGTATCCGTCCCTCGCCAAAATGGAGGGGGAAGGGCTCATCGAGCTTCTATCCCATGAGCGGGAATCGTACCGGCCGGCGCGCAAAGTGTATAAAATTACGGAAGCGGGTATCGAAAGCTTAAAAGCCTGGGTCGCCCAACCGGGCAAGCCGGGGGATTGGGAGGAATTTTTGCTCAAGCAGTACAGCTCGTGGCTGATTGAACCGGAGGTCCTGATTCCGCTGCTGGAAGAAAACAAGCGGCAGCATGAGGAGATTTTGGCGGAATATACGGCAAGAGCAGCCATGTTACGAGAGCAGAACGGGCCGTTAACGAGCGATAATCCTTTATTTTCGACCGTTGTCGTCATCGAGATGGGAGTCGGCTTCGAGCGCATGTCGATCGAATGGTGCGACAACATGATCCGCTGGGTGAAAGAGAATCGGATCTAAGGCAGCTAACCGTTAAATCGAACGGACGCTGTCGCGGGTTTCCAAATAATGCGATACGCACCAGTGGCGGGGGGAAACTTCTCCCCCTCTGATCCGTTTGATTAAGTTCCGCGCCGCGGTCATTCCGATTTCCGAAGCGGAGTACTTCACGGTGGACAGCTTCGGCCGAATCATAGCGGACATGTCGATGCCGTCAAAGCCGACCACGGATACGTCGTCCGGAATGCGCAGGCCGTTTTCCATCAAGTCATGCATAGCCCCGATCGCGATCCGATCCGTCGCGCAGAATAAGGCGGTCGGCATGGAGCGGCTTTCGCGTATTTTGCGCATCGCCTCGATCCCGTCCTCAACAGTGATACCGCTTTCAACAATCCAATCGCGGGCCAATGGAATGCCGGCTTCCGCCAGTGCCATCCGGTACCCTTCGAACCGGTGGTCTCCCGATGCAACATCGCCGCTCCGCGCGCGAATCATCGCAATCCGGCGATGCCCCTGCTGGATCAGATAAGTGACCGCTTCATAGGCAGCCGTAATATTGTCCACGTGAACGGAAGGAATCGAGGCCGAATGCGCGTCGCGGCCGACCAAAATGCACGGGATGCCGGACAGCTCGATCAGCTCGATCAGCTCGCCTTTTAAATTGTCGCTGGCCAAAATAATGCCGTCCGCCTGAATTCCCCGAAACAAATTGAAATAATGCAGCTCGTTCTCAAGCGTTCCTCCGGTTAAGCTGAGCATCGTGTTGTACCCGTATATCCGGGAGACGTGATTGATGCCGTGGATCAGCTCGTCGAGAACGGTGTTTTTCACTTCGGGAAGCATGACGCCGATCAGATTGGATTCATTTTTTGCAAGATTCTGGGCGATGGTGTTCGGTCGGAATTTCGTTTGTTCCATGACGTCCAGCACCCGCTTGCGGAGGTCGTCTTGAACCGGTTTGCTGTTATTGATCACTCTGGAAACGGTGGAGATCGAAACGCCTGCCATCCGGGCAATGTCTTTAATCGTCATCTTCAAAGGTTTCGCCCACTTTCCTGTTTTCCTTGACAACGCTTACATAGGAAAATATTTTCCCGCGCTTTTGAGTGTATTATATGCAAAGACCCTGATTCCGTCAATCATTTTGCGACTATCGCAGCGATTGCCCATATTTTTAAATTGGGCTTGACGGGAGAATAAATCGAAGTATAATGGAAAACAGGAAAACGCTTTCTGATAGCGAATACAAAAAGCCTCCGGTTTGATGCATTATGGAGCAAAAAGCGAATTGAAAGTGCCGAAAAAACAAAGAAAAGCCACTTTTTTTGCTATGAACAAACGAAATCCCGCCTTAATTGTGAAACCGCTTTCCCGAATTGGTATCAAGAAACCGAATCAATTTTCCAAGAAGAGCGAACGCCTGTTCTTCTGGACCTTTCGAAATCATGAAAGCGCAACCAGAATGAAACAGAATCGTTGGGGAAAAATACCGTTAAAGGAGAATGATGAAACATGAGCGCTAACAAATCAGCCTACAAAGTGACTGGCGTTGGATCAAGCGGAGCTGCGGATGGAGCGCCCGGCAGGGCGGTGGACAATTCGCTCGTTCAAGATATCTCATTGAAAGAAAAAATCGGATACGGGCTTGGCGATTTTGCGAGCCAGCTGCTGTTTGCGGCAGCGTCCACGTTTTTGTCTTTTTTTTATACCGATGTGATCGGGATTGCGGCCGCTGCTGTGGGCACGCTGCTGTTCATCGCCCGCGTGCTTGACGCCTTCGCGGATATCGGAATCGGAGCAATGATCGACAAGACGAAAAGCAGACACGGCAAAGCGCGGCCTTGGCTGCTGTGGATGGCCGCACCGTTCGCCGCTTCCGGCTTGCTGCTGTTTACGGTGCCTGATGCGGGACCTGTCGTGACGATGATCTATATCTACGTCACTTATTTGTTGATGAACTTTATCTATTCGGCCATCAACGTTCCGTACGGCGTTCTGAACTCCTTGATGACGCAGGACGGCTACCAGCGTTCGGTCCTGAACATTTTCCGGATGGTCCTGGCCGTTTGCGGCGCGATTCTGGTCACCTATTTCACTAAGCCGCTTGTAAACGTGTTCGGCGGCGGCAAGATCGGCTGGATTTGGACCTTTGCCATCTTTGGCGTGCTGGGCATGCTGGTCTTCCTGTTTACGTTCGCCACGACGAAGGAGCGGGTCAAGCCGTCCGTCGTGCAAAAGGAGATTCCGTTCAGGCGCGGTCTGAAAGCGCTTTTTAGAAACAAGTACTGGGCGCTGCTCCTGGTATTCGCGATTGTGTTTTTTGCCAACAACGCCATGGGCAGCACGATGATTGTTTATTACGCGCAGTATATGCTGGATAACGTGGATTTGGTCGGCATCTTGGGATTGGCGAACCTCATCCCGTTATTGGTCGCCTATTTTCTGCTTGCTCCCGTCATCAAGCGCTTTGGAAAGCGGAATGCGGCTATGGCCGGCAGCGTGATTTTGATTGCGGGCTCTCTGGTTACGGCTTTCAAACCGGACGACCTTACGTTTGTTATTGCCGGCCTGGTAATCAAATCCATGGGTACGGCGCCAATCATGGGCACCTTCTTTGCGATGCTGGCCGATACGGTGGAATACGGCGAGTGGAAAACCGGGATGCGGACTGAAGGCCTCGTCTACAGCGCGGGCAGCTTCGGGACGAAAGCGGGCAGCGGCTTCGGTGCGGCGCTCGTCGGATGGGGTCTGGCTCTCGGCGGTTACGTCGGGGGGCAAGCGAGCTTAAGCGCCTCGGCGCTTGCGTCGATTCAAATGCTCTTCATATATGTGCCGATCCTCTTGTCCGTGCTTCAGCTTGTCATCCTGTGGTTTTACCGGCTGGACAAGCAGTATAATCAAATCGTGAAAGATCTGCAAACCGTAAGATCCGATATCTAAGTAAAGGAGTGCAGCGCACGATGACCACAAAAGAAATAATAATGCGCCAAAACGGCTTCCACGTCCTTTTCGCCAAAAAGCTGACGACGGCGGCTGCATCGTTCGAATCGGAAATCCGGATTGTGTGGCAGGCCAAGAACGTTATTTCGGATGCGAAAAGCATCCTGGGCGTCATGGCGCTCGATGTCACGAAAGGGACGCCGGTCACCCTGACGGCGGAAGGTCCGGACGAAGAACGAGCCGTCGAGGAACTGGCGGTCTTGTTTGACCATTATGAGTAGAGGCTGCCCGTCCTGCGGAATAATCAGCAATCAAGGCAGACCCCTCCCGGCTTGTGCCGGACGTCAAAACGTCCGCCGGCCCGGAGGGGTTTTTGTCGATTTTGAACGCCCGCTGAACGAATGGCAGGGCGCTTCAATTTGAGAATGCGCTTACATACCTTTATTTTAGCTGTATCGCGTATTTGTTTCGTGTTATCAAACCAAACACGAATGTAACACCAAAAAAATAAACGTTGACAAACCTCTTTTCATTCATGTAATAATGTAAAAAAAAGGACAATTTGATATGTGGATGAAGGTTTTGGGAGAGATTACTTTACATTAAAGTAACGCCGAAGGAATAAGCCCGGTCAGGGTGAAGATCTCAGGCAAAAGGACCAATACCGGACACACCTCTGGAGAGAACCCGTCAGGGTCGCCGAAGGAGAAACTTTGGATGGAGGACAATCTTCCGAAGGTAACTCTCAGGTACAAAGGACAGGGGGTAAAGAAACGGCGGGCACCCCTCATATCCGTTTCTTTATTCGTTGTTTTTTTACTTTTTACACAAATTTGATACATAACCGGGGTGATTTTAAGAGGGCGGATCTTACGCGATCAGAAGGTGAAGATGGAGATTAGAAACGTAACAAACGCATATCATCATGATTCAATCCGAAAAGCTTGTCCCGACAAATGAGAACAATCGAGGAGGGTTTTTATGAACATGAAAAAAAGTTTTGCGGTGATGTTAATCTCTACCATGATGATCGCGCTGTTGGTGGCATGCGGCTCGTCCGGTTCGTCCGGCTCGACCGAAAACACCTCGGCATCCGGCGGCTCGTCCGATAAAAAAACCGTGATTAAGATTGCGACCCAATCTCCTCTGTCCGGAGGCAGCGCCGTTCAAGGCGAGGCCATCAAGCTGGGCGCGCAATTTGCGCTTGAAGAGCATAAAGCGGAGTTTGAAAAGCTTGGCTTCGATCTGCAGCTGGCGCCTTACGACGATCAAGGGGATCCGAAAAAAGGAGTGGCGAACGCGGAATTGATCGGCGCTGACACCAGCATCCTCGCCGTCGTCGGCCATATGAACTCCGGGGTCGCGATTCCATCCTCCGTTGTCTACGAAAAGTATAATATTCCCATGGTTTCCCCCTCCAATACGGCGACCGAAGTGACGGACCGCAATTTGAAAGCCGTCAACCGGATTGTCGCCCGTGATGACTTCCAAGGCCCGGCCGCGGCTCAATATGCGGTTAATACGGTCGGCGCCAAAAACGTGTTTATTATCCAGGACAAGACGGCATACGGCCAAGGGCTCGCGGATGCGTTCAGAGGCGAGGTCGAGAAGCTGGGCGCAGCCGTTGCCGGCTACGAAGGGATTACGGTCGGCGAGAAGGACTTCAACGGCGTGCTCAACCAGGTGCTCAGCAAAAAGCCGGACTTCATCTTCTTCGGCGGCGTATATGCGGAAGGCGGCTTGATCGTCAAGCAAGCGCGAGAGAAAGGCATCACCGCTCCGTTTATGGGCGGGGACGCGATTGACTCGTCGGGTATGATTGACATCGCGGGCGACAGCTCGAAAGGCGTTCTGTACACTTCGGTTGCGACCGATATTACGAAATCCGATAACGGTAAGAAATGGGCCGACGATTACAAAGCGAAATTCGGAAAAAGCGTCGACGCTTATTCCGCTTACGCTTACGATTGCATGAGCCTCATTCTGAGCGGGTTAAAAAGCGCCGTAGACGCAAACGGCGGCAAGCTTCCTTCGCGTGAACAAGTTCGCGACGCGGTGCGCGCAACGAAAGATTACGAAGGCCTTGCGACCAAAGTAACGTTTGACGGCAAGGGCGACAACGATTTCGCCAAAGTGTTCGTGTACGAATACAAAGAGGCCACTTACCCGGGTTCCCTTATCTCCGAAGTAGCCAAGTAACGTCGTAACGTCAATATTTGATCATATGCAAAAGAGGTATGTGCTTAATGTACCTCTTTTGCCATTTTTATCAATGAAGGGGTTATGCCATGTTCTCCAGCATTATCCAGACGCTGCCTCAGGTATTGATCGACGGCATTACGCTAGGCGCCGTCTATGCCGTCATCGCAATCGGCTACACGATGGTCTACGGAATACTGGAGCTGATCAACTTCGCTCATGGCGAAATATTTATGACGGGCGCGTTTGTCGGCACCTCCACGCTGCTTCTCTTTAAGTCCGCGGGTTGGCTGGGCAGTATGCCGGGCTGGATCGTTTATATCTTTCTGCTCGTTTCGGCGATGCTGATCACGGGGATACTGGGCGTCGGAATCGAACGGATCGCGTACCGGCCGCTAAGAAGAGCGCCTAAATTGATTTCGCTCATATCTGCGATCGGGGTATCGTTCCTGCTGCAGGACCTGGTCCGGTTTATCGCCGAATTGAAAACGGGCAATTACATTGTCAGCGCCCCGACGCTGTACAATCAGAATCTAAAACTGGGAACCTCTTCCGTTTGGGGGAGCTTTGGCGACGGGTTTCTGAAAATGAACACGATCATTGTAATTGCGGTCGCCATTCTTCTGATGGTCGGCTTGGATCTGTTCATCAAGCGCTCCAAATGGGGCGTTGCGATGCGGGCCGTTGCGCAGGACCGGGAAACGGCATCGCTGATGTCCATTAATGTCAACAAGGTCATTGCGCTCACGTTTTTTATCGGGTCCGCGCTCGGCGGCGCGACAGGCGTCCTGTTCGCCCAGCAGTACGGAACGATCGATCCCTTCATCGGCTACGTCCTCGGCATTAAAGCGTTTACGGCGGCCGTTCTGGGGGGCATCGGAAATATCCGCGGAGCCATGTTCGGCGGGCTCGTGCTCGGAGTGCTGGAAATGTTCGCCTCCGCTAATCTCGGGATCATTTCGGGCGGCAGTTTCGGCGGGGAGTATAAAGACGTGTTCGCGTTTGCGATTTTGATTCTCGTCTTGATCTTTAAACCCGAAGGAATGTTCGGCAAAGCGGTCAAAGAGAAAGTGTAGGTGAACATTGATGAATAAGATGAAAACAGCGCTGAAGCAAAGCCGGTTCACCCAAGCGGCGGTTTTGGCTTTATTTGTCATTATTACCGCTCTGGGCGTTTATTTGATGAACCGGTCGGTCGTTGCGTTTTTGCTACTCCTCAGTTCGTTGCTGCTTCTTTATTATACGTCGTTTCCCATTCGGATAAAGTGGGCGATTGCCGCGGTCCTGCTTTTGGTCGTCATTCCGTTTGCCACGTCGGGCGGCAGCTCCCACGAATCGTATATGGAGGTCGCAACCCAATGCGGCATTTATATTGCGATGGCGCTTGGGCTTAACATCGTGGTCGGATTTGCCGGGCTTCTCGATCTGGGGTTCGTCGCCTTTTTTGCCGTAGGGGCGTATACGTATGCGATTTTTTCCACGCCGCAGGCAACGAATATTTTTAAAGCCGGCTGGCTGCCGCTTTCCGGATCGTACTTTTGGCTGTTTATATTTCTCGGGGGATTTATGGCCGCGTTGTTCGGCATTCTGCTCGGCCTTCCGGTGCTTCGGGTCAAAGGGGATTACCTGGCGATCGTGACGCTCGGTTTCGGGGAGATCATCCGCATTATTTTCAACAACCTGGACAAACCGGTTAACATTACGAACGGGGCGATGGGAATAGCGTCCATTAAGCCTCCCGATCTGTTCGGTTATCAGTTTACGTTTCCGCACCAATTTTATTTTATCGTGCTCGCGATCCTGGCCATCGTGCTTTTTGGCGTGAAGAGGGTGGAGCATTCCCGGATGGGACGCTCCTGGAAGGCGATCCGGGATAACGAAATTGCGGCGCAGGCGATGGGCATCCCGCTGATCCGCACCAAATTGACCGCTTTTGCGGTAGGGGCGTCTTTTTCCGGGATGATGGGAGCCGTCTTTGCCGCCAAACAAACGTTTGTCGATCCGACGAGCTTCACGTATCTCGAATCGGTCACGATTCTCGTTATGGTTATTCTCGGCGGGATGGGCAGCGTGCCGGGGGTTATTCTCGGGGCAAGCGTTATTACGATCCTCAACCTGCAGGTTCTGACCGAAATTACGAGCTGGCTCAATCAATTGACGCAGCAGGGCGTCATCCAAATTCCGAACGCGCTGTCTCCGTCGAAAATGCAGCGGTTTATATTCGGCGCCGTGCTGATTCTGATGACGATCTTCAGGCCGAACGGCTTGATAGCCGCCAAAAACCGCCGTGTGAACATCGGTGAGATCAAAGCGCATCGTTCTGCGGACGCGATTCCATTGCAGGAGGCGAAGGTGCACAGCGGGGGTACGGTCAAATGAGCATGCTGACAGTAACGAAATTAACGAAACGTTTCGGTGGACTGATCGCCGTAAACGGCGTTGACTTTGCGTTTCCGAAAGGAACGATCTCCGCGGTCATCGGACCGAACGGCGCCGGCAAAACGACCTTTTTCAATATGATTACGGGAATCTATACGCCCGATGACGGCCAAATCGAGCTGGATGGCAAATCGATCGTGAACGTAAAGCCGGACCGCATTACGGGTATGGGCATCGCGCGCACGTTTCAAAATATCCGGCTGTTCGCAACGATGACCGTTCTGGAAAACGTGATGGTCGGCATGCATATTCATTTGAAAGCCGGAGTATTAGGCTCGCTGCTTCACCTGCCGCGAATCCGTCATGAGGAGAATACGGCAATGGAGGAAGCTTACCGCTTATTGGAATATGTAGGGCTCGAAAAAATGCTCAATGAACAGGCGGGCAGTCTTCCTTACGGCGCTCAAAGGCGGCTGGAAATCGCCCGGGCGCTTGCAACGAGACCGAAGGTGCTGCTGCTGGACGAGCCTGCCGCAGGCATGAATCCGCGCGAAACGGTGGAGCTGACCACGCTCATTAAACGGATTCAGCGGGAGCTCGACATTACGGTCATACTGATCGAGCATGATATGAAGCTGGTTATGGAGCTGTCGGAGCATATTTTGGTGCTCGATTACGGCACGAAGATCGCGGAAGGCAATCCGGACGAAATCCGCAACAACCCGCGCGTTATTGAAGCTTATTTGGGCAAAAGCGCCGCAAAAGAGGTGATTTCATGAGCTTGCTGCAGCTGCGTCAGGTTCACGCATATTACGGCCGGATTGAAGCGCTCAAGGGGGTATCGCTAACGGTTAACGAAGGGGAGATCGTCTCGCTCATCGGCTCGAACGGAGCGGGTAAGTCCACCACGTTGAAAGCGATCTGCGGGCAAGTGAAAATTCAAGGCTCCGTCATCTTCGGCGGAAAAGATATATCGGCCCAGCCTCCCCACCGGACGGCGTTAGAGGGGATTGCGCACGTTCCCGAGGGCAGGCGCATCTTTCCGCGGCTGACCGTCAAGGAAAATCTGGAGATGGGCGCTTTCTCCGTCAAAGATAAAAAAAAGGTGAAGGAAAGAACGGAACGGGCGTTTTCATATTTTCCGCGTCTTAAGGAACGGTATCATCAGCCCGGGGGAACGATGAGCGGCGGGGAGCAGCAGATGCTGGCTATTGCGCGGGCGCTCATGATGCAGCCGAAGATTTTGCTGCTCGACGAGCCGTCGATGGGACTGGCTCCGATTCTGGTCGACCAAATTTTCGATATTATTCAAGAGCTGAACCGCGGAGGAATGACCATTCTGCTCGTGGAGCAAAATGCGTACCAGGCGCTGCAAATCGCGCACCGCGGCTATGTCATTCAGACCGGAGACATTTTGATGGAGGACGAAGCGCGTTCGCTGCTTGCCAACGATCAGGTCAAGGAGGCTTATTTGGCTTAATCGTGCGCCTGAACGTTTGTATGGGATCATGGCTTCTCTATTCTTTTCCGCAGCTTTCATGAAGCCGAATTGATTAAGAGCGTGCTTATTGCCCATTAAGGGGATAGCGCGCTCTTTTCGGTATAGGCTCAAAAGAATCTTTCCGGTTCGTACGCGAATGGATTCTCGGATGGGACGGGGGTGTTCACGGCCTATGCTCTTGATGCTTCCTCGGCACGCCGTCCCATCCATGTCGCCACCAAGATACAGATGCCGCCGACCCATCCGACTGCGGTTACCGTTTCCTGGCCGAGCGTAATGCCGAACAAGGCGGCGAATAACGGCTCCGTTCCAAGCAGGAGGCCGACCCGCGCGGGCGAAGAGCGCCGGATAAAGGTTAGCTGGACGTAGAAAGCGTAAATGGTGCAAAATACGGCCAAGTAGAGAAGGGATGCCCAAACTTCCGGCGAGGGCAGCTTCATCTGGGTCGGCGGATATTTCAGGAACGATACGATTCCGGTACATAAGGCGACAATGCCAAGTTGAACGAACGTGAGCAGCGCGTTGTCCGTTTTTTTTCCATCGGTCAGCTTCTTGGAGAAAATCATAAAGAGGGCTCTGACAACTGCGGCCGACAAAATGAACAGATCTCCGATATTGAACGAATAACCCGTTTTTAACGTCAGCATCCCCGTTCCGACGAAAGATAAAAGAACCGCTCCGAGCACCAGCATATTCGGAAGCCGGCGGCTTAGCAATGCTTCGATGACGGGCACGAACACGATGCACAGGCTGATGAGAAACCCGGCATTGGTAGCGGTCGTATAAGCGATGCCGAGCGTCTCAAGCGAGAAGATAAGGGATAGAAAGAGGCCGAAGATTGCTCCCGTCTTGAGCGTCTCGGGCGTAAAAGACTTTAGCTTCCCCCATACGGCCGGAAGCAGGAGCAGCATGCTTAATGTAAAGCGGAAGAACAGGAACAGGAACAACGGATAAATCAGGATGACTTTTTGGGCGGTAATAAAGCTTGATCCCCAAAATACCGCAACCAATAAGACGGCTGCATCGGCGAGCCATTGGGACCGGGCGGTTGATGGCGCGGAATTTGGCTGAACGCTCATGGTGGAGCTCCTTTCAATGAACGAAACTAAAAATAGCTAAATCATAACCGTTCTGGATTGTTTTGTAAATAAAAATAACTCGTAAAATCGTAAACAAAAAATAGATGTTCTTTCATCCGTAATTTCAGTACGATAAAAGATGCGGAAACTTATTCGGACTTGGAGGTCGCCATGCTATTCAAAGAGCAATATGAAGAAATTGCCGCGATTGCGCGCACGATCTTTGAAAACCCGGAACTGGGCTATAAAGAAGTGAAGACACGGCAGACCGTCATCGATTTTCTGACCAAAACGAATCCGGACATCGAGCTGGAGACGTTCAGCACGACCGGGCTCAAAGCGTCTCTTGGAAGCGGGTCGGGGCTGAATATCGCCTTCATCGCCGAGCTGGACGCGGTTTATGCGCCTTCGCACTGGTGCGCCGACAGCGAGACGGGAGCCGCCCACAATTGCGGCCATTATTCGCAGGTTGCGATTGCCTTGGCGCTGTATCGGTATTTGGTTGTTACGGAGCGGTACCGGGCGTTCGATTACAAGCTGACGTTTATTTTCGTGCCGGCTGAAGAATATTTGGACTTGGCGTATCGAGATGAGCTGCTTGCAAACAAGCAAATCTCCTACTACGGCGGTAAGCCGGAAGCGATGAAGCTTGGAGTGTTCGACGATATCGATATCGGCATTTGCGTTCACTCGATGGGCGGACAGTACCCGGAGCGAACGATTGAGACCAATTGCGATTTGGCCGGTTTTTTATACAAAAGATACACGTTTCAAGGAAAAACGACGCACGCCGGCTTCGATCCTTTTTCCGCTGTGAATGCCTACAGCATATCCACGTTGTTCAATGTTGCGCTCGGACTGAGCCGTCAGCAGCTCAAAGACTCGGAGAAGGTGCGGATCAATCCGATCGTGATGGAGTCGGATATGTCGACCAACGTTATTCCAAGCCGCGTAACTGTTGGCACCGACTTGCGGACGCATACGGTCGACTATATGAAAGAAGTCGCCGTGAAGATGGACGATGCGGCCAAAGGCAGCGCGCTGGCGCTGCAGGGAACGGTAGCCGTCCAAACGCAAATGGGCTATTTGCCTTTCGTCCAGAACCGCTATTTGTCCGAATTCGTCATGGAGGCGTTTCATGAGAACGGGGAGATTACCGCCATCCGCAACGAATCGTCCGTCAGCGCGGCGGGAGATGTCGGCGACTTGTCATTTATGATTCCCTGCATTCAAATCGGGTACAGCGGCTTTGCGGGCACGATTCACGGCAACGACTTCAAAGATGACGACCCGGAATATATCTACGAAGTGTTCCCGCGTTTCCTTTCCGAGGTGCTGGAGAGGATGAACGGGCGCATCGACAAGAGCAAGCTGTACAAGCGATCGTACGAGGTGTACCAGCAGCTGATCTCATCCATTAGCGAGAAATAGAAAAAGGCAGCGGACGACAAATAAGCTTCGATCTCAGCGTTGTTGGCTGGTCGAAGCTTGATCGTCTGCGGTTTCGTCTGCTCATGCTGTTGGATCCGAATCCGCATTTATGTCAGTTTATTTAACACGAATAGAAAAAAACTATTGCAAATGGTTCGTAAATTATCTATGATTAAGTTAATCAAAATTCAGAAAACGTTTTCGAAAATGAGGGATCGCACAATGGCTAACATAAGGGATATCGCCAAAGCTGCTGGAGTATCGGTATCCACCGTTTCCAAAGCGTTGAACGGGTATTCGGATGTAAAGAAAAAGACGCGGGAACTGGTTCTCAATGTCGCGAAAGAATTGGATTATTTGCCGAACGTGATGGCGCGCGGGCTCATTACGAAAAAATCGAACACGATCGGCATCTTTTTCGGCGATCAGCAAAACTCGGGCTTCGACTACCCTTTTTTCAGCGACTTGATCCGTTCCATCAAAGATACGGCGGGCGCGGCGGGTTACGATATTTTAATCTTTGCCAACCAGAAGCGGAGCACATCCAGCTACAAGACGATCTGCTACGAAAAGGGTGTGGACGGCGTTATTCTGATCCTCACCGGCGATCAGCGCGCGGATGAAAATATCCGCGAGCTGCACGAAAGTCTCCCGACCGTCTACATCGACAGCGTTTCGCACAAATTCAACAACGTCAATTTTGTCGAGTCCGATAATTTGACAGCCGCGGCCGAAGCGGTCGAACATCTGATTCAGCTTGGTCATACGAAAATTTTGAAGCTGGCCGGCGACGATGTCGCCAAGGCGTCGTACGACCGGGTGGAAGGCTACAAGAAAGCTCTGCAAAAGCACGGGCTTGAAGTCAACAACGATTTGATTGTGTACGGCGAGTTTTCGAAGGAAAAGGCCTACCAGTTGACCAAGCGGGCGTTCTCCAAGCATAACGGAATTACGGCCGTATTTTCCTCCAGCGATATGATGGCCTTCGGCGCGATCGAAGCGCTCCGAGATTTGGGGCTGCGCGTTCCCGAAGATATCGCGGTCGTAGGCTTCGATGATCTCGACCAGTCCCGCCTATTCGACCCTCCGCTTACTACCGTACACCAACAGCGTTATAAGATGGGAGAAACCGCTGCAAAGATATTGCTCCAACTGATCGACAATGAAAACGGAATAACGCAAAATGCCAGAATTCCAGCCAGCCTGATCATCCGGGAAAGCTGCGGAATGAAACGAAGGAATTAATGCCTTCCTTTTTTTCGGAATATTTTCTAAAACGTTTTAGAAATAATTGATCCGAATAAGAAGCTTCCTGCCCGATATTCGCCGCTTCCTTGTTCGTTCAATATAGAAGAAATAGGGAAAAATAAGTCAATTGCGAGAGAAACCGTAGGGGGGGATGGCGCAAAATTGGTTTATTTTTTGCAAAATTACAAAAACGTTTTAGAGAAAAAGAGGAATCCCCGTTAAAAAATAGGAGGAGAGACGACGATGAAAAAGTTTCAACTGTTGATGCTTGTAGCTGTAATGGCGATTCTGACGATTCTGGCGGGCTGCGGCGGCAAAAACTCCAGTTCCGGCGCTTCCGAAGCGCAAGAAGCGCAAGGGGAAAACAGCGCGGGAAACGCCGAACCGACGGAAATCTCAGTCATTAACCAGGACCGCTGGGCTCCTTATGTTGAAAAAGCGGTGAAAATCTGGAACGAAAAAAATCCCGACCGGCCGGTGAAGCTCAACCAGCTCGTCCTCGGCTACCCGCAGCTGCGTCAAAAAATAACAACGGCGGCGGCAGCGGGACAAGCGCCGGACTTCTCCTTGATCGATTCCGTATGGGTGGCGGAATTCGCGAACGCGGGCTACCTGAAATCGCTGGATTCCATTGATCCGGATTGGGTCGAGAACGACTTCAAGAAAGATTTTTATCCGGTATTCGTTACCGGCGATTCCTATGAGGGAAAACCTTACGCCATCCGTTCGCAAACCGATATGGCACTGATCTGGTACCGCAAAGACTGGTTCCAGCAGGAAGGCATTCAGCCGCCGAAAACGTATGATGAGTTGATGGCGGCAGCGAAACATTTTGCACAGAAAGACGCCCAGGGCAAATACGGGAACACGCAAGGAATCGCGTTTCCGGCCGGATCGAAGGCGGGAGAAACGACGACGGCACTACTGATACCTTTCTTCTGGTCGAGCGGCGCCGATGTGTTCAAAGACAACAAGGTCGTATTAAACAGTCCGGAATCGAAAGCTGCGGTTCAATTTCTCGTGGATACGGTCAATGAGAAGGCGTCGACGAAGGAAGTCATCTCTTACGAATGGGACCGTGCACCGAAATTGCTGGCTACGGGGAAAGTGGCGCTCACCGTCGGGGGCAGCTATGAATACGCGATTATTAAAAACACTTCCGGCTGGAGCGACGACGAAATGAAAGAGAAGCTCGGTTTCGTGCCGATTCCTGCAGGCGGCAGCGGCAAAGTGGCGACATCCGCAGGCGGTATGGACTATGTCGTTTACAGCCAATCCAAGCATCCGGATCTCGCCTTGGAAATTTTGAAAATCGTTACGGGCCCCGAGCTGATGAAGGAATTCGTAGTGGACACCGCCCAGAACTCGCCGCGCATTTCGGTAACGAAAGGGCTGGATAAACAGAAGGACTGGTTCCTCAGCGAGACGGGAGACATTTTGTACAACGCTCAAGTCCGTCCGATTACGCCGCAATATGCGCAAGTGTCGGAACAAATCCAGAAGATGATTGAGAGTACGGTAGCGGGAAAAACGCCTGTCGATGAAGCGGTTGCCGAAGCGGCCAAAGCGATCAGCGACGTTACCGGACTGCCACAGCAATAGGTTGACGTGGGGATGCTCGGTCATCCCCGATTCTTTTTCAAAGGCGGTGGGACGATGGAACGAACATTGGCGATCAAGACCCGTCATGCGGCCGGTACCCGCAAGCGGAGCAAGAAATGGGCCAAATCAGTTCCTTTTTTATTGATGCTTCCGGCACTCGCGGTAATGGGACTGTTCGCATTGTTTCCGGTTATCAATGCGTTTCGTCTTAGTTTATTCGATAAGCAGCTGCTTGTCCCGGGTGAGACGTTTATCGGATTAAAGCATTATTCGCAGCTGCTTTCCAGCGATGAATTTAGGAATGCCATACGCGTATCGATTCTGTATGTAGGCGGTTCAGTGCTGCTGCAATTTATCGTCGGGCTTGCGCTCGCCACGCTGCTGTCCGTTCATGGAATTAAAGGAAAGCGATTTTTTAGAACGGCGTTTATTATTCCTTACACGCTTTCCGAACTCGTTGTTTCGTTAATCTGGCTGCAAATGCTGGACTCCGAATTCGGGATCATCAATTATTTCGTTACCTTGTTCGGAGCCGATCCGCAAAACTGGCTCTTTGACTGGGCGCTACCCGCCGTCATCGTGGCGAACGTCTGGTGGGGAAGCACGTTCTCGCTCTTGATGCTGGAAGCGGCGATGCAGGGTATCCCGAAAGAGCTTTATGAAGCGGCTGAAGTGGACGGCGCCACCTCCATCGGCAAATTCATTCATATTACACTGCCTTCCATCCGGTACGTGTCGCTGTTGAACTTGATCATGATTACGCTGTATACGATCAACTCGTTCGGCATTATTTTTGTATTGACGGCGGGAGGGCCGGTAGGCAGCACGGATGTGATCGGGATGTATATGTGGCGGGATGCGTTCCAGAACATGGACCTCGGGATGGGTTCGACGATCTCAACGCTGATCTTCGCAGTGAATATTATCATAACGCTCATTTATATCCGCCTGTTCGGCTTGAACACGTTGAAGGAAGGAGCGTAGAGGGCGATGGCGAACCGGAAAAAATTGCTTGGCATCTATGCGGTCATGAGCGTCGTCGTTGTGGCGGTCGCATTTCCCGTCATTTGGATGTTCATCATGTCGATCAAGTCGGCCGATGAGCTGTACCAGTTTCCGCCTACGATATGGCCGGAGAATCTGGAAATCGGCAACTATACGAAAGCATTGATCGAAGCCGGCATCGATAAAGGCTTGTTCAACAGCCTCGTTCTTGCGGCCGGAACGGTGCTTGTCAGCGTCGCATTCAGCATACCCGCCGCTTATGCGCTCGCGAAATACGATTTTAAAGGAAAAACGATTCTCCTGCTTGCCATCCTGGCGACGCAGCTCATTCCCGGCATGGCGGCGATCGTTCCTTTGTTCGATATTTTGCAGCGGTTGCATTTGGTCAACACGTTCAGCGGCTTAGTCCTTATTTATACGGCACGAACGCTGCCGCTCAACATCTGGATTTTGAAAGGCTTCTTTCAATCGGTTCCGAACGATTTGATCGAATCGGCGATGGTGGACGGAAGCTCCAAGCTCGTATCCTTGTACCGGGTCGCTCTTCCGCTCGCTTTGCCGGGCATCGGCGCGGCCGCCATGTTTACGTTCATCCAAACTTGGACCGATTTTATTCTGCCGTTAACAATGCTGTTTAACGAAGAGAAGTTCCCGTTCAGCGTCATGCTGTATAAATTCGTCGGCGATCCGATTATGGGAACGAACTACGGCGTCCTGTTTGCCGCGGCTTCCATCGGAACGATACCGACCTTGATGATCTTTATTCTTCTGCAGCGCTTCTTTGTACAGGGGCTGACCGCAGGCGGCGTGAAAGGCTAACGATGCAATAGATGACGGAGGAAACGAAAATGACAGAGCTCAAAATCGCGATAGCGCAAACCGACAGCAAAATAATGGACAAAGAGCACAATGTGCAAAAAGCGGAACAAATTTTGGACCGGATCGGCGGCGAAGCCGATGTCGTCTGTTTTCCGGAGCTGTTCACGACCGGCTATAACTTCGACATCATCGGCGATGCCTATTACGAGCTGGCGGAAACGATACCGGGCCCGACCGTGGAACGGCTCACGGCTAAAGCCAAGCAATATGGAATTGCCGTCCTCGGCACGATCGTGGAAAAAGACGGGGAACAGGAAGGCGTGTTGTACGATACGACCTTTGTGATCAACGAAAAAGGGGAGTATTCGGGCAAGTACCGCAAAGCGCATCTGTACCCGACCGAGCATCGATATTTTCGCAGCGGCTCGGATTTCCCGGTGTTTGACATTTGCGGGGTGAAAGCGGGTGTCGCGATCTGCTACGATCACGGCTTCGGGGAAATGTTCCGGATCATGGCTTTGAAAGGAGCCCAGGTAATCTTTATTCCTTCGGCCATTCCGAAAAATTTCGAATACTTGCTCGATTTGCGCACGAGGGCGCGCGCCCAGGACAATCAACTGTTCACGGTTGCCGTCAACCGGGTCGGCGCGGAAGATGACGTGGTCTACTGTGGAAACAGCAAAATCGTCAATCCCCGCGGCGAGGTGATTCATCAGGCGGGGGATGGGGAAGAAGTGCTAATCGGCACGATCGATCTGTCCGAAATTACGCAGGAGCGTAAGCAGGAAATGATTCTGCGCAGCAGAAGACCGGAACTATACGGGAAATTGATGAAAGCTTAAACCAAAGCGGTTGATTGGAGGCATTCGGTTGTCTGTTCAAGTACAGCAGTTTATAAGCCTACGCGATGCAAAAAACAAGAAACCGCTGGATACGGGGTGCGGGACGTTATCCGCCAGCATCGGACGCGACGGCTTGATCCGTTCCGTCAATCACTTCCATCCGCGCCATGGTTTCATCACATTGACCACAATCGAACAATTTCCGAACGATAAATGGTATGACAGCGGATATGTTCGTCAATATCGCAGACGCCTGACCGGGCAGCAGCAAAGTTCGGACGGATTCAACGGGTTTGGAATCGGTCCGCAAGATTTCAATCCGGAGCAAGAGATCTCCTTCGTCGAAAACCGTTATCCTTCCTTCCGTTATCGAAAGGAAGGCATTGAAGTGGGCAATTTATTCATGGCCGTGAACAACGATGGGAAGAGCGGCTTCATTCAGCATCTGGAGATTACGAATCACAGCGGCAAGCCGGCTTCGATTCCACTCGTCGTGGGCGGCAGCTTCAGTTTGCACCGGTCCAGCTACGGACAACTGACGGAAGGCGGTCCGATTCTCGTTCCGCCCACGGAACTTGAACTGATTGTTAGCGGAAATTGTATTACAGTGAAGAACCGGAATTTGCCGGCCAAGGCGAGCCTCATGTTCTTCGATGGGAACGGACCGCTGTTATTGGAGCCGACGACACAATCGGCGTCCGAACCGATCCCGTACCGGCACGAGCCGGAATTGATATTGAGAAGCGGGGAAACCCGAAAGCTGACGATGGTCTGTCTGATCTCGGTCGATGATGCGGAAGCGGGTACCGGCTTTACCGCTGCTGATTTGTCTTCGTGGATCAACAAAGCTTCAGAAGAAATGCCGGTTATGAAGCGTGAAGATGGTTTCGATTGGGACACGTTTATTGTGCAGCGAAACATCGACTACATAATGTCATGCTGCTCTATTCCGGCGGGTGAAGATGCCGTATGCGTCATTACCGATCATCAGCTGCTGCCGCTATCCTGGAACCGCGACGCTTATTATATGATACGGCTGCTGTTCGAATCGGAGAAGCGTGCGAACCTCTTATATGAGCCATCGTACATCCCGTTATTTAAAGATCGGGTACAGCGGATCATTAAAGGCCATTTGCGCTGGATGTTCGAGCTGGCGGACCGCCCGAACCGCTATTGGGGCCGCGCTTACTTGACGAACGGCTTCTGCAAGGACAGCGTGTTCCAATTGGATCAGCAATGTTATCCACTGCTTGAGCTTTGCGATTATTATGAACGGTTCGGGGATCAGGAGACGGTGGAACGGCTGCTGCCGAAAGTGAATGAAATTTTGGCGATGATCCTTGAGCACAAAAATACGGGGAAAAATGGCTCTTCTTGACAGGAGAGACGCCGGCTGACGATGAAGTCGAATATCCGTACCATTTTTCAAGCAACGTACTCGTCTGGCATACGCTCATATCGCTGGCGAAGCTGAACAAATCGGTTGCGTTTACGGCATTGAATTTGCCGGAAATGGCCCGGCGGGTCAAACAGGACACCCTGGATTGTTTCGTTACGGTGCATCAAGGTCGGCAATTGTTTGCGTATCTTTCCGATTTGAAAGGGAATTTTCAGCTTTATCACGATGCGAACGATCTGCCGACGGTCTATGCCCCGGTTTGGAGATTTTGCGGTGCGGACGACCCGGCATGGATTCAAACGATGGAGTTTGCGTTTACGGAAGACAATAAAGGCGGCTATTACGGCGGTATTTATGGCGGACTTGGTTCCGTGCATACGCCCCATCCGTGGCCGCTCGGAGACGGACAGGAGCTGCTGTACAGCTTGCTCGTTCGGGACAAAGGCCGCGAGCAACTGGTCCGGCGCAAGCTGGAGGAAATCGTTCAGTGGGACGGGCTTTTTTCCGAGGCGATTGATGAGCATACGGGCGCGATCGAGTCGCGGCACTGGTTTTCATGGCCGGGCGCGTTTATCTCTTCGGTGTTATTGCAGTCGCTTGAGTAGCGAAAGATCGGCTTAAACCAAAAAACCTTCCCGCGTATCCTTCGGATCGAAAGATATTCGGGAAGGTTTTTTTGCCGGGTGGGAAGCTCAATCATTTTTCCAAATATCCATCAAAGGACCTTCGCTTCCAAAGACCGGATCGGTATCCGGCCGGGCGACATGTTTGATGTTATCTCGCAGCTTGTCGATGCTGCCGCAAAGAGCGCTCCAAGCCGTCAGCTTAACGCCTTTACAAGGCTTTCTCCGAACTGCTGCGCGCCGTCGGGACCGTCGCCTGTAATGATGTCATCGTGCGCCACGACGTGCTGGCTGCCGGCATATTCCACATTCCGTGCCTGGAGCTCGTTGATTTGGGAGTCTACCGGGTAACAAGCGGCCGGGCGTCCGGAGAGAAGGCCAGTCTGAGCGACCGCAACGGAGCCGGCGCAGATGCCGGTAACGAGAACCTTTTGCTCGTAGGCTTGCTTCAGGTAGTCGATCAGCTGCTCGTTGCCCCACAAATAATCCGGCGTACCGGAGCCGCCAATGACTGAAACGGCATCGTAATCGGCGGCGGGAACCTCGGAGAACAGTGCCTCTGCCACAGCGGTTCCTTTATTGTCGCCTGTAATTTCGCCTTTGTTCAGGCTGGAGATGGTAACTTCAATGCCTGCATTTTCTAGAATCCCTTTCGGAATAAACAATTCGTCGTCGTTAAATCGATCTGGGGGGACGATGAATAATACTTTTTTGCCCATAGCAGATGTGCCTCCTTGAACCGAATCATTTATTTTTTGGAACAATTCGAATTATACTGAAGAGGAAGAATGCCGTGAAGAATGCACTTTTTTGTGCGGAGGTTACGAAAAAGTAACGGACTTCAAATGGAGGATTTGGCGAATGACCGATATATTAAGGAGCGAGATTCAAGAAAAAATCAAGAACGGCGATTACAACTGCGAAAAAGAATTGACGTTGTCCGTCATTAGCGGCAAGTGGAAGGTTGTCATTTTGTGGCATTTGGGCGTCGAAGGCGCGCACCGGTTCAGCGATCTACAGCGGCTTTTTCCAAAAATATCGCATAAGATGCTGACGAACCAGCTGCGCGAGCTGATGGAGGACGGCATCGTTCACCGTGAAGTTTATCCTGAAGTGCCGCCGAAGGTGGAGTATTCGATGACCGAGGTGGGGATGACGCTGCTGCCGATTGTTGAGATGATGTATGAATGGGGCAAGCAGCGGATTGAGACGTTCAAGGAAGCGAAAAAGAACAACATGCTGTGAAGCGGGGATGAACGTGTTGCTGAGACGAAACGGCGAAAGGGCTGGAGCGGATTGCAGGCGGGGGAATTGCGCCAATTGAATTCCCGGCATCGATCGTGGGGGCGAGGAGGAAGGGGCATTCGGACTGGCACATAAGGGAAGAGGCCGTCCCGCTCTCCGGGAACAGCCTCTCAATGCGTACGAATCAAGCTTTGGCAGGCTCCACGAACTGCAGCAGTTCGCCGCTCGGGCCGCTGAAAAAGATCGTTTTGGCTCCGTCGATGGCCGTGTTCGGCTCGGCAGAGTGGAACACGACGCCTTTGGCCGCGTAATACGGAATCGCTTCCGCGATACGATCTACGGTAAAGGCGAGATGATTGACAATGCCTTTGTCCGAATAATCGCCCAAAGGAATCAGATCGCGAATCAATTCAATTTCGAACCCGGGCTGCCCGGGATGCTTCAGGAACGTCATCTCTCTTCTGGCGTTGGTGCCGGTTGCCCGTACCACAAATCCGAACATTTCCGTGTAGTATTGAACGGACTGTTCCATGTTTTGAACGATAATGGCCACATGCTCGACTTTTCGGATCATTCGAACCCTTCTCCCCTACAAACTTTTGATCATTCCGCCGTCCACCAGCACGGCGCTGCCCGTCATATAGGATGCGGCGTCCGATGCCAGGAAAGCGACCACCTTGCCGAATTCCTCCGGGTTGCCGTAGCGTCCGAGTGGAATCGTCTTCTTCGAGTCGGCCTCCACTTGTTCGACCGGCACGCCTGCTTGCTGCGCCTTGATCTCGTCGAGCGACTTGACGCGATCCGTTGCAATCCGTCCCGGCGCCACCGTATGCACCAGAATGT
The DNA here is from genome assembly GCF_000961095.1 of Paenibacillus beijingensis. Classification (NCBI taxonomy): domain Bacteria; kingdom Bacillati; phylum Bacillota; class Bacilli; order Caryophanales; family Paenibacillaceae; genus Paenibacillus; species Paenibacillus beijingensis. Next base: position 2,148,413 of record NZ_CP011058.1, on the reverse strand, counting down.
TGTATGGAGCGAGCTCCATCGACAGCGTCTTGGCCATCCCCAGCACTCCGAGGCGGAACGTATTGGAGAGCAAGAGGCCCGGGATCGGCTGTTTGATGGAGGAAGACGTCAAGTTGATGATCTTGCCGCTGCGCTGCTCTTTCATGTACGGCAGCGCTTCGCGAATGAGACGGATATAGCTGAGCAGCGTCAATTCGAATGCCTTAACCCAGTCTTCATCCGTGAATTTCTCGAACGTACCCGCCGGAGGTCCGCCGGCATTGTTAACCAGAATATCGATCGTTCCGAACTGTCTGACCGTTGTTTGAATCGCTGCCTTCAGCTGCTCCGGCTTCGTAATATCGCACAGCACGTATTCCACTTTGCCTGCTGCCGCTTGCTCCAGTACAGCTTTGGCCAGCTTCAATTCTTCCTCGTCGCGGCCGGAAAGCATCACGTTCGCGCCTTCCTTGGCCAATTCCAGCGCGCTGGCCTTTCCCAGCCCTTTGCTCGAGGCAGCGACAAAAACCGCTTTGCCTTTCAAATTCAAGTCCATGTTTATTCTCCCACAAATGTCAGTCGTTGTACAAGCTCAATCGTTATCCGAATCTTACCGCAGGTCATTCCAGTCCAAGGAAAGCGATCATATCCTGCAGCTCCTGCATCGTTTGCGGGTCAACGGGCGTTCCGGGGAACCGCACATGGGAGCTTTCAATCGCTTTGCGCAGCTTGAAGGTCTCTTTGCGAATCGTCACGCCGCCGATTCCAAGCTGCGCTTCGAAACGAACGAGCGGCAGGTAGCGGTAGAAGTATGCTCTCGCTTCCTGCTTTTTGCCAGCTTGGAACAGATCGTAGGTGTTCACGAGAATTTCCGGATAGGCGAAGCCCGTCATAATGCCGACCGCCCCCCGTTCCAGCTCCTCGTAGAAATACATCCCGCCGAGTCCGCCGAAGATGCGGAGGTTCGTCAGCTTCAGGATGCTCGTGATTTTGATCGTCGTCGGCGCTTCTTCCAGCTTGACGTACTTGATCTGCGGCACGTTCTCCGCCAGCCTCGCGATAAACGGGGCGCTCAAACGAACGCCCGTCGTAACCGGCTCGTCCTGCAGCACGATCGGAATCGAGATTTTCTCCGCCACGTTTGCAAAATAACGAAGCAGCATATCTTCGTTCTTCAGATTGGCGGGAGGCGCAACCATGACGGCTGCAGCTCCGGCTTCTTCCGCTTTCTTGGCAAGTTCGCCCGCCAAATCGCTGCCCGGAGCCGAGCAGCCGACAATAACCGGCACCCGTCCGTTCGTCTGACGCAAGACGATATCCATAACCCGGTAACGCTCGCTCTCCGACAGCTTGTGCGCCTCGCCCATAATGCCCAGAATTGTCATCCCGTGAACACCGGAATGAATATAAAAGTCCGTCAATTTGCGCAGGCTCTCTTCATCCAGACGGCCGTCGTCGTGGAAAGGAGTCAGCGTAATGACGCAAAGACCGTACAAGTCGCTCACTTGGAAACCTCCATTGCATTAAAATAAATCGAATAAAAGGATACGCAAACCGAAGATCATTTTTTCGTGCTGGCCGAGCCTGCTACGAATTGCCCGAAGCCCGGCTTCTGAACCACTTCACTGCCGTCATAGACGGTACAGCCGCGTATCATCGTATGAATAACCTTCCCTTGCACCTTCTGGCCGTGGAAAGGCGTAATTTTCGCTTTCGTCCGGAACTTCTGCTCGTCAATCACCCAATGCGCGCGGGGATCGATCACCGTAAAGTCCGCATCGTAACCGGGAGCGATTCGGCCTTTGCCCTCGATCCCGAACAGTTCGGCCGGATGCTGCGACAGCAGCTGCGCATATTGCACCGGCGTCATCTCTCCCTTCGCCACACCGCGGTCAAAGATCAGGGAAGCCATAATTTCCAATCCGGGAAGTCCCGGCGCCGCTTTGAAAATATTGTCCTTGCCCGCATTCTTCTTGCTCTTGTCCCATGGAACATGGTCGGACGTAATCATGTTAAACGCGCCTGCCTTGACATACTCCCACATCCGCTTCGCATCTTCCGGATCACGCAGCGGAGGATTCATCTTCGCCTTTGTGCCTAGCTGCTCCAGATCGCTGACATCCTTCAAAATGTACGGGTAACATGTTTCCGCCGTTACCTGGACGCCCTGCCGCTGGAACGAGCCGATCAGTTCGATCGTCCGGGGATGGCTGACGTGGACGATATGCAGCTTCGCCCGGGTCCAGTAGGCCATCTCCATCAGCTTGAGCACCTCGATCGATTCGCTGACCGGAGGCCGGGTCTCCATGTGCGCCCGGGGCGCCACTTTGCCTTCCTTTGTATATTCCTCGATCATATGCCCGATAATCTCGCCGTTCTCGGCATGGAACGCGACCATAAGTCCTGTCCCGCCGGCCAGATGCAGCGCCTGAAGCACTTCATGATCCGGAATGCGCGGAAAGCGGTAAGGGTCCGCTTCAAAGGTGGAGAGCTTGAACGCGATCGCGCCGGCTTCGGCCAGCGGGACGATCTGCTGGGCGCCTCCTTTGGCCACGGTGGCCCACAATCCGACATCGACAATGGCTTCCTTCTCGAGCAGCGCCACTTTGTCCTTGAAGCGTTCTGCGCTGGTGATCGGATCGGGCGAGTCGTAAGGCATATCGAGAATGGTCGTGAATCCGCCTGCGGCCGCCGAAGCCGTATTGTTGATGAAGCCTTCTTCGGGGTTCGTATAACAATGCACATGGGCATCGATTAAGCCGGGAAAAATATAGGCGTCGCCAAAGTCCAGCGTGCGCGCACCCTTCAGCGTACCCTGATCGGAAGAGATCGTCTCGATGACTCCGTCATTGATGCCCAGCTCGCCCGTTACCGCGCCGTTTTCAAGCACCAAACATCCTTTTACGACAAGCTGGTAAGTGCTCACTTTTTCTTTTCTCCTTCGGGATAAACTCAGTATAATAGACAAGCTACGCCTCGACCCGGAGACACTTCCTTCCACTCGGGCGTGACCGATTTGCACTCCGGCCGGGCCGACGGGCAGCGCGAATGGAAGGCGCAGCCGGAAGGAGGATTTTGCGGATTCGGTACGTCTCCGCTCAGAATAATTCTCTCCCGCTTGGCTTCCGGATCCGGCAGCGGCAGTGCCGAGATCAGTGCTTTCGTATAAGGATGAAGCGGCTCGGCAAACAATTCATCCGTAGGAGCCAGTTCGACCAGCCGGCCCAAGTACATGACGCCGACGCGGTCGCTGATGAATTTCACGACGGAGAGGTCATGCGAGATGAACATATAGGTCAGTGAATATTGCTCCTGCAAATCCTCCATCAGGTTCAATACCTGAGCCCGTATGGACACGTCCAGCGCGGATACGGGTTCGTCGCATACGACGAATTGCGGTTTGAGCGCCAGCGCGCGGGCAATGCCGATCCGCTGCCGTTGGCCGCCCGAGAACTCATGCGGGAAACGGTCGGCATGGTAAGGGGAGAGGCCGACCACCTGCATCAATTGTTCGACCCGTTCCTTCAATTCGGGAGCCGAAAGCTTCTCGTAGAGCCGGAAGGGCTCTTCTAATATTTTTTGAATCGTCCACCGCGGATCAAGCGATGCGTACGGGTCCTGGAATACGATTTGCATTTTCGTACGGAACCGGCGCATCTGCTCGGGATTCAGCTTGCGAATGTCTTCCTGCTCGAACAGAATCTCGCCGTCGGTCGGTTCAATCAGCCGCAGGATCGAACGGCCCATCGTCGATTTCCCGCAGCCGGATTCTCCGACAATTGCCAGCGTTTCCCCGGTTTCAATGCTCAGGGAAACGCCGTCAACAGCTTTGACAACCGCACCGGTCCTGCCGAAAAATCCTTTGCGGACGGGATAATGCTTCTTCAGGTTGCGCACTTCAAGTAAGACGCTCATTGCTCTCCCTCCCGATATAGGATGCAGCTGCATTTATGCCCTTTATCAACCTCAAGCAGAGCAGGCTGAGCTTCAAGGCACGCATCTGTTCGATAGGCACAGCGCGGTGCAAACCGGCAGCCGGACGGCATATTCCCCGGGGTCGGCACGCTGCCGACAATGGGCTCGAGGCGCTTCTTCTCCCCGGCCAATTGAGGCAGAGAACCTAGAAGTCCTTTCGTGTAAGGATGGAGAGGATGCTTGAACAGCATCCCCACCTCCGCCTCCTCCACCACTTGTCCGGCATACATGACGACAACCCGCTGGCACGTTTCCGCCACAACGCCGAGATCATGAGTAATCAGCATAATAGCCGTTTCTTGCTCGTGCTGCAGTTCCCGCATGAGCTCAAGAATTTGCGCCTGGATCGTGACATCGAGCGCGGTCGTCGGTTCGTCGGCAATCAGCACTTCGGGATTGCAGGCCATCGCCATCGAAATCATCACGCGCTGCCGCATTCCGCCCGACAGCTGATGGGGATATTCCTGCGCAATTTGCTCGGGGCGGGGGATGCCGACTTTCTTCAGCATCCCGACCGCTTGGCTCCACGCTTCTTTTTTGCTGATGTTCTTATGGAAGCGAAGCGCTTCGCTGATTTGGTTCCCGATTTTGAAAACCGGATTCAAGGACGTCATCGGTTCCTGAAAAATCATCGCAATCCGGTTGCCGCGGACTTGCCGCATTTCCTTCGCGGACAGAGAGAGCAGGCTTTGATCGCGGAAGCGGATATCTCCGCCTGCAATGCGGCTTTGCCCTTTCGGAAGCAATCCCATAATCGACATGGAGGTCACGCTTTTGCCGCACCCGGATTCACCGACGACACCCAATGTTTCGCCCTTGTTCAACACAAGATCGACTCCGTCAACGACGCGTACAGGTCCGTTGCCGGTAAGAAATTCTGTCTTTAAATCCTTTACTTCAAGCAAGGCGCTCATCGGCTAACCTCCCTGTGGAATTCTCGGATGATTGACGGCGGCTGTTACGCCTTGTCCAGGTCGGCGAAACGAATGAATTCGTCCGGATAGAACTTGTAGCCCGTAACGTTGTTGCTGACGCCGACGATCCGGTTGTATTGGTACAGGTACAGCCAAGGCGCATCCGCCGTAATGATCTTCTGGGCTTGGTGATACAGCGCCATCCGTTTCGTTTCATCTCTTTCATCATTCGCCTGCTGCAGCAGCTGGTCTACTGTCGGGTTGTTGTAGCCGTGGTAGTTGCCCGTTCCCTTGCTGTCCATCAGCAATCCCAAGTGCCAGCTCGGATCGTACACCATGGAAGTCCATCTGGAGATATAAGCGTCCATCGTCCTTTGTTTTTGCATTTCCAGGAATTGCGGACGGGCAACGTTTTTGATGTTCATATTGACGCCGATTTTCGCGAAGGATGCTTGCAGCAGAATGGCATCGTCATCCCAGTCCGGGTAGCCCGAACCAACAGTTAGGTCGAAGTTGAATCCGTTCGGAAAGCCGGCTTCGGTCAGAAGTTGCTTCGCTTTGTCCAGATCGTAGCGATATTCGTACCCCTCGTCCGTGGAGCCCGGCGTGTTGCTCGGTACGGAGCTTCTCATCGGACGCGCTTCATTAAACATCACGTCCTCAATCAGCTGATCGTAAGGTACGGCGTAAGAGAGCGCTTGACGTACTTTCGGGTTGGTAAAAGGCTCTTTATTCATGTTCATCGCCAGGAACAAGATCCGGTTGCTGCTGTTGGAGTGAACCGTCAGGTTCGTCGCGGACTTAAGGTCCTTCAAGTCTTTCGGCGGCAGTTCAATCGATACGTCGATGTCGCCGTTCTTCAGCAGCATGAGGCGGTTGGATGCTTCTTTAATGTACTTCATCGTAATTTGATCAATCTTAGGAGCGCCCGCCCAGTAGTTTTTGTTCGCTTTGAAAATAACTTCGCTCGACGGATCCCATTTCTCGATGATGTACGGACCGGAACCGACGGCATGGTCGTTGACGTAGGCATCGCCTTTTTCTTGAACGAGCTTGTCGTCGAGGATGGAGAACCAATACATGGCGAGCATTTGCAGCAGTTTCGGATTCGCTTTTTTCAGCTTCAGGACGATAGTCTTGTCATCTTGAACCGTGATGCTCTCAATTTGCGTCAAGCCGTATGTGAAACCGCCCGTTGCGGAATCTCTCATGCGCTCCAGAGAGAATTTGACCGAATTGGCCGTAACCGGGTTGCCGCTTTGGAAGCTCGCATTGTCTTGCAATTGGAACGTGTAGGTCAAGCCGTCTTCGGAGATCGTCCAGCTCTTCGCCAGCATTGGCTTCAGTCCGAAAGCTTTGGCTGCATCGCCGTCCCCCGGACTGACTTCGTAACCGATCAGCCGGTCATAAGCGTTGACGGCCAAAATGTCGGACGTCGCGTTAACGGGGTCAAGCGTGCTTGCAACGGCTTGCCAAGCGACAGTGAGCGTTTTGGAACCGGCGCTGTTGTCTCCGCTGCCGCTGTTCGCACTGCCGGTACTGCTTGAAGGAGTTGCTGCATCATTGCTCTTGCCGGAGGAACAACCGACCAGCGATAAAACCAATACGACTGCCCAAAATCCTGCCCACCACTTCTTCATTGTTTTTCTCTCCTCATCTGTTGTCGGATTTTCCCGAATCTATCGCTTCGCGCCGCTGCTGGTTCTGAGCCGCGGATCAAGTACGTCCCGCAGACCGTCGCCAATGAGATTGAAGCCCAAAATGGATGTTGCAATGGCCAGCCCGGGGAACGAAACAATCCACCATTCGCCCGAGACGATGTATCGCCGGCCTTCCGATATCATAGCCCCCCACTCCGCAGTAGGCGGCTTCACGCCCAGCCCGAGGAAGTTCAAGCTGGAGGAGATCAGAATGGCGAAACCGATGCCCAGCGTCGCTCTTACGATAAGGGGAGCGAGCGCATTGGGAAGGATATGGCGGAACAAAATAACCGAATTTTTCAAACCGATCGCCCGGCCCGCTTCAACGAACTCCTTTTCCCGCAGAAGCATCGTCTGCCCGTACATGAGCCGGACATATTCCGGAATGCCGACGACGCTTACCGCGATCATGGCGCTCGTCAATCCCGGCCCGATCGAAGCGGCGATCGCCATCGCGAGCACCAGAGCAGGGAAGGCCAGGAACATGTCCATGACACGCATGACGACATTGCCGAGAACGCCGCCGTAGTAGCCTGCGATCGCGCCGAGAACGGTTCCTACGCAGAAAGAGATTGCGACAGCCGCGACGCCGGACCAGATCGTGTACTTGGCGCCGTATGCAATACGGGTAAATATATCCCGGCCGAAGTTGTCCGTTCCGAACCAGTGCGATGCGCTCGGAGGCATAAGCTTGTTCGCCACATCCGGTTCGATAGGAGAGTAGGGGGTAATCAGCGGCGCCAGCAGAGCCAGGGCAATCCAAACGACAATGAGCAGCAGTCCGATCACGGACAGGCGATTGCGGAGGAGCAATCGGGTAAAGCCTGCCGGCTTGCGCCGCTGTTCCCCGGATGACTCGGCCATCGAGGCGGAAGCTATTGTTTTCTCCATGGTGTCACCTCCTTAAACCGAAGTTCGTCAATCATAGCGGACTCGTGGGTCAATCAAGCCGTAAATCACGTCGACCGCCAAATTCGTAAAGCTGATGATCAAGGCGCTCATCAGGGTAAATGCCTGGATGGGCGCATAATCCGTCGCGAGAATGGACTCGGTAATATAGCTGCCCACACCCGGCCAGGAGAAGATCGTCTCCGTCACGACGGCGCCGCCCAGCAAGAGACCGAACTGCACGCCGATAACGGTCAACGTCGGGAGCAGTGCGTTAACGAGCGCATGCTTCATCACAACCGTACGTTCATAAATTCCTTTGGCTCTTGCCGTGCGGATGAAATCTTGGCTGATAACCTCCAGCATGCTCGATCTCACCATCCGGGAAATAATAGCCATCATCCCGGTGCTGAGCACAATCGCAGGCAGAGCGAGATGGGCGAGTGCTTGTCCGAGCACCGGAATGTTCCATGTGAGCAGGCTGTCGACGACATACAAGCCGGTTATAGACGTCGGTGGACTGATGCCGTTCCCCAATCTCCCCAGAGGTGCAGGGAACCAGTTCAATCTGGAGTAAAACACATAAATCAGAATGAGAGCCAGCCAGAACGAAGGAACGCAAGATCCGATCAAAGAGAACACCCGAGAAATATGGTCGACGATCGATTCTTTCTTCGTTGCCGCAATGATTCCGACCGGAAGCGCAATAACAAGCGCAACGATGAAGCTGGCCAGCGTCAGCTCAATGGTTGCCGGCAGGCGGGTCGCAAAGTCGGACAACACGCTGTGGCCCGTATGCCAGGCAAAACCGAAGTCCCCTTGAAACAATCGGGCGACATAATGGATAAATTGCAGATACAGGGGCTCATTCAAACCCATATCGTTGCGGATCTTCTCCAGAACATCATCGGGAGCTTCCGTACCGGCGATCATCAAGGCGGGATCCCCCGGAAGGATTCGGGTAAGAAAGAACGTGATGAATACAATTCCGATAAGGACCGGAATCATATAGAGCAGTCTGCGCAGTATATAGAGAGCTATCTCCCTCACCCTCCTTGTACATATTCGAGCTTCAGTTTAACCGTCATGATGCTTTGCTTAAGCGTCGTAACGTTCAACCAGTGCGTTCAATTGCGGCAGCCACGGACGAGCCTCTTCGAAGGCGCTGGAAGCACGCAGGACAACTTCGTCTGCCAAATGTCCGCCGATCAATTGCAAGCCGACCGGAAGTCCGGTATTCGTCCACCCTGCAGGAAGAGAAGCTGCCGGGAAGCCGGTGATATTGGCGATGCAGTTAAAGGAAGACCAGTGGTTGTCCGGCACGCTCCTGCCGTCGATTTCCGTCGGGCCGTAAGTGCCAACCTTGAATGCCGGGGCAAACAGTGCAGGAACAATCAACAAATCATAATTTTCCATAAATCTTCTCATCGTAATGTTGATCGCTTGTCTGTCCATTGCCGCTGAGGTGAGCTGATCGTCCGTCCATACCCGGTTGACGGTATTCACGAAATTCGGATCCATGTAGTCGCCATATTCTTGCGCCATCTTCCGCAGTCCGGCGAAATCCGTATCACGGGCAATCAATCCGGCGAAGTATTGAGACGGGTTGGAGATTCCGGGATGCGTCTCTTCAACATGGCAGCCCAGTTGTTCAAATACTTTCACCGCTTCTAATGTAATGCGGCGCACTTCCGGATCGACCGTCGCATAACCGGCATCGACGCTCCATGCGATTCGCAGATCTTTAATGTCTTTATTCTGAATGATCTTCATGTAGTCGAGCGTGCCCGGAAGGCTGTGCCGGTCCATGTGGCTCGGTCCGCTCATAATGCTCAGCATCAGTGCGCTGTCTTCCACAGTACGTGTCAACGGCCCGATAACCTCAAGCGTTTCCCAGCTGCTTCCGCCCGGAAATTTCGGATCACGGCAGCCAGGATACAGCGGCACCCGGCCGAAGGATGGCTTAAACCCGTAAACGCCCGTCAAGCTTGCAGGATTGCGGATCGAACCGCCGCCGTCGCTGCCGACCGTCAGCGAGCCCATGCCCGTTACGACTGCGACAGCGGAACCGCCGCTGGAACCGCCCGGGGTCAGTTCGGTGTTCCATGGATTGCGGATATTGCCAAATACCTTGTTAATGCCCCGATAACCGAACTCCGGAACGTTTGTCTTCCCGACGACAATGCCGCCGGCATTCTTCAAACGTTCCACGCTGATGTCATCTTCATCCGGAATGTAATTCTCAAATGCCTTTGAACCGAAAGCGGTGCGAATTCCTTTCGTCAGCACCAAGTCCTTGACGTGGAAGGGAACGCCGTGAAGCGGCCCGACTTCTTCGCCGTTCATAATTTGCTGTTCCGCTTGTTTCGCCGCTGCCATTGCATGTTCTTCATCCAGCTGACAGAAAGCGTTCAGCACCGGATTTAGTCTATGAATTCGGTCGAACACCTGCCCGACGATTTCAACCGGCGACACTTCGCGATCACGTACCAGTTTTGCTTGCTGCGCCCCTGTCAGGGCATATAATCTTACCATACTCAATAGCTCTCCTCACTCCAACCAGTTGTCTGCTTCCGAAGTCTGCGTAAGCGTCTGGAGGTATGTTATCATTTCTGACAACACATTATCATACTTCATAAAGGGTTGAATAATAAAAAAATTAAATATAACGTCTGCAGGGCTGCTTCGCAGCGATTGCCAAACTCGGCGAAATGAGCGTCTCTTATGCCGGAAATGCCCGTCCCTGACGTTCAAAAATAGTCAAGAAAAATGTATAATGGATAAAGAAAATGCAAGAGGGGTGAGACCATGGACTTGATGGATTTGCATGCTTTGGTTACGGTCGTCCGAGAGAAAAGTATATCCAAAGCATCACAGGTATTGCATTTATCTCAACCCGCGTTGACCATCCGAATTAAAAAGCTGGAACAAGAGCTTGGATTCGTTTTATTGGAACGAACTCGAAGCGGGGTCAAATTGACCAAGCAAGGCGCTTCGATTATTCATAATGCCGCAAAGGCGATTCAACAAATGAATGCAATGTCGAAATTCGAAGACAACTCCAGCTTGATCAATCAGATCAAATTGCTTCATCCGGAGCTGGATGACATCGGCGAAACGTTCGCCGACAATGGCAACAACCTGAAGGTCGGCATTGCGGTCCCGCTCGGATGGACGTTGTTCAAACCGATTACGAACCGCCTGCGCAGCTTGGATCCGAACCTGAAGTACCACATGCTGTCGGATTCGAACGAAGTGATCCTGCAATTGCTCCAGCTCGGAGACATCGATTTGGGTATCGTTCCCTACTTCGAGCCAAAGCAAGGGCTCGAATCCATCCCGATCATGCGCGACGAGATGCTGCTGCTCGGTCCCAAAAACGAAGACAGGCTGGATATCGACAATTCTGAAGGCATGGCTGCATTGCTCGACAAGACATTCTTCGTCTTCTATTCCAATCAGCCGCTGCGATTGATGATTAATGAAGTGATGTTGAAATTAATGGGGAATGTTCCGAAGGATATTCGCAATATTAACGATACGGGCATCATTCTTAAAATGGTTTCCGACGGGCTGGGCTACACCATCTGTCCGAGCTCATTCATGTACGATACGATGGAATTCTTTCACTCTCTCTATGGGCCGGATGACTTACCGAGCCTATTGCAGCATGAAACGGTTCCATTCCAAATTTATCGTCTGGGCAAGGATTATCCGTCCCGAACGATCCAGATGATCTATCCTGCTTCTTTCCCTTACCGTCATCTCTTGCAAGTCAGTTCCGATACAAGCCAAATATACGGTAGAAGGGATTAAGCCTTCTACCGTATATTGTTGTACCTCTTATTTGCCCGCGAGCAGCCGTCCCCAGCCTTGTATGCCCGCATTGTCCAGTCCGGACAACCGAAGCGTCTGCCACAAGGTCGCCGCAGCCGTATCGAAAACGGGAACACCGTATTCATCTTCCAGCGATGCTGCCAGATGCGCAGCCCGCATATTCGTCCCGGACAAAACGATCGCATCCGTTCCGGGTACGAACGACTCTTTGACAGCCGTTAAGATCTGCTCGTCCGTAATGGAACTGCTCAGCTTGTTCATCTTCACGTTGAAGTTGCGGTGCCCCGTGCACTCGAAGCCTTGCTTCCTGTACTGTTCGATCACCTGCGCCGTCACTTCGTCCACCAGCGGTGTGACGAGACAGTAAGTTCCGATTTTGTACAAGCGCAGAGCTTGGAGCAGGGACAGGATCGAAGTCGTCGCGGGAATGGAAGTCAGCTCGGTAATCGCCGTGCATAACGCCTGATCCGATTGTTCGCCCAGCCAGCCGCCGGACGTTGCGTTGTAGGCGATCACGTCTACGCCTGCATCCGCCAGCAGAGAAGCGGCCTCCAGCAGCGACTCCGTATCGGATTCGCCCCGCTTGTTCTCCCCGATCAGGATCCGGGTCAATTTAAACCGTGTGAAATGGACGGAAACCTCGCTCAAGGAAGACGCCATGGCCGCTGTGACAGGCTCAACAACCGTGTTCGACGACGGCGTAAGCATTCCGATTTTTTTCATGATGGACCTCCTTAAGTTTTTCCGAAGGAAAAACACTTCGTAAGCATAAGCTTAAGTTTTTCCGAAGGAAAAACACTTCGTAAGCATAAGCTTAAGTTTTTCCGAAGGAAAAACACTTCGTAAGCATATGCTCTTTTGTTGTGCCTAATATTAGCACGATTCCGCCGAGCGCAGTCATAGAAAATGTAAATAGCAGAAAGAAGATCGTCCATCTCTTCCCACACTAGCAAACGGGTCAAGGAAAGGACGATCTTTTTTGTTTTTACGCTTTGGCTTCCCGCTGATTCGTAAGCGAAGCGATGCGAACGGCCAGCTGCAGATGAAATTGCGTTTCCGTATCGCTTAGGTCGAAATCCCCGAGCGCAATGATGCGGTCTAACCGGTAGCGCAATGTTTTGGGGTGGATGTTTAACTCATCGGCCGTTTTTTTCAGATGAAAGCCAAGGCTCGCGAACTTGAGCAGCGTCTGGACGAGCACGTCGCCGTTTTTGCTGCTCTGCAGCGGTCCGAGCATTTTTTCGAGAAAAGACGAACGCGCTTCCGTATCGCCCAGCAGGATGCGGGGAACGAGCAGCTCCTGATAGCGATGGAGCTGGCCGAATTTCAAATGAGGCAGGATCGAGCATGCTTCCTTATATCCCTGACGGACATTGTCGAACCCGCGGTGCGGCAGACTGACGGCAAAGGTGAGATCGGGAGCCTGAAAAGTCTGCCAAATCTGCTCTGCCGGTAAACGTTCCGGAAGCAGGAATACAATTTGGTTTTGGATCAAAGAAAGTACCGCCGGCATTCGAAGCTCCTGCAGTCTCCGCTTTAGTTTCTCCGCCAACTGCTCACGCTTTACAATTCCTTCGCGCGTCATCGGAACCGGAGACGCCATGACGATCATGCCGACGGAATAAACGGCTTCCGGATCGAAGCCGAGCAGTCCGGCCCGGCGCATCGCTTGGGGACTCGGACTGAACTGTCCTTCCAGCAAGGAATCGAGAAAGGAATAGCCGAGCTGCGCTTCCAGCGATGCGAGCGCCCGCTGCTGTGAAATATGCAGCGCCATGACGATGGCGGCGAACTGGGCGGCGCGCCTGTCCAATTCATTGAGCGGCTGTTGTTCTTCCATAATCCGCAGCAGGCCGACAAGTTCCCGCTTAATATAGATGGGACATACGAACTGTTCGGGCAATCCGGTTTCCGCTGCGGCAGGAATTCGTTTCGGCTGAGAGAGTGAGCGCAGGGAGATGGGCGATTCCGGATCTTCCATCAGAGCCTGAAACTCATGCGGATTCCATGCCTGCTCCTCTTGATTCCAGTGACCTGACGAAGCTTCATCCTTCTTATCGTAATGGGCCAGAAGCTGACCCTCCGGATGCTGGATCATTACCTTTCGTTCAATCAGCCTGCCGAGCGTAACGGCGATATCCTGCAGACTTGCCGCATCGAGTGCGATCCGGATTAATTCCTGATGAATAAACTCCGATTTCTCCTGCAGCTTGTAATGAAAGGATAGGATCGAATTGAGAATTTCTTCCGTAATGGAGTTGAATTGAACCTCCCAAGGGATTTCGATCAGCGGAAACTGCAGCTCTTCCGCTGCGGCGCAAGCGGCTGCCGGCATTTCGTTAAAATAATGAGGCACGGCGAGGCCTACCCCGGCCAAACCGCGCTTGGACAGCTCGGTAATAAGCGTTTTCTGCTGCTCCTGGTCATGAGGCCAAGCGTATCCGGTGGTGAGCAGGAAATCACCCGAGCGGACCCAGGGGAGAGGGTCGGGCAAATCGACAATATGGACCCAGCGGACGGTCCGCTCGATCCCCTCCTCGCCGGCAACGATTCGGGCTTGTTTCAGTGACGGAAGCTGTAAAGCGTCGGCCAGTTTCATGATGGGCTCTCCAATCTGATAGGTGGATAATTAGTCGTGAACATTATCCATGAGGGATGAATAGCAAAATAAAAACTATCTCTATAAGCAATAGAATTCCATATGTATTCATCCTACAATGGTAATGTGATCTTGCGTTACGGCATTATTTTTACCTACTATAAATTCTTTCAAAATGATTGTAAAGGAGTTCATAGCCATGCAATTAACGCGAAAATTCGTATCCGTTTCCTCGAATTTACCCGGCGACCGTACCCGGGAGCTGTTGGAAAAAAGAAAGTCATTCGTGCCGAGAGGTATCGGCAACTCGGCTCCCGTTTTTGTCCAAAAGGCGGAAGGGGCTCTGCTGCACGATGTGGACGGTCATGTCTTCCTGGATTTTGCCGGCGCGATTGGCACGCTGAATGCCGGGCATTGTCCGCCCGAGGTCGTGGAGGCAGTGAAAAAGCAGGCAGAGCAGTACATTCACACTTGTTTTCATGTCGCCATGTATGAACCGTATATCGCACTGGCCGAGAAACTCGCGCAGATCACGCCGGGGCAATTTCCGAAAAAGACGATCTTTCTGAACAGCGGGGCGGAAGCGGTCGAGAACGCGGTGAAAATCGCCCGGAAATATACGGGGAAACCGGGGATTGTTTCGTTTTCCCGCGGATTTCACGGGCGCACGCTGCTCGGCATGTCGTTAACGAGCAAGGTGAAGCCTTATAAATTTCAGATGGGCCCCTTTGCTCCGGCAATTTACAAGGCCCAATATCCATATCCGTCCAACCGTCCCGAAGGGATGTCGGAGCAGGAGTACGCGTTATATTGCGTCCGGCAATTCGAAGACTTTCTTTATACGGAGGCGGCGCCGGAAGAACTGGCGGCCGTCATCATGGAGCCCGTGCAGGGAGAGGGCGGTTTTATCGTTCCTCCCAAAACGTTTGTGCAAGGCGTTTATGAAATCTGCAAGAAACACGACATTCTCTTTATTGCCGACGAAATTCAGACGGGCTTCGGACGTACGGGCGAAATGTTTGCGTCCACGCATTTTGAGATCGAGCCGGATCTGATGACGATGTCCAAATCGATTGCGGCGGGCTTGCCGATTAGCGCGGTCACCGGCCGCGCGGAGATTATGGATGCGCCGGGTCCCGGGGAGATCGGGGGAACGTACGGAGGCAGTCCGCTCGGTTGTGCCGCCGCTCTGGCTGTAATCGAGAAAATGGAACGCGAGTCGCTTGTAGCCAGATCGCGCAAGATCGGAGAAACGATTACGAATTATTTTATCAACCTGCAGCAATCATTTCCGATCATAGCGGATGTACGCGGACTTGGGGCGATGTGCGCCGTCGAGTTCGTTTTTCCGGAGACAAAGGAGCCGGCTAAGGCGTTTGTGGCGGCGCTGCAGCACGGTTGCTACGAAGCCGGCGTTATTATTTTGAACGCGGGGGTACACGGGAATGTCATTCGTTTCTTGACACCGCTTGTCATTACAGATGAGCAGCTGGAGGAAGGGCTCGGCATTATAGGCGAAGTGTTTCACAAACTTTACGCGCAGGTTGGAAAGTAGGGGATGTTCGGTGAAATGGGACTTGTTTATTAACGGGCAGCGGAAAGAAGCGGCCAGGTATGAACCATTATACTCTCCTTATTCGGGAGAAAAGATTGCAGAAGTGGCCCAAGCGGATGAACTCGAAACCTCTTTAGCCATTGAAGCTGCGGAGGCGGCTGCGGCAACAATGGCCAAAATGCCCGCACACCAGCGCGCGGCCATCTTAAGCAACACGGTTGCCATTCTGGAGCGCAGAAAAGAGGAGCTTGTCCGTATTTTGGCGCTGGAAGCGGCCAAGCCGGTTCGGACGGCAAGAGGCGAGATTGACCGCACCATTCAGACCTACAAATTCGCCGTCATGGAAGCGAGCCGTATCCATGGAGAGACGGTGCCTCTCGATGCGGCTCCGGGAGGAGAAGGGAGAATGGCGTTTACGCTGCGCAAGCCGCTCGGTATCGTCGGAGCCATTACCCCGTTCAATTTTCCTTTCAATCTGGTTGCCCATAAAGTGGGTCCGGCCATTGCGGCCGGCAATACGATCGTGCTGAAGCCGGCGAGCCAAACTCCGCTTTCCTCGCTTGTGCTCGCTGAAATTTTTCAGGAGGCGGGGCTTCCGGACGGGGCGCTGAACGTTGTGCCCGGCCCAGGTTCGGTTGTAGGGGAAAAGCTGGTAAGCGATCCTCGCGTCAAAGCCGTTACGTTTACAGGCAGCCCGGCTGTCGGCATCGCGATGAAAAACAAAGCCGGCCTGAAACGCGTCATATTGGAGCTTGGCTCCAATTCGGGGCTGATTATTGACCAGGGGTACGAAATCACAGAGGAATTAATCAGCCGATGCGTACTCGGCGCCTTTTCCTTCAGCGGCCAGGTTTGCATTTCGATTCAACGCATTTATGTCCACGAGAGCAATTTCGACGAGTTTGTGCGCAAATTCAAATTGCAGACGGAGAAATTGACCGTTGGCGATCCGCTGGATGAAGCGACCGATGTTTCGGCGTTGATCAGCGAGAAGGAAGTTCGCCGAATCCAGGATTGGGTTGACAGCGCAGCCGCAAGCGGGGCGCAGGTCATCACGGGCGGCAAGGCGCTGAATTCCCGGATGTTTCCTCCGACTATCCTGAGTGGCGTGGCAGCGGATGAGCCGGTCTCCTGCCAGGAAGTGTTCGGTCCCGTTGTAACGGTAGCTCCTTTTGCCTCGCTGGAGCAGGCGATCGCGGAAGTGAACAACTCCCGTTACGGATTACAGGCGGGCATTTATACTAACGATATCCATGCCGCGATGAAAGCCGCCGAAGAATTGGAGGTGGGCGGGGTCATGATCAACGATTTTCCCACGTTCCGTGTCGACAACATGCCCTACGGGGGAGTGAAGGAAAGCGGCTTCGGACGCGAAGGAATCAAATACGCCGTCGAAGAAATGACGGAGCTGAAGCTCATTTCGATCAAGCTGAAATAAGGGGCTAGGGGGCTCTCCCGGAAGTGGTTGCATGAATGAGCAAGTGTTAGCATGAATGTGCAAGTCCCGAATGTGACGCAAAAGGACCTCCAATTCCACTGGCAAAGCGGAGCTGGAGATCCTGTTTGCTTTGTGCTTGGCAGAGCCCGCGATAAGGAGCGAACCCCGTGGTCAGTCCGCGCCTTCTCGCGGTCACCTCCGCGATTACTCCGCCGTTGTCTACGGCATCACTCGCGGTCGAACCTCGCAAAACCGCGGTTGCCTACGGCATCACCCACATACGCCCTCGCAAAACCGCGATTGCCTACGGCTTCTCTCACGGACGAATCTTTCAAACCTGCAAATGTACAGTTTTTATCGATCAAAATCGTTTGTCGGAAGGGAAAAGCTGCAAATATGCAGGAATTCAAAGCTTTTATAGCCTGAAATGCGACTGGGCCGGCGAAAAAATGTATTTTCGCAGGAATTTTCACTTGGTGGATTAATAACGAGAAAAAAGATGTACGAACGCATGTATTTCAAAATTTACTTCGACGCTTTCTGCAATTCAGAGGAAGATTTGGCTGATAGCGGCTAAGTCTGCATTTCAAGGGAAAATTCGGCTGATAGCGGCTAAATTCCATGTACAGAAGCGGCTAAGTATCATGTGCAGCAAGCGGCTGAGTAGCATGTTCAGCGGTTGCTTAGTTCCATGTGCTGCAGTGTGATGCTATGTTCAAAGAATACCTGTTCGAGAACGCTTCGAGAAGGCTTCGAGAACGCTTCGTTATTAGTCGTTATTAGCTTTTCATATAATCCGGCTGGACAAAGCCTTTGAACTTGGTTTCCGTCAACTGCTTGAACTCTGCGGATTTGTAGGCGTCCTCGATGTCCTTCACGAACTGCTTGTCTTTGTCGGCTGTCTTGACTGCGACGATATTCATGTAATGACCCGGGATTTGTTCGAGACCGAGCGACTGATCCAGCGTCAGCCCGGAAGCAAGCGCAAAGTTGCCGTTAATGAACGAGAAGTCGGCCGATTCCAAGGATCGCGGCAGCTGGGCGGCTTCCAGCGGCAGCAGCTTAATGTTTTTGATGTTTTCGGCGACGTCTTTCTCGGAAACTTTAATCGGGTCAACGCCGTCTTTTAACTTGAGCCAGCCGAACTGCTGCATCATGACAAGCGCTCGTGACTGGTTGGCCGGATCGTTCGGAAGTGCGACTTCTGTGCCCGCGCCGGCTTCATCAAGCGACTGATGCTTCTTGGAATAGATGCCGATCGGAGCAGTCGGCACTTGCAGCAAATTGGTCAATTCCAGGTTCCGTTCAGCAGCAAACCGCTCCAGATAAATGCTGTGCTGAAACACGTTCGCATCCAGGTCGCCGTTCGCGAGCGCCAGATTGGGCTGAATGTAATCGTTGAACTCGACGATATTCACGGTGTAGCCTTTCTTTTCAAGAATCGGCTTGATGCCCAGCTTAATTTGGTCGCTGTATGGACCGGCGGTCGCACCGAAGGTGATCGTTTTCTTCTCGTTCGTGCCGCTGCTTTGTTCGGAAGCGGACTGATTTTGACCCGCATCCGCACCCGCACTCGCTGCTGATTCATTTTGGGTGTTTGTTTTCTGTCCGCCGCATGCCGTAAGGAGCAGCGCGAACAGGAGGGTGGCGATCAATAAGGACAGTGGTCTCGTCAAAGGATTGGTCAAAGGATTGGTCAAAGGATTGGTCAAAGGTTTCATCAAAGGTTTCATCAAAGGTCTGGTCAAAGGTTTCGTCAATGGTTTCTTCATAAAATGAACTCCTATCTGTTCGTTAAATGAACTCCTATCGATTCGTTGGGATGGAAGCGGTGGAGCTTGCATCCAGGCCGGAGGCCGGCCGGCTATCCCGGATAAGGGGCAGCACATGATCGTGAAAATGAACCGTTTCCTGCAGCGGGAACCGGTAGGCGGTCAGCAGCATCTGAACGCCGGCGCTTTCAAGCTCCTTGATTTTGCGGGCGACCTGATCGTAAGAGCCGATCAGCCCCGTCCGGAAGCCTTCGTTGTTGGCGACGAAATCGCTGACGGACGAGGCGTTGCCCCACATCCCTTTGGCGCCTTTCGCCCTTTCCTGAAATTGCCGGATCGCGGCGCGGTCGGCCAGCTCAAGGATGCGGTCATACTCCGCCCGTGCTTCCTGCTCCGTTTCTCTCGCGACAACGAACGCATTGACCGCAAACCGGACCGTCCGGCCGTGCGAGGAGGCGATGCCGCTCACCTCCCGGATCTGCTCCTTAATCTCATCGAGCGGCGCTCCGTTCATAAAGTACCAATCCGACAATCTGCCGGCCATGCTGCGCGCCGCTTGTGAGTTGCCCCCTTGAAAAATGGCCGGGTACGGACGCTGATACGGAAAAGGACGGATGCGTCCTTCCTTGATGCTGTAATACCGGCCTTCGAAGGAGAACGTTTCCTGTTGCCAGAGCCCCTTCAAAATTTCGAGGTACTCCTCCGACCGTGCATATCGCTCCTCATGCGCGATCCAGGGCAGGCCGAACATTTCCTGCTCCTCCTGAAACCAGCCGGTCACCAGATTGACGTGCCACCGGCCCGAGCTGATATGGTCGATCGTCGCACCCATCTTGGCCAGCGTAACCGGCGGAATGAATCCCGGCAGCACCGCGCTGATGAACCGGATCCGCTCGGTCGATGCCGCGAGCGCCGCGGCCGTTGTGACCGGGTCAAGCTGCCCGGTCGCCGAATCGCCGCCGCCGATGCCGCCGATATAACGGACGGGCAGCAGCATCGCGTCGTAGCCGAGCCGGTCCGCAAGCTGAGCGAGTTTCAAGTTGTACGCGTAGCTTGCATCCCTGTCCTGCTCGATGGCAGAGCGCAGAAATCCGCCTGCAATATTCGAACCCCAAAGCGCAACCTGGATGCTCATCGCAGAACCGCCTCGCCGTTGCCGATCAGCTTCCACACCGGGTCGGTCAGTGATGCTTTGTCATACCCGGTATACTGGGCGGCGTATGTTCTTACCGGATCGCCCGAGTAAAAAATTTCGTACAGCTCGTGGCGCGACCCGAGCGGACTCGCGATCAAATCCCACGCCAGCTTGAACAGCCGCGTCCGTTCTTTCGCGTCAACCGAAGCGCCGCGGTAATATTTTTGCACCAGATGCCCGATCGGCCCGTTCAATTCGGCGAGCGTGGACGGCGTCTGCATCAATCCGCCCGCGCTAATATGCTGGAGGATGCTGATCGCCCGCGGATAATAACGGCTTCCTAAGTTGCGGGCGGTCGCGAGCGGTTCGGTGGCCGGAAGCCATACGCCCGTCCCGGCGTCCGGCTCCGCCTGCTCTTCGGAAACGGCAAGCAGCGCCTTGACCGTATTCAGCTGAATCAGCAGCTCACCCAGTTTTTCCTGCACATGAAGATGGTGCGCTACGCCGATCGTCGTCGCGATTTCATGACCCAAAGCCGCGACGAATTCGAGCTTGCTGATGAGCCGGACGACCGTCTGATGCTGGCTCAGGGCGACGACCGCGGGATCCATTCGCATGTTCCAGATCGCTTCCGGGTCGTCTTTAATGAACACGCGTTCCGACGGGATGAACACTTCGTCGAAGATAAGAACGGCGTCCATCTCGTCATAGCGCGAGCTGAGCGGATGCTCCTCCGCTTGTTCCGAAGCGAACGGCTCCCGGCAGACGAGGTGAAGACCGGGCGTGCCCACCGGAACGGCGAACATCGTCGCATACAGCTTGTCTTTGTCCGATCTGCGGTGAAAAGGATAAATGAACACTTCGTCCACGTAAGGGGCGGCGGTGGCGATCATTTTGGCGCCGCTCACCCAGATGCCGTCCTCCGATTCTTTGACTATGCGCAGGTAAGCGTCCGGATCGGAAGATTCGGACGGGCCTTTGGAACGGTCGATTTGCGGATCGTGAAAGGCCGTCGTCGACAGCAGATCGAGGTCACGGCTTTGCTCGAAGTATCGGGATATTTTATCCGCAAAATGGTCCGACGCACCGCCCAAACGGCTGCGGCTTGCATACCATCCGGTCAGCAGCGAGCGGGAATATTCGGACAAACGGCTCATCATGCCGAAGGTGGCGTCCGACCAAACCTTGAACGCCTCATGCCTGCGGCGGATGTCTTCTTTGCTTGAAGGAACAAGGAATGCCGAATTCACGCGCTTGCCGCTCGTCGGACTGACGAATGTCAGCGCATCCTGCGTCTCAGGCGCCTCCTGCAAATCGATCAGCGAGGCGACCGTATCGACCGTGCCTTTGAAAGCAGGGTGGCTTGCAACGTCGGCGACCGCTTCACCTTCCAACCACACCTTCCGGCCGTCACTGAGGCGTGAACGATAGTTGCTGCCTGCCGATAGTTGGCTCACCGCTTTCAGCCTCCTTTCCGTAATGGGCTTGACGGAACTGCCGCATTCGTCTTTCCAGATCGGATTTATCGGCGTTCACATATTGATTGGCGTAGGTCCGGACCGGATCGCCCGCATAGAAACGCTCGTACAGCTCATGACGGGAGCCGAGTTGGCTGCCTGCCAAATCCCAAGCCAGTTTAAACAGCCGTACTTTATCGTCCGCGCCCACTTGTTTTCCGGCATAATAGGTGTGCATCAAATCCTTGAGCGGACCGCTGAGCTCCTCAAGACGGGAAGGGACCTGCATGAAGCCGCCGGCGCCGATCAGCTGCAAAATTTCAAGTGCCCGCGGATAATACCGGGTGCCCAAATTTCGCGCCGTTTCGATCGGAACGAGGTCCGGCAGCTCGATTCCGGCTTCGCTGCGGCTGCTTTGGAGCTCGGAGGCGAGCAGCAGTCCCTTGATGCTTTCCGTCTGAATAATGAGCTCGCCGAGCTTTTCCTGCACGTGCTGGAAGCCATCGGCGCCGATCGACTGGGCGACCGCAACGGACACCCCGGTTACAAATTCGAGCTTAGACAACAGCCTCACAACGGTTTGATGGAATGCAAGCGCGCCGGCCGTCTCATTCATACGCAGCTTCCAGACGCCCTCGGTGCTACCCTTCAAAAATACGCGTTCCCACGGAACGAGCACATCGTCGAAAAACAGCACGGCATCCATCTCATCGTATTTGGAGCTTAAGGGATAATCATCGCCGCTAAACTTGGCGAAAGAATCTCGGCAGACGATATGCAGCCCGGGAAGATTGGCAGGAACGATGAGGAAATGGGCGTATTCGCTTTCGGTTTCTTTCAGACGGTAGTACGGATAAACGAGAAAATCGTGGGCGTACGGCCCAGCGGTAGCAATCATCTTTGCACCCCGAACGATGACGCCCTCTTCCGTTTCGCCGACGATACGAAGCACCGAATCGGGATTGCGGTGCTCGCCGGGGCTCTTCGTGCGGTCGATCTGCGGGTCGAGCAGCGCCGTCGTCAGAAAGGAATCGTTGTCCCTCGCATGTTCGTAATAACGCGTTATTTTATCTGCGAAATGCGGGTCATACGGCGTAAATTCATGGCGCGCCGCATACCAGCCGGTCACGAGCGACCGGGCGAATTCGGACAGACGGCTCATAACGCCGTTCGTTTCGTCCGCCCAGTGCGCAAACGCCGCTCTGCGCCGGATCAGATCCTCCCGCTCATAGGGCACCAGAAACGCGTTGTGGGCGTAAACGCCGGTCGCCTCGTTTTTAAACCCGATCCGCTCTTGAAGCTGTTTGTCATCGAGCGTATCGAACAGCTTCCGGATTGTGTCCAAAGTGCCTTGGAACGCCGGGTGCGCCGTCACATCGTCCAGACGTTTCCCTTCAAACCAAACGCTGCGGCCGTCGCGCAAGCTTTCGATAAATCTCTCACCCCGTGTAAGTGGCATGGTTGCCTCCTCCTTCATGCGTAGCTGACGCTGCCTGTCCGCCGGTCTTTGAATTGCGGCAGCAGCAATTGACCGACCCGCTGCGCTTCCTCCAGATGGGGGAAGCCGGATAGAATGAAATGGGTGACGCCGATGTCGATATATTCCTGCAGTCCTTCCCGGACTTGTTCCGGATTTCCTACAACGGCTGTTCCCGCTCCTTTGCGGACGCGCCCGATGCCGGCCCATTTATGCTTGCCGAACCGGTAATCGCCTTGAAGCAGCCGGCTCATCCGCTGCTGGGCGACGGAGTCGGCCTCGCGGTAATAGCTGCTCATCCGCTGCTCAACCGCCGGATCGATGTCCGCAACGAGCCGTTCCGCCGCTTCCCACGCTTCCCGCTCGGTCTCGCGGACAATAACATGAATGCGGATGCCGTACTCGAGCGTTCTTCCATATTTTGCAGCCTTTGCGCGGACATCTTCGATCTGTTTGCCCACTTCCTCCACGTCTTCTCCCCACTGCAGGTACACATCACCGTACTGGGCGGCTGCCTCCTTGCCCTGCTCCGACGCTCCGCCGAAAAAGGCAGGGATTCGCGGTTGAATGCTGCTTGGCACAAGCTGAGCGTCCTTGAGCGAAAAATAAGGCCCCTCATAATCCACATGCTGATCATTCCACAGCGTCTGCAATACGCCCATAAAATCTTTCGTTCGCTCGTATCTCTCGTCGTGAGGCAAAAAGTCCCCGTCCTGCCCAAGCTCGTGCGGCGAGCCGCCGGTGACGATATTGATGTCGATTCGTCCGCCGCTGAATCTATCCAGCGTGGCGGCCATTTTGGCGGACAGCGAAGGCGCGATAAATCCGGGGCGAATCGCAATTAACGGACGGATTCTCGACGTATGGTGGACGACGGCCGATCCGACCATCCACGAATCGAGGAACGGCGTTCCGACCGGAATTAAAATCCCGTCGAATCCGACGTGCTCCGCCATCTTTGCCACGTTCACAATATAGTTCAGACTCGGCTCCCTTTCCGGTTTGGGCAGCCCGATCCGCGCGCCGTCTCCATTCGTTGGCGTAAACCAAGAGAAATGCAGGCTCAATACAATCCCCTCCGTTCGTGATCAAGCCCGAACACGCGGCCGACGCGTCAGTTTCGGACCTTTCGCCGATCTGTAAGCACAAAAAAAGACACAACCAGCCTGTAAGTCAGGCAACGTTGTGTCTCTGGTGTTCCAGTCGACAATGTAAAAAACTTCTATTATTCTTACAATTATAATCGGAATTAACCGGATTGCAAGACGTAATTTGAAAAACGATAGACTTTTTCTATCGATGATCGGCAGGTTCGAATGCAGCTCAATTCGCGGATTGCAGCACGCCGGAGGCGACAAGACGGTAAAATTGCTCGATGCTGCTCAGCGCGATGTCGGGCCTTGGCCAATCCGGGGACCATTCCGGCATCGAGTCGGGATGACCGTCTGCCGTCTCATTCGTAATCCATACCGATTTGAGACCGGCACGGATGCTGCCGGCAATATCGGTGTCCGGATTGTCGCCGACCATGACGCAATGTTCGGGCGCGGCGCCGAACAGCTTCATGCCGTGCTCGAAAATATAAGGCTCCGGCTTGCCGATGCATTCGGCGGTGCCGCCCGTGATCGCTTCGATCGCCGCCAGCAGCGCGCCGGTCTCCGGAATTCGCTCCCCGCTTGCACCCGGATGGTAACGGTCCGGATTGGCGGCGATAAGACGCGCTCCCCGGCCGATATCGGCCGCGATCTGCTGCAGCTTTCCGTAATGAAATTCCGTATCGCGGCCGACAATGACGACGTCGGGCGACGGACCATCCCACGCGACCGCGGTGTGGCCCGCTTCCTCGATGCTGCGGGCCAGCCCGTCGCTTCCAATCGTTTTCACCGTGACGCGGCCGAACTTATCCCGGATGTACGCGCCGGCAATGTCGGTTACCGATACGATCGAACGGGCAGCGACATTCAGGCCCATCGCCGCCAGCCGCGCACCGATGTCCGGGGCTCTCAGCCGCGAATTGTTGGTCAGAAATGCGAAGCGGATCGCCCGCTGCCGCAGTTCGGCGAGCAGCGGGATGACACCCGGCGATAACCGGCTGCCATGATAAACACAACCGTCGAGATCGAAGAAGCAAACTTTTATATTTGACAAACGTTCCTCATAATCCAAAGCTTAAACCTCCGCTTCTATTTCAGCAGGGCGTTAGCCTGGGCAGCTGCATCCGTTACGGCTTGATCCACTGATTTTTGCTGCAGAAGCGCGGCCTGGATATTGTCCTGAACGATTTTGTACACCTTCGATCCGGCAGTTCCAGGGAAGTTATACCAAGGAACCATGTTTTCCAACTGGTTGTAAGGCACTTTGGCCTGTGGAATTTTCTTGAGGAAATCGCCCATCAGCTTCGGATCGTCCAGAGCGCTTTTGCGAGTCGCCATATAGCCGATTTCTTGTGCGATCAAGGAAGTTCCTTTGGCAGAAGTGGCGAATTTGACGAAATCCCAGGCTGCCGCCTGTTTTTTCGGGTCTTTCGCCAGGATAACAAGGTTGTTGCCGCCCGCCGGCACGACCCGTTTTCCGTCAAGCGACGGAAAGACTGAAGTACGCAGGTCAAATTGCGTTTGCTTGCGGAAGTTGGTAAGCAAAGCTGGCGATTCCACATACATAGAAATATTGCCGGATGCGAAGCTTTGTGAAGCCTGCTTGCCGTCCATAACCGGCATGGACTTGTCCGTATTGACTAGATCCACCCAAAACTGCAGCGCTTTGCGGCCCGCGTCGGAATCAAAGGCGACCGATTTCAAATCTTCGGACATCATATGTCCGCCCGCTGTTTCCGTCATGGCCTGATACATCCAGTTCCCCGTAACTTCGTAGTTGAAGAACATGCCGTAACGTCCATTCACCGTCAGCTTTTTCGCCGCCTCGCGGATTTCTTCCCATGTCTGCGGCGGATTCTCGGGGTCAAGCCCGGCTTCTCTGAAGTGATCGGCATTATAATAAACGATCGGCGTGCTCACGCCAAAAGGCATCGCGTACTGTTTACCGTCATCGCCTTTACCCAAATTCAGCATCTCGGGAAAGAAGTCGGACATATCAGTGTTTTCCTTCTCGATGAACTCGTAAGCCGGAACGATCGGAAGCGTATCGATAGCGAAGCGGGTATACACGAATCCGTTCGTGAACACGTCGGGAAGCTGCTTGGACGCCGCTTGCGTCTGGATTTTCTCGATGATACCTTCATAAGAGCCCTGCGCAAACACCGGCTTGACTCTGACCTTGTCCTGCGATTTGTGGTATTCCTCCACCAGCTTATCAACGGCGTCACCGCCATGCTGGTGCAAGAATTCGATTTCCACAACCTCGTTCGATTCTTCGGATGCGCCTTTTTCATCGGCTTTGACCCCGGTTTGATTCGTATTGCCGCAGGCTGTAAGGATGACTGACAGAATCATGATGACCGCCAGCAGACTGATACCCCATTGTTTTTTCATGTTTTGAACATCCTCCTTGGTAGTGTGAAGAATATTAGCCTTTCAATCCGCTGTTCTTAAAGCCCTCGATAAAATTCTTTTGTGCCGCAAGGTACAATAGCAGAATCGGCAGCATGGACAGCGTGGCGACCGCCATCGTCGGCACCCACTCCAGCGATTCTTCCTCACGGAATTGGACGAAAGCGACCGGCAGCGTCTGCATGCTCTTGTCGGAGAGCACCAGCAGCGGCCAGTGAAAATCGTTCCAGTTCCCGACAAAGAGGATAACCGTCAGGGCACTAATCGCGCTCATCGACAAGCGTAAATAAACATGCCACATCGTGCCGAACGGGCTGCACCCGTCTATGACGGCGGCGTCTCCAAGCTCGCGGGGAACCGTCATGAACGATTGCCTGAGAAGGAAGATCGCATATCCGCTGGCGAGGTGCGGCACGATCACGCCTGTGAACGAGTTCAGCCATCCGAGCTCACCCACGATCATGTAAGTCGGCACCATCGTGACTTGGGGCGGAATCATCATCGTGATCAGGACGAAGAAGAACAGGGCGTCCCGGCCGGGAAAACGGTAATGGGCGAAAGCGAAGGCGGCCGCCACGCCGACAATCAGCTGCCCCAGCGTTTGCAGCACGCCGACCACCGTACTGTTCCATGCCCACACAGAGAACGGAATCTCGCGGAATACCTGCAGGTAACCGTCCAGGTTAAATGCGTTCGACCAGAACAGATGGCCGGCGAATACCTCCTGGGGGTCTTTAAACGACGTGGCAAGCATCCAGAAGATCGGGATCAGACTGAGAAGGGCGAACGCAATGAGCAGAATATGCTTGCTTCCTTCCTCAACAAGGCGCAATTTGCGGTACAATCGAAACACCTCCTTTCCGGCGTCATTATTGGTAGTGAACCATTTTGTTCGACATACGAAGCTGAATGACGGTCAGCAGTCCGACGATCAGCAGCAGGATGACGGACGAGGCGGTAGCGACGCCGATGTTGAAAAATTGAAAGGCTTCCTGGTAAATCTGGTAAACGAGCACGTTGGTCGCATTGTTAGGTCCGCCTTTGGTCATGATTTGGATCGTCGCAAACGCCTGAAAGGAAGAGATGATGCTCATAACGAGGATGAAAAAGGTAACCGGCGACAGGAGCGGCAGCGTCACATTCCGGAACTGGCGCCAGCGGCCGGCCCCATCGATCGATGCCGCCTCGTACAGGCCGCGGTCGATCGACTTCAGTCCGGAAATATAGAGCACCATATTGTAGCCGAAGCCTTTCCATATGCCGACGATCGCCAGCGCCCAAAGCGCCATGGATGGGTCGTTCAGCCAGTTGGGGCCTTCGATCCCGAACATGCGGAGCAGTACGTTGATGGCGCCGACCTGCGGGTTGTACATCA
Source organism: Paenibacillus beijingensis (assembly GCF_000961095.1). Lineage (NCBI taxonomy): Bacteria > Bacillati > Bacillota > Bacilli > Caryophanales > Paenibacillaceae > Paenibacillus > Paenibacillus beijingensis. Next base: position 2,120,806 of record NZ_CP011058.1, on the reverse strand, counting down.
GGCTCCATACGATGCTGATGACGCCGATGGAGGAGACGACCGGCAGGAAAAAGATGAGCCGGTACAGCCTTTTTCCCCGCCACAAGCTTTCCACCAGCAGCGCCAGCACAAGCCCGATCGCCATCGCGAGCGGTACGGTCAGCAGCACATAGAGCCCTGAATTTTTCAGTGAAATCCAGAACACCTCGTCATGCAGCAGGTGGCGGTAGTTGGCGAGGCCGACGAACGTTTTGTCCGGGCTGATCATGTTCCAGCTTTGAAAGCTCAGACCCAAGGCAAAGATGAACGGGTAGACGAAAAAGACGGCATACAGCCCGAGCGCCGGCAGCAGAAAAGCGAACGGAATCCATGATTTCCGCAGTCCGCTACGGAAGCGGCGGGACGTTCGAACCTTTTTACCGGTGAATGGGATTGAGTTTTGCAAGCGTGAGTTCCTCCTTCCAAATGTCATCCAAGGCGTGTCCGTCCGGATCGTCAAGCTCCGTACCGAGCAGGCGGGCGATCGTCGGCGCCACGTCGACGATGCGGATTTCCGGCAGCGTCATGCCGGAGCGGATCGAAGGGCCGGCTGCCGCAAAGATCGCTTTCAGCTCTTCGTGCTGCGGCAAATACCCGTGCATGCCTTTGAATTTGGCGGAGCGTCCGATCACTTCATCGCCGCTCTGCTCGAAGTGGACAAAGCAGTCGAGTTCGGCTTCAAACGCGAAGTCCGGACGGTGCTCATCAAGCTCGCCGGGGGCCGGAAGGCCAAGGGACGGGAATTCCTCGGGCTCGAACAACCGCCCAACCCCCTCGCTTTCGGCAAGCGCGCGGAGTACCTCGCGCATCAGGCGGTCTTTTTCAGCCGGGTCGTCTTCAAGCACGTACACATAGCCCGAGCCGCCGTTGGATACGGCGATGACGCGCGTTTCTTCCATGTTGCCCTCTTTCAGCCAGCCCTTCTGTTTGAACAGCACGTTCGGATAGAATGTTCGGCTCGTATTGATGAAGCCGTGATCGGACATGACGAACACATTCGTCTTCGCAAGCAGCCCTTTGTGCTCAAGCGCATTCAGCACCTCGCCGATCCGTTCGTCGACATATTCGAGCGCCCAGTACGCTTCTTTGGAACGGATGCCGTAATCGTGCTGATAGGTGTCCGGCAGCAGGTAGTGCAGCTGCATCAGGTTTGGACTGTGGCGGTCGATCAAAAATTTCGCGATTTCAGTCGTCAGCCAGTCCTGCATCGGCGCGCGGGCATGGTCCGTGCTCCATTCGCCGTAACGGTCCACCGGCAGCCTTGCCGCTTTCAGCTCATTCCATAGGTCAGGCGTGCAACAAGTGTCGAACAGCTCCTGCTCGTAAAACTCGGGGATGTTGAAATCGATCGTATCCGCTCCCCGCGTAACCGGCCAGCAGATCGAGGCGGTTGTCCAGCCCATCCGCTTGGCGGCGTCGTACCACGTTTCTCTGCGCAGCACGTCCGCTTTGTTCCACAGCCGCTCGCCGAAATGTTCTCCGACCCGGCGGCCCGGCCGGTCAATGACCCAGTTGCCGAGCACCCCATGCTTGCGGGGATACGTCCCGGTTACCATGCTGGAATGAATCGCCCACGTCGCGGTCGGAAATACGCTTTCCATCGCTTCGGCGCAGACGCCGCTGCGGATAAGCTTGCGCAGGTTCGGCATGCGCACGTTCGGGTCCTGCAAGTAATAGTTTGCCATGCCGTCAATGCTGATCACGAGCACATAACGGTCGACCGGCTGCTTACGGTTGAAATCCATGTTTTACCTCCAATAGTCATAAAAATAAGAAGAGAGAAAGCGCAGGCAACAAACTAAGGACACAGGTCCCTAAGTTCGTTGTCCAGAGCTTTCTCTCATTCCTCACTCCAAACGACAAAATATGAAGTTGTAATATAAGTTACATGATTGCTTGCAAATCCTGAAACGAAAGGTTCCAGAGCGTCTGGTCGCTGACGGACAGGCTCGTTGCGCCGGCATGCAGACTGCTGGCCGCTTCTTCTTTCGTTTGAATCAGGCCGCTGGCAATAATGGGGATATCGGTAATCGTGTCGGACAATGACTGAACGATCTTCGTGATGACTCCGGGCATCAGCTCGATGGCGTCCGGCTGCACGTTCCCGGCCATTTTCAACCCGTTCTTCAGCGCCGAAGAATCGAGCACGAACAGATGAAGAATGCCGTAAAGCCCGGCCCGCTTCGCTTCTTTGATCAAATGGCTCTTCGGGGTGACGATTCCGTCCGCGCCGATGTAATCGGCGACGAAATCGACGCTTTCCTTGTCTGTGCTGGAAAGCCCGCGAATCAAATCAAGATGGACAAAGGCGCCTTTATTCCGTTCCTTCGTCCGGCCGACGGCGTGAATAATTTCCTTGACGTTCCCGCCCATGAAAAACAGGTTTTCCACCCGGCTGTCCAAAGCGGCATCGACATCCTCGGGCCTTCTTACCGCTGCAATGATGGGGTTGTTGCCAATCCGATAAAGTAAGGACATCAGGGATATGTTCCTTTCCATTCCCGAGTTCTTGTCCTTATCGTAACGGCGATTTATTAGCGGCGTATTAAATCAAACGAAGTGTTTTGTAAAAATGGCGTCCGGCTGCTTACGTTAATATATGCCCGCCGTCCACATGGAGAACGGTACCGGTCACGAAGCCGTTTTGGATCAGGTACAGCACGCTTTGCGCCACGTCTTCCGCTTTGCCGACCCGCTTAACGGGGAGCTTGCTTGCGATCGTATCGTAAAATTGATTGCGCGCCTCCTCCGGCATTTGGCTGCGGGAAGGGGTATCGATAATACCGGGCGATACGAGATTGACGCGAAGCGGAGCCAGCTCCAGCGCCAGCGTTTGACCCAGATTCGCAACGGCCGCGTTGACGGCGCCGAGTACGGACGACCCAATCATCGATTTGTAAGCGACAACCCCGGAAAATAACGTGATGGAACCGTTCGGGGCGATGTTCGGCGCGCCGTACTTGGCGGCGTAGTATTGACCCCAAAATTTATTATCGAACAGCTGCCGCGCTTTGGCCGTGTCCGTTTGGAGGAACGGCCCGCCGGAAGTTTCCGCCGCGCTCACCACCAGATGGTCGAAGCGGCCGACCGTTTCGAAGAAAGATTTCACTTCCTGCTCTTGCGTCGTATCGAGCGTATAGGACGACGCTGTTGGTCCCAGCTCCGCTTTCGCTTTCTGCAGCTTGGCCTTGGAGCGGCTGGCTATGATGACCTCCGCTCCAAGCGCCGCCGCTTGCTTCGCCGTTTCCAACCCGATTCCGGAGCTTCCGCCGATCACGACTATTTTTTGATGCTGCAACATGTTTCGTCCTCCTCGTTAAGATGTCATTGGATTGCGTTCTCGAGGCTAGTATAGTTTTATTAATTCCGTATGGGAAGTAGTGATATAAAATTCATATAGTTACAATAAAGATAGTATTAGCGAAAATCATGCAAAAAGACTGCCTTCCGCCTGATGCGGCGAATGACAGTCTTTTTTTCAAATACCCGATTGGTTGAGTTGTTATTCCAGCGTAAGTCCGAACCGCTTTAATTCGATGAAAATACGTTCGAGCCGTCTTCCTTTGTCGGTTAGCGCATATTCCACCCGCGGCGGCACTTCGGGATATACCGTCCGCTCTACGATCTGATGGGTTTCCAGCTCCTTAAGGCGGAGCGACAGCGTTTTCGGGCTGATTCCGTCCATCGCCTTCAACAGATCGCTAAAGCGCAGCGTGCCGTCGATGAGCAGCTCCCGGATAATGAGAAAAGTCCACTTGGTCCCGATGATATCAAGCGCCTTGGCAATAGGACATAGTTCGCCCGGCGATCCCTTGGTCAGTGTGACCGGCTCTTGAATAGGCATGGAAATCCCCTCCTTAAAGGTTTTGCAGGAGGCAAAACCACTTCGTAAGCATAAGCTAAGGTTTTGCCGGAGGCAAAACCACTTCGTAAGCATAAGCTCTGAAAAAATGACATTGCGTTTTCTTTATCCTATCACAAAAATATCTTATCGGAAACTATATGAATTAAATACCACTGCTTCCCAAAATGAACTATAAGGTCCATAATAAGCACCATAGCGGAAAGGGAGTTTGCGCGAATCAATCCAATGGGAAGCAAAAGGAGAAGGATAACGATGAAAAATATTCTAATCATAAACGGCCACCAGCAATATGCTGCAGCCGAAGGGAAATTGAACCGGACGCTAATGGATCATATGGTCAGCGTATTAAGTGAAAAGAACAATGTCAAAACGACGATCATTAAAGACGGTTACCGCATCGAAGAAGAACATGACAAGTTTCAATGGGCGGATGTCGTCATCTATCAGACCCCGATCTTTTGGTTCAGCGTACCGGGGCTGTTCAAAACGTATATGGATGAAGTGTACGCCTACGGGATCTTTTTCAAAGGATCGGATGAGTATGGAAGAGGAGGGCTGTTCACCGACAAATCGTATATGTTCTCGACGACCTGGAACGCTCCTGAACACGCGTTTAACGATCCGGAGCAGTTTTTTGCTGGAGAAAGCGTGGAGGAAGCGATCGTTCATCTTCACCGGGTGCAGCAGTTTATCGGCATGAAACCGCTGAAGAGCTTCACTTGTTACGATGTCATCAAAAATCCAAAGGTGGATCAATATTTAGCGCAGCTTGAGGCCCACCTGGCGGAAGTATTGGATCTTTAAGTTGAACAGGCAACATTTAAACCGCGGAAACGCGGTTTTTTTGTGCGAATTCATTTGCATTCAATTGCATATCAGTCTGACCCATACCAAATTACACGTTTTGCGGTAATCGCGCTTCGGTACGTGATCAGCGGCATCGTCATCTCGAACAATATATATCAAATTAATGTTATGTTTTTGTAAAGTTATGTTTTTGTAAAGGCGTGGAAATCCGTTGACAACAAACCAATTTATGATTAATATCAAGATAAATCAACAAAAATACACAACAATCAACAGATTTCAATGGGGAGGTAAGTGTATTTGAGCAAAACGATTGTTATTGTTTTGGATGGTTTGCGATATGATGTTATGTTATCTTCCATGGGTTATTTGAATCACCTTATCGAGAAATCCCAAGCTGCCCTGTACAAAGTCAAATCCGAGCTGCCAAGCTTGTCCCGCCCGCTCTACGAAGTGCTGCTGACCGGTACGCCGAGTTATATCAACGGCATTACGGCGAACGCTGTCGTCAGGCTGTCCCGGTTCCAGAGCGTATTCCACCTGGCGAGGAACAACGGGCTGAAGACGGCGGCTGCCGCGTATTATTGGGTCAGCGAGCTTTACCACCGGGCGCCGTTCGATTATTTCGCGGACCGGATTCAGCACGATGAGACGAGGCCAATCCAGCACGGCATGTTTTATTTCGACGACCGCTATCCGGATTCTCACCTGCTCGCGGATGCGGAACACTTGAGGAGAACGTACGACCCCGATTTCCTTTACATTCATCCGATGAACATCGATGACACCGGGCACAAATTCACATCCGATTCCGCAGAATACCGCGGGGAGGCGCTTAAGATGGACAGCCTGCTCGCCATGCTCCTGCCCGAATGGATCCGCGCCGGCTACCATATTCTCGTTACGGCCGATCACGGGATGAACGCGGACGGCAACCACGGCGGCACGGGCGAAGCGGAAAGGGACGTCGGGCTGATCGCGATCGGCGAGCGGTTCCTGCCGGGAATCTATACCGGCGAGTATTTGCCGCAGCTGGCGGTCGCCCCGCTCATTTGCGGGCTGCTGGACATCCCGGCATCGGAGGACATGGCCGAACTAACGGTTCCGGGTTTCCGGGATCCGGTTCGACCCTAATTTAGAAAACCGAGGAGAGATGGAGAGAAATGAAAACGGCTGGAACAATGAAGAAGAGCTTGTCCCTGATGGCAATGGTTTTATCGCTCGTGATCGTGTTGTCCGCGTGCGGCTCCGGAACCGGCGGTAATGACAAGGAAGGCGGCAACGCCGGCGGCGCTTCCGGAGCGTCAGCGGCGGAAGACAACCCGACGCTGGAGGAGCTCGTGCCGCTGGCGCAGAAAGAAGGGAAGCTGTCCAGTGTCGGCATGCCGGATTCGTGGGCAAACTGGAAGGGCACTTGGGAAGATTTGAAATCGAAATACAATATCGAGCATACGGATACGGATATGTCCAGTGCGGAAGAGCTGGCCAAGTTCGAGAACGAGAAAAAGAATCCGCCCGACATCGGGGATGTCGGAATCGCATTCGGACCGTTCGCCGAAACGAAAGGTTTGACGCTCAAGTACAAAACGCCGTATTGGGATGAAATTCCCGCTTGGGGCAAAGACGACGACGGCGACTGGATGGTGCCCTATACCGGAACGATATCCTTCCTCTGCAATAAGACGCTCGTCGACAAATGCCCGGCAAGCTGGGAAGACATCAACAACGGCTCTTATAAAGTTTTCGTTGGCGACGTGACCAAAGCGGCCGGTCCGCAAATGGCTGTTCTTGCCGCTGCAATGGCATTCGGCGGGGATGAAACGAACATTCAGCCGGGACTCGACTATTTTGCAAGGCTCGCCGATCAAGGCCGGATTTCGAAAGTGGACGCCTCCATTCCGAATCTGCAAAAAGGCGAAGTGGCGGTGGCGATCATGTGGGATTTCCTGTCGGTCGGGAATAAAGAGCAGATCGGCGCCGACAAATTTGAAGCCCACATTCCGTCGGAAGGCAGTGTCATTAGCGGATATGCTTCGGTCATCAATAAAAACGCGGCGAGCCCCAATGCAGCGAAGCTTGCCCGCGCCTATATATTCAGCGATGAAGGACAAATCAACCTGGCGAAAGGCTTTGCCCGCCCGATCCGCTCGAGCGTGACGCTCCCGGCAGAAGTGGAGAGCAAGCTGATTCCGAGCAGCGAATATGCAAATGCAAAACCGGTCAACGATTACAAGGCTTGGGAAAAAACAACCAAGGAGCTTCCGAATTTATGGCTGGAACAGGTTCAATCAAAAGTAAAATAATGCTGCTTGTGCTGCTCCCGCTCGTCATCTGGATCTGTGCATTCGAACTGGTCCCGATTGTCCAAATGATTATCATGAGCTTTCAAACCGACGACGGTCAAGGGTTTACCCTTGACCAGTACGTCCAAAGCTTGACGAAACCGCTCTATGTGCAAGCTATCTTAAACGATTTGAAGATTTCGTTCGTTTCCAGTGTAGCGGCGTTGATCATCGCCTTGGTCTGCGCTTATTCCATTACCCGCTTCACGACGAAATTGCGCGATACGATGCTGATGATCTCCAATATGTTCACCAACTTTGTCGGCATTCCGCTCGCGTTCTCGTATATGATCATGCTGGGCGGGAACGGGATGTTCACGCTGCTGTTCCGCAAATTGGGATTCGAATCGCTCGCGTCATTCGACTTGTATTCCGAGAAGGGGCTCATGCTGCTCTATGTTTATTACCAAATTCCGCTGGCCCTGCTGCTCGTATACCCGATATATTACGGGATCCGCGAAGAATGGCGGGAAGCTTCGATGCTGCTCGGAGCGTCGATCTGGCAATTTTGGCGGCGCATCGGCATTCCGGTCATGCTCCCCGGTATATTGGGGACATTCAGCATTCTGCTTGCCAACGCCATGGGCGCTTATGCAACGGCGTACGCTTTGACCGGAATCAACTATAATTTGCTCCCGATCCGGATTGCCGCGCTCGTATCCGGGGACATTTTCCCGAATTTCCAGCTCGGCAGCGCGCTTGCCGTCATTTTGGCCGTTATTATGCTCCTGTCGCTTTTCTTTAACGATTGGATGGGGCGCTTGTCCAGGAGGAGAGGGATATGAATCAATCCGCGGGAAGTGCCAGGAAAAACGGGATGCTGTGGCATAAAACCGCATTGACCTTGCTGGTGATCTACTTGTTTTTGCCGCTTGCGGCGACGCTTCTGTTTTCAATCGCCAACGAGTGGCAGACGAATATTCTGCCGGACAGTTATACGCTGCAGTGGTACGCGCAGCTGTTCAGCGACCCCCGGTTCCTGAGCGCGATCGGCAGAACGGTGCTGGTCGGGGTTATTACCGTCATCGCTTCTTTGGCGGTGATGGTGCCGGTTATTTTCGTCCTGGGCGTCTATTTCCCGAAATGGGACCGGGTTTTACAGATGTCCGTGCTGCTGCCGTTCGCGTTCCCGGGGGTGGTCTCGGCCATCGGACTGATTAAAATGTACTCCAGCGGGCCGTTTCCGATTACCGGAACGATCTGGATCTTGATCGGCGTCTATTTTATCGGCATCCAGCCGTTTATTTATCAAAGCGTCCGCAACAGCCTGCGCACGATCAACGCCAAAGATCTGCTCGAGGCGGCGGAAATGCTCGGAGCCGGGAAGGCGAGTGCTTTTCTGCGTATCATCCTGCCGAACATTCTCCCGGGAACGCTGATCGCCAGCCTCTTGTCGTTTTCAAGCGTAACCGGAGATTTTGTCATGGCGAATATGCTTGTCGGCGGCCAGTTTGAAACGATCCAAACGTATTTGATCCAACAGATCGACATTTCGGGACAATCTGCCAGTGCGGTCGTCATCACCTATTTTCTGCTCATTTTGGTCCTGTCCGGTCTCATTCTCTTGCTTGGCAATTGGAAACCGAAAGGGTATAAAGCGAAAGAGGAGGAGGAGCAATGACTTTTGTCCGGATTGAGAACATTACGAAAAAGTACCAGCAGCAAACCGTTCTGAACAACATCTCGTTTACCATTGAAGAAGGGGAATTCATTACGCTGCTCGGGCCGTCGGGATGCGGCAAGAGCACGCTGCTGCGCGCAGTCGCCGGATTGAACGACATCGACTCCGGCACCTTTGTTGTCGGCGGCCGGAACATTACCGCCCTTCCGCCGAAGAAGCGCGAAGTCGGCATGGTGTTTCAATCGTATGCTTTATTTCCGAATATGACGGTATTTGAAAATATCGCGTTCGGCCTTAAAATCGACAAAATGAAAAAGTCGGAGTACGTTCCGATGGTGGAAGAAATGATCGAGCTGATCGATTTGAAAGGCAAGGAAAACCGCTATCCCGCGCAATTGTCCGGCGGGCAGCAGCAAAGGGTGGCGCTGGCGCGCTCCTTGGTCAAACGGCCGAAGGTGCTCTTGCTTGACGAGCCGCTCAGTGCCCTTGACGCCCAAATCCGGCGGACGCTGCGGAATGAAATCCGCCAAATCCAGAAAAGGCTGAAGATGACGACCATTTTTGTCACGCACGATCAGGAAGAAGCGCTGACCGTATCGGACCGGATCATCGTCATGAATCAAGGCAGGATCGAACAAGCGGGCACGCCCGAGGAGATCTACATGTCGCCCGCATCCGAATTTGTGGCGCGTTTTATCGGCAATTATAACGTACTGGGCAAACGGGAAATGACGGAAGCGGGACTAAACCGCGTCCCGGAAGGGGAGCTGTTTGCCGTCCGTCCCGAAGCGATCGGGATCGAACCGGCGGAGGAGGCGGCGCGGGCTCCGGAAGGGTATATGGTCACGGAAGGGAAATTAAAGCAAGCTTCCATTCTGGGGAACGTCATTCGCTTTACCGTCGACATTCGCGGCATGCAGGTTAACGTCGATGCGCTGCATGATTACAATATTCACCGGCTCCGGGATGAGACGGCGGTCCGGCTGTATATTCCGGTTTCCGAATGCCGGCCACTACAAAAGATCGTATAGGTGGTTATGACAGATGTCCCTTTCTTATGAAGAACGGAAGAAGACCATACTGGAGCTGCTTGCCAAGGAAGAGAAGGTGCAGGTGCCGGCGCTCGCGGAGCAGCTGAATGTGTCGGGAGAAACGATTCGACGCGATCTTGAGCGGCTCGATAAAGAAGGCAAGTTAAAGAAAGTATACGGCGGGGCGGTAAGAACCGGGTCCGATTCATGGGAGCCGCCGTTCGACCTGAAAACGTCCATGAACGCAGCGGAGAAACGGGCAATCGGAAAGCTCGCGGCCTCGCTTGTGGAGGACGGCGACAGCATCATGCTCGGCAACGGGACGACGCCGATGGAAATTATCCGTTTTCTCGGCGGCAAGAAGAATGTGACGATCGTCACCCATTCCGCGCCCTCGATGCTGCTGGCGATGGAACTGTTTCAAGGAAAAATTATTTTTATCGGGGGCGAAGTGAACGTGGCCCAGAAATCGGCCAACGGCCCGCTCGCCGAATGGATGCTGGAGAAGCTGAAGGTGAACAAAACGTTCATTTCGGCCGGCGGCGTATCCGCCGTCGACGGCATTACCGATTACGATTTGCAGGAATCGAATATATCGAAAAAAATGATGGAGCGCGCAGACGACGTGATCGTCCTGGCCGACCATTCCAAAATGGGAAAAACGACGTTTGCCCATATTTGCGCACTAAAAGACGTATCCGTCCTCATTTCCGACCATCGTTGTCCCGAAGAATGGAAGCGGACATTGACGGATAAAAACATCGAGCTATTGATCGCCGAAGAGGAGGACACACTTTGATTGTCGATTGCCATTTTCATCTGGAGGAAGGTCCGTATTCGGTTGACTGGCTGAAACGAACGGCACTGGCGTTAGAAGTTCTGGAGAGGGAGAACGGCGGTTTTTCGGAGCCGGGTCATTCTTTGGCGTGGATCAATGAAATGAAAGAGAAGCTGGCGCAGCGTCTGGATGAAGGGTGCTTCTCCAGCCGGTGGCTGGGTTATTATTTGCAGCGCGGCAAACAGCTCGGCATCAAGCGGTTTGGCATCGTCGACCATTTGTACCGGTTTGAAGAGTTCCGCTCTTATTATGAGAAGCATATGACGCTGGACGATTCGGAGCTCGGCCGGATGCAGCGGTACTGGCTGGATCGGGTATGCATCGGTTCGATCGAACCGTTCCTGGACGTTGTGCGCGGGGCTAGGGAAGAAGGGCATCCGATTTCGCTGGGCGTCGAGGCCGATTATTTTCCGGGAGGAGAAGCGGAGCTCGGTGCGCTGCTTTCAAAGTACGAGCTTGATTATGTGATCGGGTCCGTCCATTTCGTCGACGGTTGGGGATTCGACAATCCGCAGCTGCAGTACAAGTTCGAGGAGCAGAATCTGGAGGCGCTGTACCGCAGACTGTTCGACCATTTGCTTGGGGCGATCCGCTGCGGCCTGTTTGACATTATCGCCCATCCGGACAATCTGAAAGTATTTAATTTCCGGCCGGACGAATCGCTGCTGCTGCCGATGTACGAGGAAGTCGCGGCGGCCATGAAAGCGGCGGATGTCGCCACCGAGATCAACACCGGCCTCGCATACCGTTACCCCGTGAAAGAGATGTGCCCAAGTCCGGCCTTCCTGAGCATTATCCACAAGCACGGCGTACCGATTACGTTAAGCTCCGACTCGCATTTTCCGGATGATATCGGCACGATGCTCGGGGAAGCGGCGCAGCTGGCGCAGCGCACGGGTTATGAAGAAGTCGTTTACTTCGAAGGGCGGCAGCGCAAAACATTGACGCTAAAGGGTTGAAGGTGCATGGGACTGACGTTTAATCCCGAGGTATGGCAAATTAATCATCTGGAGCTGACCGTCAGGCTGACCCTAGCGATTGTTTTGGGCGGGCTGATCGGTCTGGAGCGGGAGCTTGGCGGGCATCACGCCGGGTTTAGGACGCATATTCTGGTCTGTCTCGGATCTGCCGCGATTATGCTGTTGTCGATGTACGGTTTCTCGGAGTATGCCGCCGAACCGAACGTGCGGATGGACCCCGCCCGCCTTGCCGCGCAGGTGATTAGCGGGATCGGATTTCTCGGGGCCGGTACGATTGTGCGCACGGGCTTGACCATATCGGGCTTGACGACGGCCGCGTCGCTCTGGGTTGTAGCGGCCATCGGGCTGTCGGTCGGGGCGGGCTTCTATTACGGCGCATCCATTTCTACATTTCTGGTGGTGGTGAGCTTGTTCTTCCTGAACAAAGTGGAGAAAAATTTTTCCCATGCCAAAAAAGACCGGCAAATCACGTTTGTTTTGCACCGCAAAACAAGCAGTTTACAGCATATTGTGACGAGCCTGAACAAATCCGGAATTAAGATTTACAAGCTGACGATTGAGAACGAAGAGGCGGCGGAAGGCTCCGCCCAGCCTTTGATTATAAAGATGGACGTAAAACTGAAGAAAACGAAAGCGTTCGATGAGGCGCTGCTGAAGCTGGCCGGCATCGAAGGGGTGATCCGGCTGAAGACGGCAGGAGACGTTTTATGATCCGTCAGTTGAGCCGAAAAAACGCACGAAGCAGCATCAGCACGTCAAAGTGGCCGACCTGAAAGCTTTAAACGAAACCGAACCGGTCAAGGGGCTGCCCTTAACCGGTTCGGCTGCTGTTGAGGGGACGCTATTCACTGAAAAAGAGCGTCGTTAGGCTGTTTTTCGGCCAAATAGCGATTCTGGAGTCCGTTTCTTTAGAGAGTTCGGACATTTTTCTGCAAATAACGGAAATGAGGCCCGCAGGGATAGCCGCTGACTGGCTCCGTGAGATTCGATCCTTATGGGAAAGCCCCTTCGGATGAGGCGGACGAATTACAGCATCCGCGAAAGATTCCGGTACGCTCGCGGGGAGACGCCTTCGCGCTTGCGGAACAGTCGGCTGAAGTAATGGATGTCCGGGTAACCGACGCGAATGCCGATTTCTTCAACGGCAAGGTTCGTTTCCTGCAGCAATATTCTCGCCTCGCGGTGCCGCAGCATTTGCACATATTCCCCCGGCGGCACGCCCGTCGCCTTTTTGAACACTTTGATCATATGGTCTTTATTCATCGCCAGCCGCTCCGCCAGCATTTGGTTGCTCCAGCGCCGAGCCGGCGCGGCTTCAATGGAGGCGATGAGACCCAGCACCCGTTCATCCTGGACGGGCAGCTGCGGGGTAATGCAAGATTGCTGCGAGCGCAGCAGCATTCCCAATATTTGCAGCATCAGCGCTTTGCACACGAGTTTATAGCCGGGGGCCCGCACGCTGAATTCGTGAACGACTTGCTCCATTAATTGCACGCATCCCAGAGAAGGGGTGTAAAGCGGCCGCTCCGACAAAGGCTCGAAAGATTCGGCTACGGCCTCCGTCCCGAACCGGTGCGCCGACGCCGTTGCTTCGTTCACAATCATATCGACATCGGTCTGGAAATCAAGCTCATCGAAAAAATCGAAGTGAATGCCAAGAAAGCGGGCATTCGGCGCCGATACAATCTCGTTGTAATAAGGGATGCCGGCGGGAATAAAGATCATTTGCCCGGCAGCTACGGCATAACGTTTGCCCGCGAGCACCGTCGCGGCTTCGCCGTCGCAAACATACAGCAGTTCAAAGTCATAGATGCGTCTTCGGCGAAGCTTGCCTGTCGGAACCGTTTGGAACTGCGCATAGTGAACGCTTGGAGACCAATCGCGGTAAGGAGCCGCGTTGCGCTGCGGAGCAAGGTTGCCGGTATTGTGCAAAAAAAACTCTCCTTTAGCTAAATCTTTTGCGGAAACCGCCTGTTAAAATAGAATATCACATTATTTTTTATCACAACATGTTTCCGGTTAGCAACCGGTTTTATGCAAAAATTGATAAACAAGTTTTCAGGAGGGACGCGGAATGCAGAACAGCAATACGGGTTTCGAAACCGTGCTGCTCAGCTCGTTATCGAAAGTGTTTGCGGACGGAGAGCTGGAGGACAAACCATGTACAAGCGGCACGGCGCTGCGGAAAGAGGTATTTTCCTTTCAACTCGCTTACCGTTCGGCACGTTTGCTCAAACAGGTAACGGTGCGGCTTGTTTCGGATATTTTGCCTAACATTTCGGTTCGGACGGTGGGGCTAGTTCCTTCCGAGCTGCCGTGCTATCACGATCATGACGATAACGTGCTGCGCAGCTCGCCCGGGCTTTACCCGGATCCGCTGCTTCCGCTCCGCTTCACTGCCATAGAAGGCTCGGCATCGTTCGTATCCGAAGCGATGAACGTTTATCCCGCCCAGTGGCGCTCCTTGTGGATTTCGGTCGACGTGACGGAAGACATGCCGCAAGGCAGCTACCCGATCCGTCTGACGATGGAAGCGGAAACGGGCGAGCAGCTGGCGGAAGAAACGTTCGACCTTACGGTCATCGGCGCCGCGCTGCCGGAGCAGAGGCTCATTCATACGGAATGGTTTCATACCGACTGCCTGGCGACGCATTACAAGGTCGATGTGTTCAACGAGGAGCACTGGAGCTTGATTGAGAGATATGTGCAGACGGCCGTGCGCCACGGAATCAATATGATTTTGACGCCGTTGTTTACCCCTCCTCTGGACACAGCAGTCGGCGGCGAGCGGCCGACCGTGCAGCTTGTGGACGTACAGAAGGATGGCGATACCTATACGTTCGGATTTGCCAGACTGCTGCGCTGGGTGGAGCTGTGCCGGAGCAGCGGCGTGAAATATTTCGAATTTTCCCATCTGTTCACGCAGTGGGGGGCGAAGCATGCGCCGAAAATTATCGCGGCCGTCGATGGCGAGGCAAAGCAAATTTTCGGCTGGGAGACGGATGCGGCCGGTGAAGCGTACGCCGCATTTCTGCGCCAGCTGCTGCCGGAGCTGACCGGGTTTATCCGCGAGCATGGACTTGAAGGCAGCTGTTATTTCCACGTTTCCGACGAGCCTCATCTGGACCATCTGGAATCGTACGGCAAGGCGAGCGCGCTTGTCCGGGATCTTCTCGCCGACTTCCCGGTCATCGACGCGCTGTCCGATTATGCGTTCTACGAAAAGGGTCTTGTGCGCAAGCCCGTTCCTTCGAACGATCATATCGGAACGTTTATCGAGAACGGCGTGCCGGATTTATGGACATATTACTGCTGTCTGCAGTACAAGCAGGTATCAAACCGTTTTTTCAACATGCCGTCCGTCCGCAACCGCATGATGGGCTGGCAGCTGTACAAGTACAACATCGAAGGCTTCCTCCATTGGGGCTACAATTTCTGGTATACGCAGCATTCGCTGAAGCAGATTGACCCGTACCGGGTCACCGACGCCGGTGGCGCGTTCCCGTCCGGCGATTCGTTCCTCGTGTACCCGGGCGAAGACGGGTATCCGGTCGAATCCGTGCGGCTAAGCGTATTCCGCGAAGCGCTCCAAGACTTGCGGGCGCTGCAGCTGCTGGAGCGTCTTATCGGCCGCGAGCGGACGCTCGCGCTGGTGGAGGAAGAGCTGCTTGCTCCGCTGACCTTTACCGAGGCGCCTGCCGATCTGTCATGGCTGCTTCGGCGAAGAGCGCGCGTCAACGCGCTCATTCGGGAAGCGGCAGGCCAAGCGGTATAACGTTTCTCTTCCATCTGAATCATCTGGGAGAAGATGATCTTAATTTATATAAACGAAGCCTGATCAGCGTTAGGATACGCCGATCAGGCTTTTTTGGTGTGCCGCAAGATCAACCCCGCCGCGCAGCGAACTCCTTTTTCACTCCTATGAATTCCAAAATAAACCTTTAGAATTACGGAAACGTGTCCGATAACAAATAAAGTCGGAACTTTGAACTAGTAATGATAGGAAAAAAGAACCATTGAAACGATGGTCACTTGGTTAGGGAGGATTTCAACTCATGTTAAAGAGCCTTAAGCAAAAAATGATTTTCATGATGTCGCTGCTCTTGCTCGCCAGCCTCGCTTCCGTCTTTATTGCAAGTTATACCAGCGCATCCCGGCTGCTGCAGGACAGCTTGGATGTCGAGTCGCAGCTTAGCGCAACGAATCTGGCGCTGGAGATCAACCAGTTTATCGATTCGAGGATCGCCACTGTGGAGTCGATTGGAAAGCTGATTTCGGCGGACAACAACAAGCAGCAGGACATCGCACTGATAAAAAAGGCCCAACAGCTAAATCCGGAGTTTGAAACGTTTTACTTTTCTTATGATCTGACCGGAAAAAACGTCGTTAACTACTTGGGTGAAGTGACGGACGTATCGGACCGGGCGCATTTCCAGGAAGCGGGCAAAGGCGAAGGCAAGGTCGTCGTTTCCGAACCGGTCGTATCCAAACGGACAGGCAATAACATTGTCACCATTATTGTTCCGCTGATGAGGGACGGCAAACAATACGGCTATATGGGAACGACCCTCCCGATCAATAGTGTCCAGAAGAGCGTCTCGACCCGAAAGTTCGGCGCTTCGGGAGTTGCTGTTCTGCTCAGCAAGTCGGGAAAATATATTTGGCATCCCGATCCCGAGCTCGTGTTAAAAGGAACGGTTCAGAATATGAACATACCCGAAGTGACAAGCGCATACGAACAAGTTCAGCGGGGGAAGACAGGGGTGCTGGAATTCGAATTAGACAGCGACAAATACACCGCAGCGTACGCGCCGACGTCATTGAATTGGGGCGTCTTTGTTCTGGCTCCAACCAAAGAACTGCATGCCCCGATCGGCAAACTGACGGTGAACTTAATCCTGATTTCCGTCATTGCATTGTTGGCTGCCATCGGGATTGCTTATGGATTTACCGTGCGGCTCAGCCGTCCGATCCAGAATCTTAATCGCGCCGTCAAAGATGTAGCCGAGGGCGACTTGACCAAAACGATCAGCGTGCAGGGAAAAGATGAAATGGCTGTGCTTACAAATGATTTCAATCAAACCGTGTCCCATTTGAAACATTTGGTTGAGGGAGTAACGGAGTCATCGGGTCAAGTGCTGAAGGTGACGGGAGCCTTATCGGCGGGCGTCGACAGCGCGATGAACAGTGTGAACCGGATCGGCTCGTCTATTAAGCAAATTGCCGAGGGTGCAACGATGCATGCATCCAGCTCCCAGGAAATCTCGATATCGATGAATGATATGGCAAGCGGGGTGGAGAGAATTGCCGAAACATCATCGATTGTATCCGAAGCCGCCCAGTTAGCTGCAAACCATGCGGAAACCGGAAGCGCCGCCGTTGAGCAGGCGGTGAAGCAAATCGTAGGTATCGGTGAAGGCGCGGCGAAAATGGGAGAGGCCGTCGAACGGTTAGACGGGCGCTCGCAGCAAATCGCTACGATTTTGAATCTGATGACCGAAATTACGGGTCAAATCAAGCTGCTGTCGCTGAATGCCTCCATTGAAGCGGCGAGAGCGGGCGAACATGGACGCGGCTTTGCCGTCGTAGCGGAAGAGGTGAAGAAGCTCGCCGGCCAATCGGATGAGTCGACCGTGCAGATTGCCAAGCTGTTGAGCGAAATACGCGAAGATACGCTTCATGCCGTCCAGTTGATGAGCAGCAGCCACAGTGAAGTGCAGCTGGGCATTACGCTGATCGAGGACGTTCGGGAAAAATTCGCCAACATCCTGAAAGCTTCCCGCGACGTAGCCGATCATATTCTCGAAGTGTCCGCGGCATCTGAGGAAATGTCTGCCGGGTCGCAGCAGATCACCTCTTCTGTCGAGGAAATGAACTCGATCGCAAATCTTACTTCAGCCGATGCCCAGCAGGTCGCCGAAGCCGCCGAAGACCAAATCGTCTCGATACAAGACATTTCCGGGTCGGTCCGCCAGTTGGAAACGGTGGTCGCTGAACTCCGCAAAGAGCTTTCCAAGTTCAAACTTTAGCGGGGCGGCGCAGTCATTTTAAGGGGGGATGCCTGTAAGCGATAAGCTGCGGTTAGACGGAAATCGGCTTTAAACTGCGCAAGAAAAAAGAACAATCAGGAGGAGAGAAAACGAGATGAAAAATTGGAAAAAAGTATTGATAGCAGGCGTGGTTGGCGTCTCGCTGCTCGGAACCGGATTTGTTGTAAAAGAAACGCTTACAGTACCTAGCGTTTATGCGGAAGCGAAGGTTAAGCCGGATGGTCCGGCGCTGAAAAAATATGATTCCCAGCTCGATCAAATTATCGACAGAGGATATATCCGGGTCGGAATGACAGGGGACTACAAGCCGTTTACATATTTGAATCCGGCAACGAATGAATACGAAGGCTACGATGTCGATGCCATGAAACAATTTGCGCAAAGTCTGGGCGTGGAAGTCCGTTTTGTGCAAACGAGCTGGCCGACGATGATGAACGACCTGCTTGCCAACAAATTCGATATCGCCGTAGGCGGCGTTACCCGCAATACGGACCGGCAGAAAAAAGCGTACGTTGCAGAAGGCTATATTCAATTCGGCAAAGCGCCTCTGATCCGCGCCGAAGACAAAGATAAATATACGAGCCTTGAAGATATCAACAAGCCGACTGTACGGATCGGCGTCAATCCGGGCGGAACCAATGAAGTGTTCGTACGCCAATATTTGAAAAATGCCAACGTGACCGTTGTCCAAAACAATCTGGACATCCCGCACCTGGTGGCAGACGGCACGTATGACGTGATGATTACCGATACGGTGGAGGCAATGACCTATGCCAAGGCCGATTCCCGCTTGTTCGCCGCTTTGACGGAAAAACCGTTTACGAAAAGCGAAAAAGGATACATGATTCCACGCGGCGATTTTATCTATGCCAGCTATCTTGAAATGTGGATCGATGAAATGAAGCTGCAGGGCAAGTTCGACGCGCTGTACAAAAAGTGGCTCGAGTAGATTATTTGCTTCAAACCTGCAGTACCGTAGAACCGTCAGCTTTGACGGTTCTATTTGCGTTCTGTAAGCGATCGAAGAATTGCGATAATAAATTTCAAAATGAAATTTATTATCAAATAAAAATATATAATTAGATATTTTATTTCAAAAAAATGATATAATAAGTACCATTAGTTGTGACGACCATTTTCGCCGCGAAAGACCGGATTGGCAATAAAACGAATGCGGCAAGCGAGGTGAACGGGGTATGAACGGCGGACTCGTGAAGCTTAAGGAAGTTTTTGATCAATTAAATCCGTCTGAACAGAAGGTTGCCCGGTATATTTTGAAGTATCCGGAGCGGATCTTCGACCAGTCCATCGCTCAACTCGCCGATTTAAGCGGGGCAAGTCAATCCGCGATTATCCGGCTGTGCAAGTCGCTCGAAATGAAAAGCTATCAGGATTTAAAAATCCGGGTGATCGGCGATTTGCAAAAGGTCGAGGAGCAGGGATATCAGGATATCCGCCCGAGCGACTCGCTTGAGACGATCATTCAAAATGTTTCCAGCAACAACATCCAGTCGATTCGCGATACCGTTAAAATTTTGGAGCCTCACTTGGTTGCCCGGGCAGTCGAGCTGCTCTCCAGGGCCGAGCGCATTTTCTTTTTCGGGGTGGGCGCTTCCAACCTGATCGCCCAGGACGCCCAGCAGAAATTTTTGCGGATTAACAAAACAGCGGTCGCTTTCGCCGATTCCAGCCTGCAAATTACGACTTCCGTCACGATAACGAAAAATGACGTTGCGGTTGGTATCTCGTATTCCGGAGAAACCCGGGAAGTGATCACCGCGATGAAACATGCCCGCAGCAGCGGAGTTCCGACCATATGCATCTCGAAATTCGGGAATACGAGCCTGTCGGCGGTTGCCGATGTTCCGCTGCGCATTTCATCAACGGACAGCGATATTCGCAGCGGCGCGATTGCGTCGCGGATTACGCAGCTCAACGTAATCGATATTCTTTATTTGGCAGTAGCCAGCAAAGATTACGGGAAATCGGTAGAGCTGCTCAACCGGACAAGAAGAGCGATCCGCGGCAGCAGGTAACTTTTCCTTTCCGTTATGATATAGCAGCCGCTGCCTGGTCGGGAAAAAGGAACCTCGGCCGTGTTCCCGGCGGTGGACGCGATTTTGCTGCCGCCTTGTGGACGACGCGAAAGTAACGAGAGCCTGAGGAAGGGGATGCTCCGATGAAATACGAGAATTGGTCGAGCGGCCGTCTGCGCGAAATTTGCGAGTTATGGAACAAGGAGCTGGGCGGCCATTTTCCGATGCGGGAAGAGCTGCTGCTGCAAAACAGCATCCGGGACGTCAACGTGCTGCAGATGGGCTCCCGGCTTGCAATCGATGAATCGACCGATCGCGTCGTCGGCTTCATCGTTGCGAAAGCTTGGCAGGAAAAAGCAGCACCTCCCGCCCCGGCGGGAGCCGGATGGATTCAGGTGCTGCTTGTCGATTCCGCTTACCGCGGCCGGGGAATCGGCAGCGAGCTGCTTCGCGGCGCCGAACAGGCGCTCATCAAATATGGCGTCACGAAAATTTTGCTTGGCCGCGATCCATGGCACTATTTCCCCGGTATTCCGAAGGAATACCCGGTAACCCGGGAATGGTTCGAGGCAAAAGGATACCGGAACGACCGGCGGACCGAAAGCGATCTTCTGAACACGTACGGGCCCGACTTGCGGGAGGACCTGCCCGCTTTCGCGGATGCCGAATTCCGGCTGCTGCGGGAAGGCGAGAGCGGGGCGCTGCTGGCGTTTTTGCGCCGCTGCTTTCCCGGGCGGTGGGAGTATGAAGCGGTGCAATATTTTGAGCGCGGCGGCAAAGGACGCGAGTTTGTCGTTGCGGTTAAAGAGGGGCAAATCATCGGCTTCTGCCGGATCAACGATGCCCATTCTCCGTTTATCGCGCAAAACGTTTATTGGGCGCCGTTGTTTGCAGACGGTCTCGGAGGCATCGGCCCGCTCGGCATCGATTCCGCCTTTCGCGGATCCGGGTACGGGCTGGCGGTCGTGCAGGCTGGCATTCACTTTTTGCGCCAGCGGGGGATCCGCAGCATCGTCATCGACTGGACGACGCTCGTTTCGTTCTATGGAAAGCTGAATTACCGGGTATGGAAGAGCTACGAGTCCTATTCCAAGCCGCTCGTTTGATGAACGGAGCTTGTGGCTTATAGCGGATTTCGTTCGCGTCACAAATCGTTGTTTTTTCTTGTGATTTCAATCACACGTCCGATCGCTTCGCCTCTTTTATACTGGGTTCATACGAAGAAGCCAACGAAAGCGAGGCGATTAGGATGTTAAATGAAACAACGATACAGATCATTAAATCCACCGTACCGGTGCTTGAGGTGCACGGGACGGCAATTACAAAACGGTTCTATCAAATGATGTTTTCCAGTCATCCCGAGCTGCTGAATATCTTCAACCACGCCAATCAAAAGCAGGGAAGACAGCAGACGGCGCTTGCGAACGCGGTGTATGCCGCAGCGGTAAATATCGACAAGCTGGAAGCAATCCTTCCGGCCGTCAAGCAGATTGCGCACAAGCACCGGAGTCTGGGCGTGAAAGCCGAGCATTACCCGATCGTCGGGCAGCATCTGCTTGCCGCCATCAAGGACGTTCTCGGCGATGCGGCGACCGAGGAGATTTTGCAGGCTTGGGCGGATGCGTACGGCGTCATCGCGGACGCTTTCATCGGCATCGAAGCTGAAATGTACGTGCAAAGCGAACAGCAAGAGGGCGGCTGGGCGGACTTTCGAGCTTTTCGGGTGGAACGGAAGGTCAAGGAAAGCGACGTGATTACGTCGTTTTACCTGGTGCCGGAAGACGGCCGGGCGCTTGCCGCCTTTGAGCCGGGACAGTACGTCAGCGTGCAAGTGGATATTCCGGGCGAGTCCAATACTCATATCCGCCAGTACAGCCTTTCAGCAGCTTCGGGGCTTCCGTATTACCGGATTTCGGTAAAAAGAGAAGATGCAGCAGATGGCCGGCCGGCGGGAAAGGTATCGCTTTATTTGCACGAACAGGTCCAAGAAGGCGGAATTTTGCGGCTGTCGGCGCCTGCCGGTTCGTTTACTCTGGACCGGGAAGATAAGCGGCCGGTCGTGCTCATCGGCGGAGGGGTCGGATTGACGCCGATGGTCAGCATGCTGCATACGCTGGCCCAGACCGATCCGGACCGCCAGGTGACGTTTATCCACGCAGCGCAGAATGGCAAGGTTCATGCATTGAGGAGAGAAGTGGAGGAGCTGGCACGCGCAAATCCGCAGCTGTCCGTCCATTGGTGTTATACTCGCCCGGACGGCGCGGATCGGGAGCGCGGCGATTACGACCGGGAAGGGTACATCGATCTGCCTTGGCTGCAAAGCGCAATTCCGGCTGCCGACGCGAGCTTCTACTTCTGCGGACCGGTTCCATTTATGAAGGCTGTAAACCGGATGCTGAAGACATGGGGAGCAGCGGACGCGGATCTTCATTACGAGTTTTTCGGTCCGGCGGCGCAATTGGAACAGGCTGCGGAATAACGGCGAGCAAGAGAACCGGTTGGCGCAGCGCTATGCAGGCGCGGTCAGCGGTCTGAACGCGCCTGCGCCCGCAGGAGCCGGTTGACCGTTTCGCGGCGAAGACCGATCAACTGGCCGATTTCGTCCTGCGTCAGTAAATTCGTTAGAGTCTCCGGGGAAATATAGGATTGGAACCAAGCTTGCAGCTTGCGCAGTTTGTCGGCAGGGGCGGCTTCGGTCAGCTGATCGATCCGCTGCTGCATCATGCGCAGCTTATCCTGCAGCAGCAGGGCGATTTGGCGGCATTTCGCCGGATCGCGGTCCAGCTCCCGGTACCATTCGGGAACGGGCAGGATGTCGACCTCGCTTCTCACGAGCGCCACCGCCGTCCCGAAATACGGGTTCGGGCTGATGAGAGAATGGTGCGGAATAATTTCGTCCGGCACGATAATATTAACGAGAAACGGCGTTCCGTCAGGATGGAGGCGAATGATTTTGAGCAAACCGCTCTTCAGGCGGTAGAGCGGCCCCGTATCACCCTGGCGGAACAGCGTTTCTCCTTTATGAACAATCATGATAACCTCCGAAGTTAATCGCGAAAGGCCGTCAATCGGCTTTTCGCTTTTTTATTTTTGCCCGCCAAAGAGGCTGAGTCGGGTTGCGGAAACTTGCAGGCCATTAACCGGATATCTGTGGCTCGTTCACCGCTTCAATTATACCCCTGAAACCGCACAATCTCTATTCGCACCTGGTGATGGAAACGAGATGCCTGCTTATTTTTTCCGAAAAAGGCTTGCTTTAGAGCGCGCTCCAAACGATATACTGTAGGTTACAGTTCACGTAGTGGAGGAAGCCGGATATGAACGATCGAACTAAAATAGTAAAAGGGGCGTCTGACGGCAAGGCGTCAATGAGCGGTAAGGCGGCATAAGCATGGAAACCGCGGTTGTTACGGGCTTGATGGCGTGGAGCGCTTCCGCTTGGCATCTGGTGCTGATGCGCTTCCTTCTTGGCATATTCGCGGGATTTATACCGGCTTCCGCACCTTTTATGACGATGAACACGCCCAAGGAGAAAATCGGCTACGCGCTTGGCGGCGTTCAGTCGGGCGCTTTTGCCGGCAATATTTTCGGCCCCTTGATCGGGGGAGTGCTGGCGGAAGTGCGGCGACAGCTTCAGGCGGGAAGAGAACCCGTTTTTTCACAAGGCATCTTACATATTGCGCCGGTCGCCGCGATGTTCGTCACCGGATTTCTCATTCAGTTTTCGATGATGAGCACGTCGCCGTTCTTATCGACTTATGTGGCCTCGATGTGGCACGACCCCGACCATTTGGCGGTTATGGCCGGACTGGCCGTTTCTATTTCCGGCGTTTCCGTCATGATTTTTTCCCCGATCTTAGGAAAATTGTCGGACCGCTGGGGCTCGGAACGAATTTTGCTCGTCTGTCTGCTCGGCTCCTTCATCTGTTACGGCGCGCAGGCGCTTATTCCGTCCATCTGGTCCTTTCTGCTGTTTCGGTTCGGTACGGGGATGTGTGTCGGCGGCCTGCTGCCTGCGGTGAACAGCACGATCCGAAAGCACGCCCCGAAAGGCGCGGAAAGCTTGACGTTCGGATACTATCACAGCGCCCTGTTTCTCGGAAACTTGACGGGACCGTTGTTCGGCGGCTTCTTTAGCGGGATCGTCTCGATGAAAGGCATCATTTTGAGCGCGGCCCTGCTGTTTCTGCTCAACGGATCGCTCGTGAAGGTCCGTTATTTCGCGGATGTGACGCTCATGTCTTTCTTTCGGAAAGAGGGAGTCCAAGCGGCCGCGGCCGCCTCAATAGCCGAACCAAAGCATCGCGGTGAAAAATAAGATTACCCGGAAAGCGCCCAAGTGAGGCCGCTACCGCCGGCTGGAGCGTACATATGAATCATTGTGCGGCAGAACGGCAGTATTTGGTAAAGGAGTGAACGCGGTGGACCATAAATGGGAACGTTCCATTCCGTTATTTCCGGTCGCCGAAGCGACGGCTGCGCATCTGCTGCGGCAGCTGGACCCGAAGCTGAAGATCGAACGAATGGTTCCGCTGACTGAGGGAAAGCGAAATACAAATTATCGCATCGACACCTCTTTTCCCGGACGGACGTTTCTGCTTCGCATTTTCCCGCCGGGAGACGAAAGCTGGCGCAAAGAGACGGGCCTGCGCGCCGCACTGCGCGAAACGGTGCCCATGCAGCAGCTGTATTGGTTAAGCAAGGATGAATGGATTGAAAACCGTACGTACGCCATTTACGGATATGCCGAGGGCAAATCGCTGCTGGAATCGATGATGGACGGTTTTGTGCCGGATGCGAAGCTGATGGATGAGATCGGACGCATACTGGCTGCCATTCATCGCAAAAGGTACGACAGGCAAGGTTTTTTGGATGAGAAACTGGAGGTTGTCGAGGAACTGCCGCCGCTTTCGACATGGTACGGCTTTTTTCTATCGGACAACTCGCGGGCAAGGCTGGGCGAACACATTTCGGCCGAGGTCGAGAAGGCCGTTCGAGCAAACAGCGACATGCTGCGGGAGATCGATCAACGATTTACGCTCATTCACGGGGACTTCCGTCCGACCAATCTTCTCGTCCACGAAGGGAAAGCCAGCAGCGTGCTGGACTGGGAGTTTGCGCATGCCGGACACCCAATCGCCGACATCGGGCAGTGGTTCCGCTATGACGGCCAATTCACAAGGCAGCAGCAGGATATCCTGATCCGCGCGTACAACGAAAGCGCGGAATGGAAGCTGCCGGACGATTGGGCGCGTATGGGAAAAATGCGGGATTTGATCAACCTGCTGCAGATGATCGGTCCGGACGAGGATATGCCGGAAAAGTTCAAGGATTTGAAAAGGCTGATCGATCGCACGCTGCGAACATTGAATCGGTAAAAAGAAAGAGACCGCCATCGGCAATGGGGCGCATGAGCCCCGCGTTGACCGATAGAGCGATCTCTTTTTGATATCGGACTCTTTTTGTTAATGGTCCGTTTGCTTTATTGCTTCAAATCAGCTTCGTCCGCCAGCATCGGCAGATAAGCTTTCCATTCTTCCAAGCTTGCGGAGCGGCTGTACCGGGCGATCTCAAACGGCTCGGCATACCGGACCTCGGCTGCGCGCCTGGCTCCATACCATCGTTCCAGCGCCGGCATCATTTTCAGGGAAACGTAGAACGTCTCCGACCAGCCTTCCAATAAATGCTTTTTCTTGTCTTCCCACAAGGCAGGAAGCCGGTCCAAAGTGCCGCTGTGCCATGCGGGGGATTCGTAAAATTGGGTGGCATGCGCGTCGCAGGCAAGCAGTTTCTTCTCGATCGTACGGCCGACATCGATGACGATATCCGGCCTGTAGTCGTGGATCATCGTCGTGTCGGGCATAAGCAGAACGAGCGGTCTGGTGGTCAAGCCCGGTTCATCCGGCAAATAGTTGGAAACCGTCGTAAACGGAACCGCGTCGCTGACGATTTTGCCCGTATAGCGGTTATCGGGGCTGATCCCGCCTTCCGGGTGGAAGGAAATCACAAGGTCCGCTTTCCACCTGCGGATTTGCCGGATCACTTCGTTGCGGAACGGCAATGTCGGCTCGATTGTTCCGTCCGGCGTATCCATTACTTCATATTCCTCGATGCCCAGACACTTTGCGGCCGCCAGGGCCTCTTGTTTACGCCGCTGCGCAAGCTCTTCCCCGCGCAGTTCGTAATGGCCGCAATCGCCGTTCGTTAACGAAAGAAACTTGACTTTATGTCCTGCCTCCGCAAATAAAGCGGCCGTGCCGCCGGCGTACATATCCGCTTCGTCCGGATGGGCGGCGATGACAATTACCCGAATCGGTTGCCTAAGTTCCATCGCGGTTTCTCCTTTCCGGCTGAAAAAGCCTGTTATCTATGCTTCGTGCCGCATCTGATCGATCGGTCATACAGCGCCGAACGCGCCGGGAGAAACGCGCATCGCGTTAATGACGCGCATTTCGCCGTCATTGCCGTCTAAGGAAGAGCGCGTTAAGGGCGTATCCCGTCGTCATGGCTGCGTCAGGAATGCGGTAACCGCGCGCACCCGTTCATCGACATCTCCGACAAGAGAAGGCGGGGGCGGGGACAGCGGCATTCCTTTCGAGGCCCACTGCGCCACTTCCGCCGTTTCAATATCCGGATGCGCGTCGAACCAGCCTTCGTTCAGGAACGGCATAACAAGCTCGGCCCGGTGCATTTCTCCCCAATAAAAGGCGTTCGGGTCGGTAGCGCCGATGCGGGCGATTAGCGCCGGCCAGTCGATGCACCCTTGACCGACCGGGCAGAGCGACCGGGAGTAGCCGCGTCCGCTCCACAGAAGGCGCGCGTCGTCCACGTGGACCTGTCCGATGAGCCCCGCGAGCCGGTCTGCTGCTGCGAGTGGATCTTCCATGCGCACGATGAGGTTCACGGGATCGAAAGCGGCGCCGAAATGGCCGGGGTCGAGCTCTTCGAGCAGCCGGCGGACTTCCCAAGACGTCATTTCCTGATGTGTCTTGATGAGCACCCGCGAGCCAAGCGAGCCAAGAGCGGGCTCGAGCCGCTTCAGGAAGGAAAGGACGGCCGCCAATTGATCGGACCAGGCGATGGAACGATTGAAGCGGTCGTCTTCCGTGCCGACAACGAGCATCACATCCGGCTGTCCGAGCAGAAGGGCGGCCTCCGCGAGCTTGAGCAGCCCGGTCGCAAGGTCGCCGCTGCCGGCGGCCAGCGCTTCGGTCGAGCGCGCGGGCTGATAAGGGTTCAGCATGCCGAGCGAGAGGCCGAGCGAGACGCCCGACTCATCGGCGGCCTGCCGCACGTCCTCCAGCTCCTGCTTGTCGAGTGTCGGGCTGGCGATGAAAGGGGTCCCGATAAAGGCCCCGGCGAACCCTTGGCGGCCCATCGCCTGAACCGCATCCCGCACGTCAAATGTCGGACCGTACAGATCCTTAGCAAAAATTCCAGCCCGCTTCATCAGCCCATCAGACATAGGCTTTGTCTTCCCGCGCGATGCCGAGCTCCCGGCAAATCCGGTCGATGTGCCGGCGCGACGATTCAATCCACTGAATCGATTCGGCGTACTCGAACGGCTCCGCGTTATACTGCTGCCACGTCTTGACTTCTCCGGCGCGGATGCGCTCCGTGTAGCCGCGCACGAGTTCAAAATAAGCGGCAAACTCTTCGCGCGTTAGATCGGGATGCTTCTCGATCCAAAGCGGGTTGTAGAGCTCGATAAAGTGAGGCTCGCCCGGAACGATGCCCCATTCCAAGCGGGGCGAATCGCACTCGAACGTTAGATTAAGACCGGGATTGAATTTGTTCAGTTCGGCAAGTACCGCCGGGAAATCGATAAGACCGGCCCCGCACATGACCGCCTTCTGGTAAACGCCACCGTCTGTGAGCTCGGCGTAAGCGTCCTTCAGGTGCGTCTGGCGCACATACGGAGCGATCCGTTTCGCGGCCATGATCGGATGCTCGCCGCGGATGAGGACGTTAGCGGTATCGAAGACGACGCCGACGACATCGTCGCCGACCGCCTCGATGAGGCGGAGGATTTCGAACGTTGTAATCTCCTCGTGGGTTTCCAGGTTCAGATGAATGCCTAGCTCCAGCGCTATCGGCTTCAGCTGCAGCATGAAGCGGCGCGTAGCCTCCAACTGGTCTTCCCACGTAACATCCGTCCGGAAGCGGTCGGTGGCGAACCGCCCCCGGAACGGCTTAGCGCCTGCGGTGGAAATCCACAGCTCGTTTATGCCGAACTCCGCGCAGGCTTCCATCATCCGCCGGAATCCAAGCAGCGTATCTCCGCCGCCAGCCGCCCGCACCTCCGGCGTCTCGGGCAGGGCATACGGATTTACTTTGCCGAGCCCGGCTTCAAGGTAGAGCCCGAGCTCGTCGGCGTGCTGCCTTACTTCACGGATCACCCCCCGGTCTAGACCCGGGCTTACATCGAGAATGGTGCGGAAGAACACGCCTTCCATGCCAAGGCTCTTGGCATGCTCGAGCGTGCCCACGGGCCCTCTTAACTTCGCCTCCGGTATTTTCCTGCCGTCAATTCCAATACGCATCGATACAACCTGCCTTTCTCTTTTAACGGTATTCAGGCCAACCGGAATAGGGTTGATTCTCCCTGCATTTCGTTTGGGGACTCGTTGTAAAGCTTGAGCCATTTAGCGCTTCTCAGGCGAGCCGGTATATTCCGCGCGGGAACTTCGAGATCCACTCCGCGCCGCCCTTGCCGACGAGCGCGACATCGCCCGCCACAACATGGCCCAGGTCGGGCAGGGTGAAATTCGGATGCACTTCATAGACCTGGTTCTCCATCAAGAGCGGGGATTCCGAGTCCTGCGATTTGTCGCGATCCGCGAACAGAAACGGCGCAATTCCGGGATCGACGTAGCTGCAGCTCATCGCATGGCATGCCTGGAAGCGGAACGGGTCTGCCGCGCGCGTGTAAGGGCAGCAGGCATCGATCATCGATTCCAGCACGTCGCTAACCTCGTGAACCGGAGTTCCCGGAACCATCTTGGCGAGCGCGGCGTCCTGCATTGCAATAATCGCGTCCGCGGTTTCTTTGAGCCGGGCCGAAGGCTCTTTAAACATGCCTATCCGCAGCACTTGCGAAAAGTAGCCGTCGAGACAGACCGTCGCTCCGATCTGCAGACGGGAATCCGGGCCGAGCGGTTCCGTCAGCTCGAACAGCTCGAAATACGTTTCGGCCGGACGTTCGCCGATCGCCAGCCAGCACCCGGCCGTATCCGCGCCGAGCCGGCGCCCGAGGAATTCCACTTCCGCCATAATGTCCGCTCCGGTCACGCCTTTAACCGATGCGATATTCATTGCGTGAGCGACGAGCTTGTCCGCAACCTCCGTCGCTTTCCGGTGCTTGTCGGCCTCGAACGTTGTGCGCTGCAGGCGCTGCTTGTTGACGATCTCGTTGCCGTTTGCGATCTCGTAGGGCTCCAGCACGGAACGAAACTGGGCGGCTCTAGCCACTGTGAAGTCGAATTCTCCCGCTTGCGCGATGACGCTGCCAGGAGGTATCAATGCTGCGAGCACTTCCTTGAGCGCCCTGGTCAAATCGGTCGTCTTCACAACCTGCCCGTCATTGCCGAAGCGCATGTGGAAAGCCCGGGCTCTGTTCTTGTCGCTGGAAATGAGGATGGGCGAGCCTTCGGCCGGCACAACGAGAACCGCTTCCGAGTTCGGCGGCATCCAGCCGGTCAAGTACCTTACGGTGCCGCCGCTTTCCCCGGCGCCGTTCGCATACGCGACCAGAGCGGCAATGCCTTGGCCGGCAAGGGCGGCTTTCAGAATCGCGATCCTCCTGCCCGTCTCGTTTGCGGGCATAAGGGAGCCGTTGATGCCCGTATTCGTAATCGTCGTAAAAATGCCCGATTTGTTACTTTCGCTCATCTCTCATAGCACCTCTATAATCAAAATTAGGGTATGAACTCCAGATAAAATTGCAGCAGCCCACCGTTCCGCCGCTGCTTAGGTTTGTTAAATGAATATGCAGGGAATTTGAGAGGCGGTTTGCCTCATTTCATATCCAGGTTCGGATCCTTTTCCGAACGATAGGCCGGGGCCGGAATAAAGGACGGCCCCGTTCCACCCAGTCGGATTATTTCTCGGACTCGTCGTAAATTTTCAGCAGCTTGTCTACGCCCTTCGCATTGATTTCTTTGACGTAGCTGTCCCACTGCTGGTCGATCGAGGCTTTGCCGTACACGAACTGTTCCTGCATTTTGGCATAGTAGTCGTTGATGCCGGCAATCACAAGATTTTCCTCTTCCCGCTGATCCGAGCTGAGCTTTGGCACTTTCGCAACCGGAGTGAACCAGTTCTTCTCGTTGCCTTCGAGCGAATACATTTCGTAATCCTTGTTGCCGAGGATGGTTGCAAACCATTTGAACGGCCACAGATGGGTGAACGAGCTGTTAGCCGAGCCGATATCCCACAGCGCTTTGTTCAGGTTTTCCGAGTTTTTCAGTTTATCCGTAAATTCCTTCTGGCCGTCTTTCTCGACGTACGTATCATCTTTGATGCCCCACGTGAGCAGATCATTTCCTTCATCGCTGTACAGGTAATCGACGAATTTCAGCAGCTGGTCGAAATACGGCTTCTTGGCGGCGCTGACCGGAATGACGGTGCCGTGACTGATCCGGCTGCCCGAAAGAGCTTTCTCTCCGGCAGGACCGGCGATCGGCGGCAGCATCGCCATCTTGAATTCCGGACCGCTATTTTGCTTGCCGAGAATGTTGATTTGACTGATTTCCTGACCGTTCCAGAAGAAGTAGAACATGCTTTTGCCCGTCGAAATCTTTTGATGAAGCTGATCGACATTGGACGTGAACAATTCCGGATCCGCCAGCCCTTCCTTGATCAAGCGGTTCAAATACGTCAAATATTCCTTGTAGTTTTCGCTGGTGTAGACGTATTCGTATTTGCCTGTTTCCGGCTTGAAAATAAAGCCTTTATAGTTCGGTTCGATGCCCCAAGCGGCACCCCACATGTTCCGCAAATCTTCCGCGCTTGTACCGGTGAACGGATAGCTGCCCGGGTCCATTTCCTTCATTTTCTTAAGAACGGTGTACAGTTCGTCCGTGTTCGTCGGCGCTTTGAGACCGTATTTCTGGAGCAGATCCGCCCGGATAATCGGGGAACGGTTATAGTCCGCCATTTCTCTCATAAAAGGAAGCACATACAGCTTGCCGTCCGAAGACTTCCAATTTTCGAGTTCCGCTTCGATTTTGTATTCCTCGATCTTTTTCTTCAGGTTTGGCAGCTTGTCCATATAGTCGCTGATCGGCAGCAGCACGCCGGTATCCCCGAGCTCCAATACGTTGGACTGGTTCACGTTGGTGACCATATCGGGAACTTTATCCGAGCTGAGCACGATTTTCGCTTTGCTTTGATAATCCGATTCCGGCACGATCTGCAGGTCCAGCTTCACATTCGTTCTTGCCTGCAATTCTTTGTAAATGGGCCATTCCTTGTTGAACGGAGACCCTCCTTCGGAATAAAGCATCGTCAGCGTGACCGGACCGTCCCCCTCCTTGGCCCCATTCGCGCTTTCCGAAGTGCTTCCCGATTTATTGGTTCCACCGGAGCAAGCGGTAAGCGGAACCGCCACCAGCAGCGAGAGCGCTGTAACCTTCATCCATTTGCTAACCGTCGTTTTCATAAACATCTCTCCTCTTTAAGGTTTTGCCGGAGGCAAAACCACTTCGTAAGCATAGGCTAGGTTTTGCCGGAGGCAAAACCACTTCGTAAGCATAAGCATTGGATTATCCTTTAACCGCTCCGAGCAGAACGCCCTTGGCAAAATGCTTCTGAACAAATGGAATGGTGCAAAAAATCGGCAGCGTTGTCGCCATGATGGCTGCGGCTTGCAGCGAAGCCGTGGACAGATTTTTCATCGCCCCGCCCTGCAAAGGCGAGTTCACCATATTGGCGCCCTCCAGAATGTTCCGGACGATCAGCATGATCGGATACTTTTCGGGAGTGTTTAAATAAATCAAAGAATTGAACCAGTTATTCCAGAACATGACGACCAGAAACAGACTCATGGCGGCAAGGATCGCTTTCGACAGCGGCAGGACGATCAGAAACAATATTTGAATCGGATTCAAACCGTCGATTAACGCCGATTCCTCGATATTGTCGGGAAAGCTTTGAAAGAAATTGATCATGATCATCAAAAAATACGGCATGATACAAGAAGGGAGCACGATCGCCCACAGCGTGTCGAGCAGTCCAAGCCCTTTCACCAGCATATAAGTCGGGATGAGGCCTCCGTTGAAAAACATGGTCACCATGATCAGCCAGATGAACACTTTGCGCCCCTTAATCTGCTTGGACAGCGGGTACGCGCAGATGGTCATCATAAACAGGCTGATGAGCGTTCCGACCGTAGTCTGCACAATCGCGTTCCAGAAGCCGTTCAGGATGCTCGGATGCCGGAAAATGAGCTTGTAGGCCTCCAGATTCCATCCGATCGGGACAAAGTGGACCTTGCCGCTCGTATTTGCAGCGGAATCGCTGAACGATACGGCGAGCAGATGAAGAAAAGGCAGCATGACGCCGCAGACGACCAAAGCCATGAACAGCACGTTGATGATTTTGAACAACCGATATTCAAACGTTTTTCGGTAAAGCATGGGCGATCTCCTTTCCTGCCGGATTAATACAGCGAATGGCGGGTCACCTTTTTGGAAAGGTAGTTCGCCATCACGACGATAGCCAGCCCCAATATTCCGCTGAACAAGCCGACCGCCGTTGCAAAGCTGTAATTGCTGCTTTCCAGTCCCATCCGATAGACGAACGTTTCGACGACGTCGCTGACCTGCGAATTGCTGGGGGTGTACATGAGCAGCACCTTTTCAAACGCCACGTTCATCAGCTGTCCGAGCGATAGGATGTACACGATGGAGATCGTAGGCATCATTTGCGGGATCGTAATATGAATGATCTGCTTTAGACGCCCTGCGCCATCCATCTCCGCGGCTTCGTACAGCTGCGGATCGATGGCCGTGATCGCGGCGAAGAAAATGATCGAGTTCCAACCCGTATACTGCCAAACTTCCGATGAGATGTACAACGTGCGGAACCATCCGGGTTCGTTCATAAAGAAAATCGAATGGATGCCAATCATCCCGAGCGCCTTGTTGACGAGTCCGTAGGTTGGCGAGAGCAGCTCCTTCATCATGCCGATGACGACGACGATCGAGATGAAATTGGGAAAATAGGAGATCGTCTGGACCGCGTTTCGCAGCTTGGCCGACTTGATTTCATTGACCAGCAGGGCAAACAGAATCGCAACCGGAACCGTGATCAGCAGATGATAAAAGCTGAGCAGCCAGGTGTTTTTGAAAGCTGTCCAAAAATTGGGATCGTGTAGAAACAGTTTGAAGTATTTGAGTCCGACCCATTTTTCACCATAGATGGACCCGCCGGGAACATACCTGCGGAAGGCAAGCACATTTCCGATGATCGGGCCGTAACGAAAGACGGCAAAATAGACGATAGGAAGCAATAGAAGAATATAGTAGTAATAATTCTTTCTAAGATAGACCCCCAGGCCTGTACGCCTCATTCCTTTCTGTTTAATTGTCCCCATACTTTTCTTTTCCGTTGCCAATGTTTGATCCAATATTTCGATCATCTCCTTTCGCGGCTGATTGCCCGCAACTCGATTAAACGATAAAAGGATGCGGCTGCGAAACAGACACTTTCGTTTTCATGTCACAAAAATTGACTTCATTCGATTCGTTTCGATAGGACAAAACGGAACGATGTATCATTTTTAGCCTTTTTACGTCATTTATTGTCACATCTTTCATTGACAGGGGGGCTTTGACGAACCATAATGAACCTAACTTATCTTCAGGGGGTAGGGATTTCAAGATGCTGAAGACTACTGGTTTATGGATGAGGGGCGCCTTCCGCAGCTTGCTGTACCGGTTTTTCTTTTTTTTCCTTGTCGTTTCGCTGTTGATTCAATTCATCAACTTCATCACGTACCGGGTCAATTTGTGGTATTTTGAAACCGAACTGGAGCATAATTACAACAAATCCCTTTCCAATATAGCAGCCGGCCTGAATAATGTGTTTACGGGAATTTACAATTCCAATTATCTTCTTTCGCTCGATGGGGAGGCTATGCAGCTGTTTTCCTCCAGCTTCGATGTGGACAGCCCCAGCAAATACGCCGTTGTTTCCCAAACGATTCGTTCCCTGAACCGGATCCGCCTCATGAGCGATTATGTGGACAGCGTGTTCATTTACAAAAAGCAGGACGATCTCATTATCAGCGATCATGGAACCATTTCTGCCAAAGATTTTTTCGGCAGGAGCAGCGCGCTCGAGCAATACCCCGAATCGTTTTGGAAAAATTATGGGCGGCAGAGCCAGCCGTTTCAGATTCTCACGCCTTCACGGTCGGTATCCCGCAACGGCGCGTATATCCTTCCGATCGTACAAACGTCTATTGCCGAATACCGGTCGAACGATCTGTACGTCATCAATTTGAAAGTCGACCCGATCATCCAGTCGCTGAATAGTTCCAAGTTGACTCCGAACAGCAGGCTGTTTATCGTCGACGACAATCAGCAGCTGATCGCTTCAACGGACATGAACGAGCCAAAGGGGCAATTTTTCAATTTCGTTAACCAATTTCAAGCATCCGGCACGTCCGTCCTGAGAACAAAGGTGGAAGGGAAGGACATGCTTGCGATTCAAATGAACACCCGTTTTGTGTTTAAAAACTTGCACATGGTCGCCTTGGTGCCGGTTTCGGACATTCGCGCAAGCATGAAAAACGTGCAATATTGGGGGACGTTCCTGTCTCTGCTGGCGCTTGTGCTTTCCGTTCTTCTTTCCTTCCTGTTCAGCCGTAAGCTGTATGGGCCGATTCATTCGCTCATTGTCAAAATATCGCCGTCCGCGGTGCCGGCGGCCGATGAATACAAGCTGCTGGACCGGGAAATTAACCGGATGATGAATAATATGGATACGCTGAGCAACAGCTTGTCTTCCCTGTCTCCGCTCGCTCTGGAGCAGTGGATCGTGCGGCTGCTGCGATTGGGGCGGATTCCCGATGAACAGGAGATCAGCTCTTTCTTGAACAAATGCGGTCTTTCGTTCGGGCACGATCACTTTGCGGCCGTCCTGATCCGGGCTAAATTAGGGAAAGCCTTCTATATGGATTACAGCGCTGCGGAGCAAAACACGTATTACGATAAAATGGTGAGCGTGCTCAAATCGAATACGCCGGCGAACCATCAGAGCTATTTGGTCGAAATCGAAGCGAATGTTTTCTGTCTGCTGGTCAATTTCCCGCAGGCTGCGGATCGGCATGAGCTTGCGGACTACTTTGAAAGCATGCTCGGTCTTTTCCGCCATGACGAAATTTTGCACGATGTATTCGTTGGCGTAGGCGACATTCATAAGGGCTTCGACGGGCTGCAGCAGTCGTATCTGGAAGCGATGAAAGCGATGTGGCGGCTGTCGCCGTTCGAGAACAAGCGGCTTCACTATTATGAGAAGGAGGACGAGGAGTCCGTCACGATTCTCCTGAACAACAGCGACGATAAAAAAATATTCAATCTGCTCGCGTCGGTCAAAAGGGACGAGCTGCACGAGCTGCTCGGCAAGGTGATTCGGAATCATGTGGCCATGGGGCTCAACGACTTCACGATTAAAGAGCTGTACATGCATCTCTTTGTCATCGGTTCGCAAGTGTTGAAGCATAAAGACAAGACCCTTCCTGAAGCAACGTATCGGGAATATATCCGCATGATCCTGTCCGAGCATTCGATTTCAATCGACGGCATGACGGAATTCATTTCAGGATATTTCAACCAAATTATGGATGCTGTTGAACCGAAAGCGAACCAGCTGGAGTCTTTGGTATTCAAGCCGTTCATTGACGCCAATTATCAAGAGGATATTCATCTGGAGGTTCTGGCGGAAAAGTTTCATACGACCGCGAACTATATGTCCCGCCTGCTGAAGAAGGAGCTTGGCAAACCGTTTCATCAATATCTGCAAGAGGTGCGGATTCAGAAAGCGAAGGAGCTGCTGGCAAACTCCAATCGAACCATTCAGGATATTTGGGCTTCGGTCGGGTTTAATAACCGGAACTCCTTCATTCGTTCCTTCCGCAAAATCGAAGGGATTTCACCGATGGAATACCGTCTGCAGCATTCTTCGAATTCGGAAGCGAAAGTGCAGGGGGAATGAAAACCGCACATCGAAAAAAATTGACGCAAAATCATATTTGGGTTATTTTTCCTATAGAGGCATCAATCATACCCGTTATACGAAAGGGGAGACAACAGATGAAATACCGCAAACTTGGCAAAAACGGTCCAGACATCTCCGTCATCGGCTTCGGTTCCTGGGCGATTGGCGGAGGAAACTGGGTTATGGGCTGGGGAGCGCAGGATGACCGGCTGTCTCATGAGAGCGTGCGCGCGGCGCTCGATGCGGGCGTAACCTTTTTCGATACGGCTGCCGTGTACGGGCTGGGACATTCGGAGGAAGTGATCGGCAAGGCGTTGAAAG
The DNA here is from genome assembly GCF_000961095.1 of Paenibacillus beijingensis. Taxonomy (NCBI): domain Bacteria; kingdom Bacillati; phylum Bacillota; class Bacilli; order Caryophanales; family Paenibacillaceae; genus Paenibacillus; species Paenibacillus beijingensis. The sequence goes on along the minus strand of NZ_CP011058.1, from coordinate 2,084,673 downwards.
GCGACCGGGATAAAGTCGTGCTGGCGACCAAATGCGGGCTTGTATGGGACGAAAACAACCATATTACGAATAACGGCACCTACGACTCCATCATCGGAGAAGCGGATGCCTCGCTGCGTCGGCTCGGCACCGATTATATCGATTTGTACCAAATGCATTGGCCGGACACCGGTGCGAAAGCGCCGGCCGAAGAGACGATGCGGGCGCTCGACAAGCTCGTTCAGGACGGTAAAGTGCGTTATGTCGGGGTGAGCAACTATGACGTCCCTTTATTGGGAAAGTCACTCGCAGTAAGGCACGTCGATTCGCTGCAGCCGCCGTACTCGATCCTAAGACCGGCCGTGGAGAAAGAAATTTTACCGTTTTGTCTGGAGCAGGGAATCGGCGTCGTTGCATACAGTCCGCTCACTTCGGGGCTTCTTTCCGGCCGTTATACGTATGACACGAAATTCGATGACAACGACTGGCGTTCCCGCAACAAGGCCCACACGGGCGAGGCGCTCCGCAGCAACGTCGACAAAGCCAATAAGCTGAACGAAATCGCCGCAGGCCTCGGCCTTACACTGCCGCAGCTTGCAGTCGCCTACGTGCTGGCGCATCCGGCGCTGACCAGCGCCATCATGGGCGTGCGCAAGCCCGATCATATTTTAAGCGTCCTCCCGGCAGCAGATGTGATGCTGGATCAAGCCGTATTGGCGGATATACGCGGAATCGCCGCGGAAAGCTAATAAAGCGGTGGCAATTGCCGCCGGCATAGCAAAGCCCCTTCGACTTCGCATCGAAGGGGCTTATTGCGGTTACAAATGCGAGCCGCCGCTCGCTTGCGTTTCCTTTTTGAGTCCTTCGATAAACAAGCCGCGAATACCCGCCAAAAAACGGTCTTTCGTGTAGCCCAGCGTTTTACGGTGGTAGAAATATTGCTCCGGCGCGAGCGCGGCGAGCAGGCAGTTGCTGATCAGCGTCACGTCGATCTCATTGGTTTCCCCTTGCGCGCTGGCGCGGCTTAAGAGAGTAGCGAATATATTGTGCATCCTCACAAGAAGAGGGAGCTTGCTTGGCAGAAAGCTTTTTTTGCCGGCATACCTGCAGCTTATGGCGGAGAGCAGCTCCGCATTTTCGTCCATAAAGCCGGTGATACGGACAATTACTTCGTACACTTGGTCGAGAGCAAGCATCGAGGAGGCATTCCGCCCGGCAAAAGCTTCCAACTCGTCCAGAAATTGTACACCGCTTGTCCGGAGAAGATCCGAGTAGATTTCACCAAGATGTTCGTAACGTCGGTACAGCGTTCCTTGGCCGATGGCGGCTTCCTTCGCGATATGGTGCATCGTGACCGTATCGAATCCGTTCCGGTCGATTAATCGGCGGACGGCATCGAGAATGCGGAGGCGGTATTCCTGATCCTTCTGTTCCCTTCGTCCTGTTTCTGCGGCAGATTCGGCAGGACGATGGAATTCCATACGATTGCTGGGAGTATTCACGACTACACCCCTCTCCTAGAAAAATATCGTAGATGAAATATTTGACATTGCGGACAAATGTCCGTATTATTTTGATTGCGGACATTTGTCCGGTAATCAATTATAACATGTTCAGCCGCTCATGTGTGCCCTTCAACGCGCGTGTATACATCTGTGAATGTCGAGCGCCGTAAGGAGGTTGAGCGAAGGAGGAGTGAAGGAGATGGACCAGGCTGCGGCTTCCGGTCAAACCAAACAGGAATTTCGTATGAGGAGCATACTGGCACCGCTTATCGCGATTGTTTCGGGTCTGTTTATGGTTATTCTGGACACGACGGCCATGAATGTGGCGCTTTCAAAATTGGTGAAGGATTTTAATACGGATCTTCCTTCTTTGCAATGGACGGTAACCGGGTACATGCTGGCGAATGCGGCCGTCATCCCGCTCGCAGGGTGGTTGTCGGATCGGTTTGGCGCCAAAAATATTTTTCTGACCTCGCTCGTTCTTTTTACCTTGGGCTCCGCTCTATGCGCGACTCCCAATAGTGCGGAATGGCTGGTCGTATTCCGCATCATCCAGGGCCTTGGCGGAGGATTTGTCATGCCCGTATCGATGGCTTATGTGTACAGACTCAGCCCCCCGGATAAAATCGGGCGCGTAATGGGCATGCTCGGCATACCGATTTTGTTCGCACCGGCGATCGGGCCGATCATCTCCGGCTATTTGGTGGAATATCAATCGTGGCGTTGGATTTTTTTAATCAACATTCCGATCGGCATTTTCAGCGTTCTGTTCGGCTTCTGGAGATTGCCGAAGATCGAGCGGAAGAAGGTGTCCGGCTTCGACCTCCCGGGCATGATTTTGGGGCCGCTCGCGTTCGCGGCATTGTCGTACGGGGTAACCGAAGGGGCCAGCAGCTGGTCTTCCGGCAAGACGCTGACCGGACTCATCGTTGGCGGGGTTGCGCTGATCGCGTTTATCCTCGTCGAGCTGAGAGCGAAAATTCCGCTGCTTGAGCTCCGCGTTTTCCGCTCCGTCGACTTCTCGTTCGCTATTTTCGTGCAGTGGATCGTCCAATTTTCCCTGTTCGGCGCGATTTTCCTGCTGCCGCAATTTTTGCAGCAGGCAAGAGGGTTCGGTGCCTTTGATACCGGACTGACGCTCTTTCCGCAGGCGCTTGCGGCGGCGTGTTTCATGCCGATCGGCGGAATGCTGTTCGACCGGATCGGCGTACGCTGGCTCGTCGTCATCGGCCTCAGCCTTGTATCCGGGGCGATATTCCAATATTCGCATGTCGATATGACGACGGAGGGCAGAGATCTGCTGCTGCCGCTCATTATGGCCGGAAGCGGCATGGGGCTCATGATGATGCCGCTCAATTCGCATCTGATCAACAAGGCGCCGCGAGAGCTGGTCAGCCGCGTGACGTCGCTGACCGCCGCGATGCAGCAGGTCATCAACTCGCTCGCCGTGGCGACGCTGGTGACGATTCTGACTTCGCGCATCAACACCCTTGCAGCCGGGGCACAGTCCGCCTCGGGCAGCAATGAGGACGCGGCCAAGGCGATGCTCGCGCTGGTCCCGAAGGCTTTCGATTACACGTTTCGCATCATGCTCATCATTGCCTTGTTCGGCATTGCGCTCGGATTCTTTTTGCGGCGCGGTCAAAAGCCTTCGGGGGAAACTCAGACGGCCAAACCGGAAGCGGCGGTCGAAGGTGTGCATATGAGCTGACCGCCGCGATGCGGCAACCGCAGTTGACAGCCGTCACGCGCCGTCGCATCTCGCGCGGGGAACTGTGCGAGGTGGCGAAAGCAAGCAAGGCTTTTAACGGGGCTGTCCCATAAGCAGGTTTTTAGCGGTATCAATCAGGGCTTCCAGGTCGGCAACCGGACGATCGGCGCGAAGGTGAACGGACGGATTGTACCGCTCGACCAAAAGCGGAAGCTTAAAAAGCGTAAAACGAACCGATCAAGGGGCTATCCTTGGCCGGTTCGTTTGATTTTATAGTCATCTGCCTGCTTTGTGTAACGCACATCGTCCACACATATCCAATTTCACGGCTCGTAACGCCATCGAACGCTTTAAACGCTCCGCATGAGGGATATTTTTGAAAAAGATGCGTTCGTGCATCTATTTTTCCTTCTACTGTCGACCCCATCTCACGTTCAGGCGATAAAAGCTGGGAAATTCCTGCGCCATTGCAGGTTTTCCGTCCAGACATGCGATTTCGATCGATAATACCTGCGCATTCGCAGGTTTAGCGAGGAAGGACCTCCGACTCCGCTTTCTCAGAGGTCTTTTCTCAATGTCCATTCTAAGGGATGCACTTCTCTTCTTCATGCAGGGCATCGATCTGCTGCAGCCGGAGCATATGAACGAGTGGTTCTCGTACGGGAGCCTTTCAAATTTTTGCAGAGTGCGACTTACTAGAATCCACCTTGGATACATATTCATGAACAAATGCCCGGCGAATGGAAACGCTCATTCGATCCCTTGGCCTTGTTTTTTTGGCAAAAATTTGTGACAATATTCTAATGAACCTTACTACGGCGATGAATGAGAAGCCTATCATCTATGATTTGATATTGACGCCGCCTGCGGGCAGCTGCTGAGCAAGCAGCTCAAAGCTTGAACTTGGTTCAGGCTTTTTTTTCATATATCAACTTCATGGGTGAGGAGAGAAGAATGAAAATCATCAGATTATTATGGATTCCTTTATTCGCCGCAGTTGTTCTGCTTACACAATTTCCAATACAGTCCGTTGTCCGGGCGGAAGCTGTTAAAGATGATTCGCGTCTGGATGACGTTATGGTTCTATACGTGGATAATCCCAAGTCTTATGTAAAGCATCAGCTTATTCCTGTAGATGCGGGAGACAGCCGGATTGCTCCGCTTACGAAGCAAGGCAAGATCTTAGTGCCCGTCCGGTTTGTATCAGAGAATCTTGGCGCCTCCGTGCAATGGGATCCCGCTAGAAACGGCATTGAGATCCTACAGGACGGAGTGACGATTCAGCTTGCCTTAGGCGATTCGACGATGGGAATCAACGGTCTTGCCAAGGAGATGGGGGCGGCGCCGGAAATGATCTTAGGCAGAACCTATATCCCGTTCCGGGCGATTGCCGAAGCATTGGGCAAGCAAGTCTATTGGGAGAGCGGACTCATTATGATAAGCGATCGGCCGGTAATAAGAGAAGGCAATGAGGATTTGATCCAAGGTCTGCTGGGCATGATGAAGGTGGAGAAGAAGCCTGAACCGGCGAAGCCGTCACCTCTTCCGGACAAGTACCCTGTGATGCTGGAAACTTCGGGTCCGGGCACTGTGCTGCTTCAGGATAATAAGGTTTACTATAACGATGGATTTAACAAGAGCAATGGCTTATTTGTTTTTACATACGGGCAGGAAGGGCAGAAGAAGCGCATCACTCAAGATACGACATCGTCCATGAATATTGAAGGGGACTGGATTTATTATGTCGTTCCGAATACGATCGGCTTCTATGGAAGCAAGAATCCCATTAAGAAAGTGAAGAAAACGGGCTCCACGCCTGTTACGATTACTACGGACTACCATATTGGCGAGGTTGTCGTCAGCGGGGACTGGATTTACTATGTATCAAACAATTACAGCACGAATACGGCGATATTAAACCGGGTGAAGACAGACGGTTCAGGCAAGAAGGTGCTTCAGCAGCTAAATGACGGTTATATTACGAACTTGCATGTGAGCCAAGGCAAACTTTATTTCTTGAAAAAGAGCTTCTGCGGCTATGGTAAAGAGTGCAGCCTGATCTACCGGATGAAGCCGGATGGAACCTCTTTAAGCGCTGTGAATACAAAGGAATATGCGGTCAATATGCAGCTGGCCAATGGCAAGATCTACTACGGCCGTTTCCATGAGAATTCACGAGACGACAGCAAGGATTCCATGCCTATCGATTTGTATTCCATGGAGATGAATGGAACGGGCGTAACGAATATCAGCAAGAGCGCCATGAATCCTGAGGAGCTTTACTTTATTGAAGAATTTAAAGTGCATGGGGATTGGATCTACTTCGGCAAGTGGGATGGTCTCTATAAGATGAGGTTGAACGGCACGTCTATGACGAAGCTGGCGGATGTCGGCAATCCCTTTAATATGAATGTGACGGGCGAATGGGTATACTTCAGGAATGTTACGAATGCTCACCGCGTAAAGACGAACGGTCAAGAGTACAAGACCTTATTCTGGTAGGAATATTAAACCCGGAAGACAGGTTGTGACAAACCGAAAAATGACCGCCTCGATGAATGACACAAATCATCGAGGCGGTCATTTTGTTATCTTTGTGGCAAACATACGACAGCCTCTTTGGCGCGTATCTGCGCTTGACAACGGTGATGCGGTAGCATGATGTTGCGGCAGCGGAGCGGTTACAAATGCGAGCCGCCGGTTGCGTCCAGCATTTGCCCCGTCACCCAGCGGCCGTCGGAGGACGCGACAAACGCGACGATGTCCGCGATATCCGCAGGCTGGCCGATACGGCCGAGCGCGGAGACGTCTTCTGCCTGCTTCGTCCCTTCCGGCGTATGCAGCCAGGAGGCGTTGACGTCGGTATCTACGATGCCGGGAAGAACGGCGTTGACGGTAATACCCCGCGGGCCGAGCAGGCTTGCGAGATGAAGCGTGAACGTGTTGAGCGCACCCTTCGTCAAATTGTAAGCCATCAGATGCGGGTAGGCGATTCTCGTCACGCCGGAGGAAATGTTAATGATGCGCCCGCCGTCGCGCAGCATTGGCAGCGCCTGCTGGACGAGAAAGAACGGCGCCTTGACGTTCACGGAGAATACGGTATCGAACTCCTGCTCCGTCGTCTGCTCAAACGGGCTTGATGTGCCGATCCCGGCATTATTGACCAAAATATCGAACTGACTGCCGCCGGTCAAACGCGAAAGCTCGTCTGATAAAGCCTGAACCAGCTGCTCCACGCCGGCTGTGGAATCAAGGTTTGCGCCGACGGTGAACGCCCGTCCGCCGCTCTCTTCGATCATGCTGACGACTTCATCCGCGGCATTGCTGCGGCTGCCGTAATGAACGGCGACAAGCGCCCCGTCTTCGGCAAGCCGCAGCGCAATTCCTCTTCCGATGCCTCTGCTGCCGCCTGTAATGAGCGCTATTTTTCCTTCCAATCGTTTCATCTCGTTTCTCTCCTTTCGTATGTGCAACCTTACTCTACACCCTCCCCTCAAGGGGAGAGTCAAGGAGCAAGGGAGAGTCAAAGAGAGAGAGCAGGAATTCGAACCGGCCCTGGACCGCAAAAAAAGCACAAAAACTCCCCCTTAATTACTCTGCAGGCCTGCAAAGAAAAAAGGGGAATGGAAGCGGCCGCTAAACATGCCTGGCGGCGTGCTCGACGGGAACGAGCACTTCGGCAAGCCGCATATTTCCGTATAGATCTTTATCGGACGTCAAATAAATTTCCCGGATCGGCTGCTCGTCGCTCGGGACGTAGCCGTTAGAGCCGATCCACGCGGCCAGCTCGGCGGCGGCCGGGCAGGAACTGCCGTATGGGTCGCAGCGGTGCACGAGCGAAGCGGCCATTTTCAGCTCCGGCAGCAGTCCGATCCTCGTTCTGCCGCTGCCGGGTATTTCCTTCGAGACCGGAATGGCGACTTCAAGATCGACGAGATCTTCCTCGCCGCTGCAATCGTGCCACAGAACGGTGAGCGAGCGACTGTCATTTTCCCCGTGGGAACGCACATGCCGCGCCAATTCATCGAGCATCAGGCACAAGTTCGCACGCGGGACAACGTCGCGAATGGAGGCGGAAAGCTGCGGCTCCACCTTTTTCACCGATACTGTAAATTCGGCGTCATGGTCATCCGCTCCGTGGACATGGCTGAGCCGCTGCCCGATTTCATGCAGCTGACGCTGCGCTTCTTCGATCGTTTGCAGAAGCTCGGCTTGCTTGGCGATTAAGGACGTTTTCACCAATGCGGGCGGCACATCTTCCTGCAAGAGCGGCATAATCTGCTCTAATGTAAAGCCCTGCTCTTTAAACGCGACGATGCGTTTCACCGTCAGCAGCTGCTGCGCAGTATAATAGCGGTAGCCGTTATGCTTATCGACTAAGGCGGGCTTCAGCAGCCCAAGCTCGTCGTAATAGCGCAGCGTTTTGACGGATACGCGGCTGAGCTTGGAAAAGGCGCTGATTTTCAGCATCGGGGAGCGGCTCCTTTCGAACGAAATCCACAATCCTTATGACAAAAGGATATGACGGCGCGGGCGCTGTGTAAAGGGCGACTGATTGCAGCCTAACAAACACCGTTATCCGGACGGGGTGGAACTGCTATCGGGCCGTGCTGGCAAAGTTGTCGCAAAGGCTGACAAATTGTTATATTTTGCATGTTGTAGTATGATAAGCGGCAGCGAAAGAACGGCATTCGAGGCGCTCCTTCAGCCGCTTGAACAGGGCGTCATTGATAAACGGAGGGGTAGAAACCGATGTCCCATCTTCTGAAAATCGAACGGTTAAAGAAAGTTGTGGAGCAGGGAGGGCGTCCGTATTTGTTCGCCGGCGTTTCATCGACGGTCGACGAGCGGGAAACGATCGCCCTGCTAGGGGCATCCGGGCAAGGAAAAAGCACCCTGCTGCGCATCCTTGCGCTGCTTGACCGTCAGGATGAAGGCACTCTCTTATTGCATAGCAAACCGTCCGGCCAGTGGCAGCCAAGAGAGTGGCGAATGAAAGTATGCTACGTCTCGCAGCAGGCGGTCATGCTTCCCGGAAGCGTTGAGGATAACTTGCGGACGGTAAGTGTTCTTCACCGCACCGCCTTTGATAAGCCGCTTGCCCGGCGTTTAATGGACAGCCTCGGTCTTGCGCATATTCACTGGAACAAAAGCGCGTCCGGCCTGTCCGGCGGGGAAAAGCAGCGGCTGGCGCTCATCCGCTCGCTGCTGCTGCGGCCGGAACTGTTTTTGCTCGATGAAATTACGGCTTCGCTGGATGTACACAGCAAGCATGCGGTGGAAGAGGTATTAAGTGCTTGGTCCCGAAACGAAGGTGCCGCGATGATCTGGGTGACGCACGATTTGGAGCAGGCCCGCAATCAGAGCGGACGGGTTTGGTTCATGGGCGAAGGGACGCTGCTTGAAGACTGTGAGACCGAACGTTTTTTCAAGCACCCGTCTTCGATTGAAGCGAGAACCTTTTTACAATGGTCCGAGGCAGGTGAGCAGCCCGTATGACGACGTTAGCTTTAATTCTCACACTTGTGTTTGTCGCGATTACAATCGGCATCTCGATGTGGCGGAAGCTGGGGCTTGAGAAAGATATCGCCTGGGGAACGGTGCGCTGCGTCGTGCAGCTGCTGGCCGTCGGTTATGTGCTGCAGTATGTGTTTCAGACGGAACATCCGCTTCTTATTTTGCTGATCGTCGCCGTCATGATTGTGGTGGCGGCATGGAATGCGGCCAAGCGGGGAAAAGGGCTGAAGGGGCTCTTATGGCGGATTATCGTGGCGGTGACGGCCACTGAAATCGTCACGATGACATTGCTAATCGGGCTTCGGCTGATCGAAGCGACGCCGAAATACATCATTCCGTTAACCGGAATATTGATGGGCAATGCGATGGTCGTATCGGGGCTGCTGCTGAACGCCATGAAGCGGGAAATCGACTCTTCGCGCGGCGAAATCGAAACGCTGCTGTCGCTAGGGGCGACGGCGCGGCAGGCGATTCAAGCGTCGCTGAAACGATCGGTGAAGACGAGCATGATCCCGACGATCGACAGTCTGAAGACGGTGGGGATTGTGCAGCTTCCCGGTATGATGACGGGCATGATCGTCGCCGGAGCCGATCCGATCGAGGCGGTACGCTATCAGATTCTCATTATGTTGATCGTCGCCTGCTCGGCGGCTATCACGTCCATTGTGCTGAGCATGCTCAGTTACGGGCTTTGGTTTACAAACGATTTGCGCTTGCGGCAATCGGAATGAAAAGGAGTTTTGCCGGAATGAACCTTAAAGGTCAGAACAATATTCGAACGAAGCAAACAAACCGTACCCAGGTTCTTCAGGTTCTATTAAAGCTTGGGCGCACTTCCAGACAGCATATCGCTGAAGTAACGCATTTAACATCGGCTACCATAACGAACCTGACGGCCGAGCTGATTGCGGAACAGACCGGGCTGCTGCGGCGCCTGCATCCACGCGAATTTGCCTGACCATCCGCGCAGTCGGACAGGCTCTCTTAAGAAAGGATATTGAACATGATGGAGAAACGAAGCTGCTGTTCCGCCGGCAGGTCCGGCATCGACAGGTCCGGGGGCGACCCGTCCGGAACAGGCCGCCCTGACCAAGCCGGCGTACACCATCCACCGGCTGCCGGGGATGCGCTTTCGGTACCGGAGAGTCGGGTTACGGATGGAATGATCTATTTGGCGGGCGGCGATTTCTTGATGGGAACGGACGACACGGAAGGGTTCCCTTCGGACGGCGAAGGGCCGGTGCGTTCTGTGCGTCTCGATCCGTTTTATATCGATCCGTGCACGGTCAGCAATGCCCAGTTTCAACAGTTTGTGAACGAAACCGGCTACCGGACGGAGGCCGAGAAGTTCGGCTGGTCCTTTGTGTTTCACTTGTTCGTCTCTCCCGAGACGGCAAAGAAGGTGACCCAAACGCCGGCGCAGACGCCGTGGTGGTTCGTCGTGGAAGGCGCTGCATGGAACCGACCGGAAGGACCGGACAGCGGAATCGAGGACCGGCTCGATCATCCCGTAACGCATGTTTCATGGAATGATGCGGAAGCTTACTGCAAATGGGCCGGCAAAAGGCTGCCGACCGAAGCGGAATGGGAGTATGCCGCCCGCGGCGGACTCGTTCAGAAGCGGTATCCGTGGGGAGACGTGCTGAAGCCGGACGGGGAGCACCGCTGCAACATTTGGCAGGGCAAATTCCCGGATAAAAACAATGCAAGCGACGGGTATGCGGGAACGGCGCCGGTAAGGTCGTTTTCCCCGAACGGTTACGGGCTCTACAATGTTTCGGGCAACGTCTGGGAATGGTGCTCGGACTGGTTCAGTCCGAATTACCATGTGAACGGTCCGCGGGTGAATCCAAAGGGACCGCCGCGGGGAAGCGAGAAGTCGCTCCGAGGCGGCTCGTATTTATGCCACAAGTCGTACTGCAACCGGTACCGGGTCGCGGCGCGCAGCCGCAACACCCACGACAGCTCAACGGGGAACATCGGGTTCCGCTGCGCGGCCGATGCGCCCGGGAACGGGGCGGAATAAGGATCTAATTTCTATAATAAACCGGTCGGATCCTTTAGAGACGGCGTAAAATCCTTGACGGGAGGGGACTGCGCCTTTAAACTGGAATAAACTTGAAGTAATTACATGCGAAGAAGAGGACAAGTAGATCCAGGGAAATCTGAACAGAGAGCTGCTGGCCGGTGCGAAGCAGTCAGTATCCGGATTCGAAACATCGCCTCCGAGCAGGTCTGACGAAACTTACAGTAGGCAGACCCGGGATCCTGCCGTTACAAAGGAGCATCATTGATGGATGATGACAGAGAGGGTGTATCGTTTGTACACCAATCAGGGTGGTAACGCGGAGCAGCTCCGTCCCTAGCGGGACGGGGTTTTTTGTTGTGTAGGAAGTTATGCGAATCTAAGTGGATAGAGCGCATCGCTGGCAGCGATGGGGTCGTAGGTTCGGCCGTCGCACCTCGCGCGAGGAACTTCGCCCCGCGACCTCCGAGAGCTAACGGCTGGCAACGACGTTAATGTGCTCAAAATGCCCTTTTGCACAATCTAACGGCTGTAAGAGACCTTATCTGATGGTTTACGCTCAAACCGAGCTATTCTTGCAACCAATAGCTGCGCTCATCACCGTTAAAATTTCAAAGGGGTCATTTTCATCAAATTAGCGACTGTGGCAGCCGTTACGAAATAATAACCTGGCATCCATCACTCCCTCATCCGGAACGAATCGAATCGTGCTGACTCGAACGGAGCCTAAACGTGCGGCATCACTCATTTCCGCTTTACGACGAAATCAATGGGGGAGGGATGAAAGCTTAGCGAAGCAGGAGACATGGAATGCCCGTATTCCGAATCAATTGAAGGAGGGGACTGTACGCTGGAAAAGCTCGTTACAAACGACAGCCTATTAAATGAGAGTCCGTTTATGCGTGATGAAGTTCCGTACAATTTGCTGCATTTTATTAACGGGTTCGAGAGCTCGATCGGGTATAAGGCATCTGACGGAAGCATGATTTTTGCAAAGTCACAGGGACACCCTGCGTGGCTGTGGATTTCTCAAACGGTGACGGACGACGACAGAAAGAGCATTGTGCGGGAGCTGGTGCATCAATTGAGCGGCGCTTCTTTGCCCGGCATATCGGCGGCTCCCGAAACGGCAGAGATGTTTGCAGAGGTCTATTCAAAAAGCGGCGGAACCGCGTATCATACTTCCATGATGATGGAATCGTACCATTGCCCGAAAGTGATAAAACCATGGAATGTTACGGGAGAGATCCGACAAGCGGGGCGGCAGAACGTGGAGCTGATTGCGGAATATATGGCCGGCTTCTCGGCGGAGGCGTTTGGCGTTCCGGTTGATCCGGCCAGTCAAATCCCGGCTGCTGAGAGAGCGGTCGAGACCGGCAACTTCTATCTCTGGATCGTTGAGGGGAAACCTGTCTCGATGGCCAATATCGCCCATCGTTCGCCAAGACACGCACGTATCAACGCTGTGTATACGCCTCCTGCATTGCGGAAGAACGGCTTCGCAAGCGCGATCGTGTCCGAATTGTGTTCGGTTCTGGAAGGAGAGCGCCTAACCCCGATGTTATATGCGGATTTGAAAAATCCGGATTCGAACAAGGTTTATCAAAACATCGGTTTTGTGGAAAGAGGAAAGATTGCCAGCATCAAATTCGGATGAAAATGGAAGACACCGTACGGCATCCGGCCAGTCGTCAATTCCACTTTTAGGGGTGACTCCAAAAGTCCGGAGAGTGCGCCAAAGTGCGGAGGGTGACCCCAAAAGTCCGAAGGGCGAGCCCAAAGTGCGGAGGGTGACCCCAAAAGTTCGGGTTGAAAAAAGCGAACGCCGAGCCCCCGCTTGGCGTTCGCTTTCAGGTTATAAAGCTTGCGTTGCCTCCGCAGCGATCCGGGCGGCGCCGATGATGCCGGCATTGTCGCCGAGCAATGCCGGCTCGACCGGCACCGGATCTTCCGCATAGGCGGCAAGCGTGCCGGCGCCGGTCAGGCGGCGGATGCGCCCAAGCAGAAACTCTCCTTGCGCCGTAATCGCCCCGCCGATCACGATGCCGTCCGGATCGAACAGATGGATCAAATTAATAAGTCCGGCGGCGACATGCTCCGCATAGTCGTCCACAATCCGCAGCGCTTCCGGGATGCCGGCCCGGGCACGCTCGAACAGCACTTCCGGCGTAATACCTGAATCGACGCCGAAAACCCGGTCCAACGTGCGGCGAAGGGCCGTTACCGACGCATACTGCTCCCAGCAGCCGCTCCTGCCGCAGTTGCAGGGCGCCCCTCCCGCCTGAATGACGTGATGGCCGAATTCACCCGCGTAGCCGTGCTTGCCGTAATAAGGGCGCTTGTCCGACACGAAGCAGCCGCCGATGCCGGTGCCGAGCGTCACGCACAGAAACGAGTCCCACGGCCGGCCGGCGCCAAGCCAAGCTTCGCCCGCCGCCAGTACGTTGACGTCGTTATCGATCCTCACCGGGAGGCCGGTGTCGCACGCCATCCGTTCCGTCAGCGGAATATCCGCCCATCCCGGCAAATTGGAGGTGGCCGAAGCGACTTTTTGCCGCCGCTGGTCCACTTGTCCGGCGGTGCCGATGCCGATGCCACGAATGGCCAATCCTTGCTTATCCGCTTCCGCCTTTAAGCTTCTCACCGTCTGCAGCAGCTTCGCGTAGATCGCTTCCCCTCCGGCATCCGCTCCGGTCGGCGCGAGCATCCGGTGCAGCAGCGTTCCGTCCATGCCGACCAATCCGGCCTTTATGTTCGTTCCGCCCAAATCGATCCCGAGCGCACATTCGTTCAACAAAGCATTCCCTCCGCTTCTCATCCTCCGTTCGGCGGGACCGCAGACCGCACTGCGCCGCACACGGCCAATTAATCCGCAGCCAACAGAAAATGGCGTATACACTGAGTATACGCCGCACATCAAAGAGTTGTAAATGATAACTCCTTTTACTTTATTAAAAATGGCGGATTTATCCGACCGATGTATTAATAGATTTTATCCAATACCGCTTTGGCCGTCCGTTCGATCGCGTCGTAGCTTTTGTCCCGGTAGTTGATCGCCGTCGCCGTGGACAGAATATCCAGCACGTGAATTTGCGCGATTTTGGAAGAGAAAGCCCCTCCCTGCAGCGGCGTTTCTCTCGACTTGGTCAGCAGCACGACATTCGCCTGCTGGGTAAGCGGGGAACGCGAATGGCTCGTCAGGCAGACGATCGACGCTCCGTTCTGCTTGGCGATACGGACCGCGTCGACCAAATCTTTCGTGCTGCCGGACGTCGAGATGCCGAATACGACATCATCGGGCGTCATTAACGTGGCGACCATCGCCATAATATGCGGATCGCTGACCAATTCCACATTAAAGCCGAGGCGCATGAACCGGTATTTGCCGTCGGCGGCCGTATTAGCGGAGGAACCGACGCCGAAAAAATAAATTTTTCGCGCGCGCCCGATCAGCTCCATCGCTTTCTGCAATTCGCCGATGCCGATCAGCGACAATGTATTTTCCAGCGCCTGAATGTTGTCGGCGGTGATTTTGGCTGCCATCGTAGAGAGATCGTCGGTTTCTTCGATTTGGCTGTGCACGTTTTTGATCGGAACGACCAGATCCTTGGCGAGCGCCAGCTTGAATTCCTGATAGCCTCCGAAGCCGATTTTGCGGCAGAGACGCAGGACGGACGTCTCCCCGACGCCGGATTTCTCGGCCAGATCGGTCAAGGTGGCGTACACGACGGTTTCCGGATCCTGCTGGATGGCGTCGGCAATTTTTTTCTCCGTGCGGGTAAGGGAGTTGTATATGCTGGAAAGGGTGAGGAGCGTGTTGGTGTTGTCGAGTGGATCTTTCTTGAATTTTGACATGGAAGACGGCCTCCATTATAAATTGGTGAAATACTTCTCCTTTTAGTGAGTATATTGGGTAGCTTTCCTTTTTACAAGAGTTACATACGGATCCAGCGGTACTCATATTGCAATCAGGGCACCGGATGCGTCAAAATAATAGATAGAACGGAGAAGAGGTGATTGATGATGACAACTTTGCTCATTGTGCTGGCATTCGTTGCGGGAATCATTATTTCTGCTTATTTGGTCATGAATTACGTTCCGTCTTTTGGCGGGAAATTATCCGAAGAACGGATGCGCACCATTACCCGCTCCCGCCATTTCGAGGGCGGAAAATTTCGCAATCTGATTCCGACAGCGATGGATACGAGCTTGAAAACGAATATTTCCATCCTGTTGGACTTTATGAAAGGAACGCCGGAAGGAAAGCCGGTGCGTCCGATCGCCGCAGAGCGCTGGCGTCCGCTCCGTCTGCAGGACAACCGGAGCGCGAGCGTTACGTGGCTTGGCCACTCTGCGCTGTGGCTGGAAGTGGAAGGGAAAACGATGATCGTCGATCCGATGCTTGGAAGAACGCCGTCACCGTTTCCGCAAATCGGAGGGAAGCGGTACCGGACGACGCTTTCGCTGCAATTGGATCAGCTTCCGCCGATCGATGCCGTTCTGATCTCCCATGATCATTACGATCATCTGGATTACGGCACGATTATGAAATTAAAAGATAACGTCAAGCGGTTCTTTGTTCCGCTCGGCGTCGGCGCCCACTTGGAACGCTGGGGTATCGACCGCAAGAACATTACGGAGCTGGACTGGTGGGAAGAGGCGGAGTTCGAAGGACTTACGCTCGCGAGTACGCCGGCACGGCATTTTTCAGGACGCAGGCTCACGGGCCGCGATACGACATTATGGTGCTCGTGGGTCATTAAAGGCGAGTATAACAGTCTCTTCTTCAGCGGCGACAGCGGGTACGGTCCTCATTTCAAACAAATCGGCGATAAATACGGACCGTTCGACCTGACGTTAATGGAATGCGGCCAATATGACAGACGCTGGTCCGCCATTCACATGGTGCCGGAAGAGACGGTTCAGGCCCATCTTGATGTAAAGGGGAAACGGATGATTCCGATTCATTGGGGTGCGTTCTCGCTGGCGATGCATGCCTGGACGGACCCGGTTGAGCGTGCTGTCAAAGCGGCGAAAGAGAAAAACGCGGCCATATGTACGCCGAAAATCGGCGAGACCGTCGTCGTCGGTTCGGGCCATTATCCTTCTTCCGCCTGGTGGAGACATCAGCATGACGGCGTGATCGGCTACTTCTCACCCAAGGCGACGCATTCCGATTCCACGGTATGAATTAACTCAAAATGGCTGTCCACAACATTTTACGGTTATGGATGGCCATTTTGTTTTTTTTATCCCGGCATGCGCAATGGAAAAAACTGCTTCATTAGTTATGGGAGGGTTTTTTCAAAAAAACCAAGAAATTAATAGATGACCAATACGACCCGCTGCCTACGGGAAGCAAACGAAAAATATTGCAATTACTGGAGCTGGTTACCGGATGGATCGAACGCTTGAGTTTGTTCGTCTTCAAAAAAACGCCATCATCGAAAATTGGGTGAACGCAGTTGAAACCGAATACCCCCATTTTTATGATTTACACAAATTAAGAACAGAGGGAGCGCGTTATTTTGATTTGATGATGGACATCCACATCCCCGTCAATCAACATCCGACCTTTGAGCAGGTGCCGCAGTGGTGCGAGGCATTATTTCAAAAAAAAGTACCCCTCGTTCATATCGCACACAGCACGCACATTTTCCGCCAAGCGTTTTTTGAAGCCTTATCCGATGCTCCATTCGATTCGGCTGCCGTCATAAAGTTGATTACCGTTTTAAACAGACGGATCGACGCCTTTGAAAGAGAGGTTTCCCACTTCTATTGGACCAACGCCCGCTCGCTGCTGGAGGAAAAGGACCGGGAATTAGACGAGCTGCATGAGGATAAATTAAGTCTGGTCGGGAAAATGGCGGCCAGTATGGCGCATGAAATCCGCAATCCTTTGACCTCCATCAAAGGGTTCATCAAGCTGATCCGCACCCGGCTGCCGGAACAATCGCTGCAGGCGGTTGAGAAATACATTCAAATTATCGAAACGGAATTCGATATGATCCATATGCAAATAACGGGATTTTTGAGCTTTTCCAAAAAACCGGTCGAAGAAAAGTTCGTCAGCCTGCAGGCCCGGGATCTCATTCAATCGGTGCTTGTTTTAGTCAACCCGCTTCTGAGCAGCGAAAATATCGAGTTGTCAATCGACTTGCCCGAAGAGCTGCTGCCTCTTCACGTGCAAAAGAAGCCGATCCAGCAGGTGGTTTCCAATTTGCTCAACAACGGTATCGATGCGCTTCGAAACGTGCGCGATGGGAAGCGGATCTGGATCGCAAGCGAAGAGGACGAGCAATGGATCCATCTGAAAATTACAAACAACGGACCGAAAATTCCGGACGACATTCAGCACAAATTGTTCCAGCCGTTTGTAACGGGAAGAGAGCATGGCACGGGTCTTGGTTTAACGATTTGCAAGCAAATCATGGAAAACCACGGCGGAAAAATTTCGTTCCGGTCCACTGAAAATGAAACCGAATTCATCTTAACGTTTATGAAGCCAGACCATGGTTCGCTCCCCCTTCCGGAGAAGTAGTAACAAGAGGCCGCCCTCAAGGATCGCCCTTTAAGGAACAGCCTCTTCCTCTTCGTTTCTTAATCGAAATGCTCCACAACGATTTTGCCGATGGTGCGGCCCGATTCGACCATTTGATGGACCTGGCGCAAGGTGGCGGCATTGATCGGCGCGAGCCGTTCCTTTAACGTTGTCCGCAGCTCGCCGGCGTCGATTTTTTCCGCAACCCGGTTTAAGAGCAGATGCTGCTCGATCATATCTTCCGTTTCATACATCGGTCTCGTAAACATCAACTCCCAAACAAACGCGGCGCTCTTGTTTTTCAGCAGCTTCAGGTTTACCGGCGCGGCGGTCTCGACGATTGAGCATATTTTTCCCTGCGGGGCGATCGCCTCGGCCATTTGCTCCCAATGCTGATCCGTGTTGTTCAAGCAAAAAATATAGTCCACCGATGTCAAACCGTGCTGCTTCAGCTGGGCGGTGAAAGGCTCGTAATGACTGATCGTGTATGCGGCTCCATGCTGCCGCGCCCACTCGGACGTTTCCGGCCGGGAGGCGGTACCGATGACCGTCAATCCGGCATCTGCCGCAAGCTGGGTCGCGATGGAGCCGACGCCTCCGGCGGCACCGACGATGAGTACCGATTTGCCTTCATTGTCGGCTTTGCGCTGCGAAATGCCGAGCCGCTCAAACAATCCTTCCCATGCGGTGATGGCCGTTAACGGCAAAGCCGCCGCCTGGGCAAAATCGAGCGTGCGCGGTTTCGTTCCGACAATCCGTTCGTCGACGATATGAAACTCGCTGTTGCAGCCCGGACGGGTAATGCTGCCGGCATAATAGACCTCGTCTCCCGGCCGGAACAGCGTGCAATCCGGTCCTACGGCCTCCACGATCCCGGCTGCATCCCAGCCGAGAACGCGCGGCGAGCTTTCCGTTTTTTGCTTTGGCGCGCGCACTTTGACATCGACCGGATTAACGGAAACGGCTTTTACTTGTACGAGCAAATCCCGTCCCTGCGGGATGGGCTTCTCCAGCGTGACGTCAATCAAACTTTCGGGGTCGTTAACCGGCAAATACCGGTGCAAACCGACAGCTTTCATTTGCGGCATGTGCATACATCCTTTCCCATTTGCAATCTACGATCCATTATAGGGAATAAATCATTTTTCGGAAGTACGCACATTCGTGTGATATAGTATCTGTTTATATACTGATGAGGCGGGTGAAAATGGAACAATGCCCGCAATTTCGGCATTCGCGAATTTGCGGGCATTGTTTATGAGCTGGCGGTGAAGCGTTACCTGTTGTTGATGCCGATACCTTGGTTGTTCGTCAGGATGTGGTTCGGAGGATGGCGTACATTCGTCCGGCATATGCACTCTCTGTCCGTTCCCATTCCGTATATAAGGGGTGAGGAGCTGCCGCTATTACGGCAGCAAAAGGCTAGCGTCTCGGCTTAAAGATGCCGAGCGGCGCGCCGACGGGCAGAAACGTGCGGCCGAAATGGATGTTCAGCACAGAAGCGCCCGCGCCGTACAGCGAGACGATTCCGATGCCCAGCTCCGCATAAGCGGCTACGGCGTGGAACAGGTGCGGCGCGATGCCGAATGCGTCGAGCGTAAGGCCGAGAAAGAGAAAATCGATCAGAACAAAGATGATGATCAACACTTTGTTCGTTTCAAGCGCACCTAAAGTCATAAACAGCGTAAACACGAAATAACCGGCAAACGCAAAACCGAGCTGATTGCCGTCGGCTCCTTCGGCAAGCGGGGCGCCAAGAGCGCCGATCTTAATCAACCAGTTCACCGCCGTTGCGAACCAAAAGAACGCGTAGGCGCCGAAAGCCGTTGTGCCGAATGTATTGTTGCGCTTGGAATCCTGGATGCAGGCGAACAGCTGGGCGAATGCGCCCAGGAAAATCGCCCACGGGATCACATAGCTGTAGCCGGACGTAATGCCGAGCTTCTGGGAAGAGGCCACCAGCGTAACGATGGCAAGTCCAAACAAGCCGAGCGCGCTCGGATCGGCATTGATAATTTTGACGTTGGCAGGGGATTCTTTCTGCATATACAGCCTCCAAATAAAGTTTAAGTTACGAATCCGCCGGACCGGAATACATACTGCCATATTATAACGAAATCGAACAAGCTATAGAAGCCGCTTTGAAAAATAAACTTGATCGCCCGGCTCCCATTCTATCATTGACAATAACCTAGTAGAATAGTATGATTTAGTTTGTGTGAAACTCATCTTTTTTACCCTATGGTCAAGATAAGGTCAACCGATGAAACCCAGTCATAATCGATACAGGTACTCGTATGGTGACGCCTTTTTCTAAATGGAAAGGGCGTTTTTACTTGGAGGGGACAATCATGATTCAGCTTATTGAGCTGCATAAGGAATATAAAACGAAAAAGGGAACCGTCACCGGTGTCGACAACGTTAATTTGACCATTCCAAGAGGACAAATATTCGGCATCGTCGGGTACAGCGGGGCCGGCAAGAGCTCGGTGCTGCGCTGCATCAATCTGCTGGAGAAGCCGACGTCGGGCCGGGTCGTGGTGGACAACGTCGATTTGACCGTCCTTTCGAAAGAGGAGCTGCGGATCGCCCGCCAAAAAATCGGCATGATCTTTCAGCATTTCAATCTCATCAGCAGCAAGACGGTGTTCGACAATGTCGCATTTGCGCTCAAGGCCGCCGGCAAGCCGGCCGCCGACATCCGCAAGCGGGTGACGGAGCTGCTTCACCTGGTGGGACTGGACGAGCATGCCGATCACTATCCTGCGCAGCTGAGCGGCGGCCAGAAGCAGCGGGTCGGGATCGCGCGGGCGCTCGCGAACGAGCCGCAGGTGCTGCTGTGCGACGAGCCGACATCGGCGCTTGATCCGATTACGACGCAGTCGATTCTCGCCCTGCTGCGGGAAATTAACCGGAAGCTTGATCTGACGATCGTGCTCATCACCCACGAGATGGAAGTGGTGAAGGATTTGTGCCATCAGGTTGCCATTATGCAGAACGGCCAAATCATCGAGGAAGGCGCAGTCTACGATATTTTTGCCAATCCGGTGCAGCCGCTCACGAAAGAATTTATTCAGAATACGCTGGAATTCAAGCTGCCGCCGAAATTATGGGACAAGCTCGATCCGGCCGGAAAAGTCGTGAAAGTATTGTTCCGCGATGAGGCAGCCGAGCAGGCGATCGTAAACGACTTGCTGAAGGCGAGCGGAATCAAGGCGAATATTTTGCACGGCAAGATCGAATATATCGGAGACAAGCCGCTCGGCACATTCATTATGGAAGTAACGGGAAGTCCGGTTGAGATCGATCACGCGATTCAATATTTACTCGGACGGAACTGCGGCGTGGAGGTGATGAACCGTGAATGACATTCTCGGGCTGCTGCCGGAGATGGTAAAAGCTTTCAATGAGACGTTGTATATGGTCGGCATCTCGCTGTTCCTGTCGATCTTGGCCGGCATTCCGATCGGCATCCTGCTGTTTATCAGCGACCGCGGGCTGTTTTTTGAAAACCGTGCCTTCAATGTGCTGTTAGGTTTTGTGGCGAATCTGGTCCGTTCGATTCCGTTTTTGATCCTGCTTGTACT
Organism: Paenibacillus beijingensis; assembly: GCF_000961095.1. Taxonomy (NCBI): domain Bacteria; kingdom Bacillati; phylum Bacillota; class Bacilli; order Caryophanales; family Paenibacillaceae; genus Paenibacillus; species Paenibacillus beijingensis. Next base: position 2,063,807 of record NZ_CP011058.1, on the reverse strand, counting down.
GCTGCTGCCGGTAACACAGGGTCTTCTGGGCACGACGATCGGTCCTACGGCGGCGGCGGTGCCGTTGTCGGTGGCGGCGATTCCGTTCTACGCCCGGCTGGTGGAGGCCTCGCTGCGGGAAGTCAGCAAAGGCGTCATTGAAGCGGCGGTGGCGGCGGGCGCGAAGCCGTGGCTTATCATCCGCGAGGTGCTGCTGCCCGAAGCTAAGTCCGGCATCATCTCCGGGCTGACGATCACGGCAATCAGTCTGCTCGGCTACTCGGCGATGGCCGGTACGGTCGGCGGCGGCGGGATCGGCGACCTGGCGATCCGCTTTGGCTATTACCGTTACGATAATCTAGTGTTGTTTACAACGGTTGTTGTGCTCATCGTACTCGTCCAAATCATTCAATTGATCGGTGACTGGGCGGCGCGCAAAGTCGATAAACGTTGAGATGAAATACCATACTGTGCATGGAAAAAAGGAGATCAACAAGCAAATGAGAAAGTCGATTACACTCTTGATGATGATGGCACTCGTACTTACGGTGCTTGCAGGCTGCGGCGGCAAAGACGCAAGCCAGAACGGCGCAGCTTCCGAGGGCGGAAGCCCGGAGAAGAAAGCGCTGAAGATCGGCGCGACGGCCGGTCCATACAGCGACATGGTCAGCAAAGCGATCGCCCCGATTTTGGAGAAAAAAGGATATACGATTGAAGTGGTGGAATTCAACGACTACGTGCAGCCGAACAAGGCGCTGGCGAACGGCTCGATCGATGCGAACCTGTTCCAGCACGTCATTTATTTGCAAAAGTTTTCGGCCGACAACAAGCTCGATCTGAAAGACGTCATCAGCGTGCCGACCGCACCGATGGGGCTGTACTCAAACAAGTTCAAATCGATTGACGAAATTGCGGAAGGCAGTCAGCTGGCCGTTCCGAACGATCCGGCCAACCTGTACCGCGCGCTGCTCATGCTGCAGGATTTTGGAATCGTGACGCTCAAAAAAGACGCCGATCCGTCCAAAATTTCCGAGCAGGACATCGACCAGAACCCGAAGAAACTCGTCGTGAAGCCGCTTGAGGCGGCACAGCTACCGCGGACGGTCGGCAGCACCGATCTGGCGGTTGTGCCGGGCAACTTCGCGCTTGCGGCCAAGATGGATTTGACATCCGCCGTGAAGCTGGAAAACATGCAGGAAAAATACCGCAACATCGTCGCGGTCAACACGAAGGATATCGACAGCCAGTTCGCGAAAGATTTGAAGGCAGCGATCGAATCGCCGGAGTTTGTGGCCACGATCGACGACCAATTCAAAGGCTTCTCGAAGCCGGAATGGATGACGAAGTAAAATAAAGAGCGGTGGACTGGGACAAAATAACGTCCTGGTCCACCGCTGTTTTTTTATCATCCGCAAAATCGCTCACCGCCTCCAAAAATTTATATTTTTCTACATCTGATTGACATCAAAAATAGGGCGAGTGGTCATGCAATTTTTTTGACGATATTTCGGAATGGAGTATGCTGCATAATGTTGTAACTCCTTGGTGCAATTGTTGCTCGCTCATGTAAGAGTAACTCAATCGTAAATGATGATTTTCTTGCTCGACAGGATAACATGCCGACCCGGGTAAAAAGGATAGATGCTGCTTTTTCGCTTCCAATAAGAGGAGATTAGTATCGATCCAAGAAGGAAGACTGATCCATAGGTTTAATCCCCCCTCCGGGATTACCCATGATACGCCGTCAGGCGAATGTTGTGAAAGTAAATCAAGAACCAAATCGCGTCTTATCCTCAGAGCCGTTCTTAGTTTTTTCATATGATCGGTCATTTTTTTAGATTGGATAAACGGCAATAGTATTTTTTGTGTAAGCAAAGGACTTCCTAAATCAGCATTTGCCTTGGCTGCCAATAGACGATTGAATATGGAACCGGAAGCGGCTAATATTCCGATTCTGCAGCCTGGCGCAAGTGTTTTGCTTAAACCCTTCAAGTAGATGACATGACCGTAATGATCCATACTTTTAATGGCAGCCGGCGGTTTTTTATTAAAATAAACTTCACTCCATGGATCGTCCTCAATAATAATGCTTTGGATGCTTTGAGCCAGATCAAGAATCTGCCTGCGGCGTTTGGAAGTCATAACAACACCTGTCGGATTATGAAAAGTAGGAATGGTATAAATAATTTTTGGTTTATGCTTGTCGCATAAATGTTGAAGAATATCTACTCGCATCCCGCTATGATCAACAGGCACGGTGAGTATTGTAGCCCCTCTCCCCCGAAAAACATCAATCGCTCCCGGATAAGTGGGGGCTTCCATCACCACTACATCACCTGGTCCGATAAAGGTACGGGCAATAAGATCGATTCCTTGCTGTGAACCATTCGTAACTAATAGGTTATCCGGTTCAGCAGGAACTTCAGCTTTTTTTAAATACTCATACATTGCATTTCTAAGTTGTGAATCCCCTTGAATCTCTCCATATTGAGAAAAAATTTTTGGGTTTTCGGAAAGAATTTGCTGAATCTCCCGCTCCAGAGGTCGATTAAGGAGAAGTCCGGGATCAACCATGGAGGACGAGAGGTGAATTTTTTCCGGGACATGATGAAAACGGGCAAACTGGGATCGAGGTAAATAATTTTGAACAGATAGCTGCCAATTAAATGGAAGAGCCTCCGTTTGTGTATCCGCTGCCGCTTTTCGTTCCGCATTGACGAATGTTCCTTTTCCTTGAACGGAGTTAATAAAACCGTCTTGTTCCAATTCGTTGTATGCCTTCACGACGGTAACCAAACTCACTTCAAGCTGTTTCGAAAGATCGCGTACGGAAGGTAATTGCATTCCTTCTTGCAGAAATCCTGATCGGATTTGGTCAACTATAGAGAGATATATTTGCTTGGAAAGTGAAATTTCAGCATTGCGTTGAATTTCAAAGTACATATTGATCTCCTTTAAGTGTTATATAAAGGTGTTGAGTGTTATATATGGTTTCGATATAAAATAACATTGTCGAGCAAATACATTATAACATTTTAAACGAGACAACTCCGGTGTGAGAGAAGAAAATCAACATGGTTAAGTTTGGATAAAAACAAGGAGGTTATACCAATGAAATATTACGTCGTAGACGCGTTTGCCGAGAACTTGTTTGAAGGAAATCCTGCTGGTGTCTGCATCATGGAGAAATGGCATTCAGATGATACGATGCAAAACATTGCTATTGAAAACAATCTTTCCGAAACGGCATTTGCTGTGAAAGAGGGGGACGGCTATCGTCTCAGATGGTTTACTCCCGGGGGAGAGATTGACCTCTGCGGCCATGCTACTTTGGCAACAGCGTATGTTATTGCCAACTATTATGAACCTCATGTAGAGCAAATCAAGTTTCAAACAATTAGCGGGGAACTTGTTGTCGTAAAAAAAGGGGACCTTTATGAAATGGATTTCCCGAGCATCATGCCCGAACAATTTACGCTGACAGAGCAAATGGTCGAAGCCCTTGGGTAAGGCCTATTGAAACCTATCTGGGCAGAGATTTATTGTTTGTACTGGAAAAGGAAGACGATGTCCAAAATGCTGCCCCCAATTTTCCTAAGCTGGCACAATTACAGGATGGTTTGGGCGTTTTAATTACTGCCAAAAGCGAAACATACGATTTTGTTTCCAGGTGCTTTTTCCCGAAATTGAATGTGAATGAAGACCCTGTCACCGGTTCTGCACATTGTAATTTCATCCCATACTGGGCAAAACGTCTAGGAAAGGATGAAATGGTGGCAAGTCAGCTTTCCAGACGCGGCGGAACGTTATACTGCAAATCTTTCGGAGATCGAGTAAAGATGAGCGGATCGGCAGTTTTATATGCAATCGCTGATATTCAGCTTTAGGCGATGAAAATTACGGTCAGGATCCATGATTGACCATTGCAGCCCCGTTCCGGTTGATCGTTTGGATCGTACCGGTAGTAGCCGTCCCATCATGAGCGGCATGACCTGTTTTCCTTGCGGAAGAGTTTCCGCATCGGCTTCCCGCTCCTGATGGGAACAGACGCATTTTTGTAGCCGGCACCGACACCGGCGTCGGCAAGACGGTTGTGACGGCGGCTCTCGCCGCCGCGCTGCGCGCCGAAGGACTGCACCGGCGTCTGGAAGCCGGTGCAGTCGGGCGCGCCGCTTGGCCGCGGCGAGACCGATGCCGAGCGGTTAGTTGAATCAATCATAGAAACTTACTTTTACATAGGAATCGTTTCCCTTAAATAAGACAAGCTCCGCCTGATCGTTAGTACCGTCCACATAGTTGTTCACGTAGAAGGTTTTGCAGCTGCCTTTGGATATGAAAGCTGTGCCCACAGTTTCAGGCGGATTTCCGGATTCGTCAACCTCATAAAGCGTAAACGTGTAGCCGCTGCCGCTGCTGCTTAAGAGACATGCTTGAAAGTATCCTCCACCGGATTTTATCGTCGGGCTCTGATACGTCATCCAGTAACTGCCTTTGTAATCCCATGCTCCTGCTCCGGCGAAAGCTGAAAAAGGAAACATGAATGGGACCGTAAAAGTAAGAAGAACCGTAAACAGCAGCTTGAACTTCAATTTCATTTGTAAATCCTCCTCTGCAAGTTTTTGTAACATATACAAATTATACCAACCAGTCTTCTTTGTCTATCCGACTAAACTCCCGATAATTGACACGTCATCTATTACTTTAGACACTTTTTAAAACCTATGTCTTTCTTCAAAAATGATAAACAAAACGGGAAGGAATCGGTTCATAACCGGTCATCGTGATGGCTGAGTATCCCTGAGTAATATTTAGCAATGCTAAGTATTTCTTTGTTAATTTGAATTAAATCCCGGTCACGCCCTTAGCGCTTAGCGTTACTTACGAAATTTCATTTACAGCCGGCCCTTGCTCTGCTAGAATGGTCACAATTAATTGTTAACCTTATTTGGTTCTAATTTGGTTAACAAATACATAAGGCAGAAGAGGAGGTACCATTCGTGACTGCGCAGTACGAACGGCTTGCGGCCATGAACAAGGCTCACTTATGGCATCCTTTTACGCAAATGAAGGACTACAATAACGCCGATCCGCTCATAATCGAACGCGGCGAAGGCGTCTTCCTTTACGATGTTCAAGGCCGGGCCTATTACGACGGGTTCTCGTCCGTGTGGCTCAATGTGCACGGGCACAACGTTCCGGAGCTGAACGAGGCGATTACGGACCAGCTTGGGCGCGTTGCTCATTCCACGCTGCTCGGCATGGCTAACGTCCCGGCCATCGAGCTCGCGGAGCAGCTGGTCCGGATCGCTCCGAAAGGATTGCGGAAAGTATTCTACTCCGATTCCGGAGCGACCGGCGTCGAAATAGCGCTCAAGATGGCGTTTCAATATTGGCGGAACAAAGGGGTGTGCGGCAAAACGGCGTTCGTCTCGATGAATGAGGCGTACCACGGCGATACGATCGGCGCGGTCAGTGTCGGCGCCATCCCGCTCTATCACGAAACGTTCCGTCCGCTGCTGTTCAAGCCGCACCTGATCCCGTATCCGAACGCCTACCGCCATGAAGGTGGCGCCGCTGCGGCGATGGAGGAGACACTGTCCGCGCTGCGGCTGCTGCTGCAGACGCGGGCGGAGGAGATTGCGGCGCTCATTGTGGAGCCGATCGTGCAAGGAGCCGGCGGCATTATTGTGATGCCGCCGGGCTGCCTGCGCGAAATCGCGGCGCTGTGCCGCGAGTACGGCGTGCTGCTGATCGCCGACGAAGTGGCGACCGGCTTCGGCCGCACGGGAGCGATGTTCGCCTGCGATCTCGAAGCGGTAGCGCCCGATTTGATGGTCGTCGGCAAAGGGCTGACCGGCGGATATTTGCCGGTCGCGGTGACGCTGGCGACGGACGAAGTATACGGCGCTTTTTATGCCGATTATGAGGAGCGGAAAACGTTCTTCCACGGCCATTCCTTTACGGGTAATCCGCTTGGCTGTGCGGTCGCGCTCGCAAGCCTGCGGCTTATGGAAGAGCGGAACATGGTCGAGGGCGTCCGGACGAAAGCATCGTTTGTGGAGCGGAAGCTGGCTCCGCTGCTTGCGCGCAGACATGTCGGCGACATCCGCCAGCAGGGACTGATGATCGGCATCGAGCTTGTGCGCGATAAAGAGTCGCGCGCGCCTTACGATTGGGAGGAGCGGATCGGCGTCCGTACGACGAAGCGCGCCCGCGAGCTCGGCATGCTGACGAGGCCGCTCGGCAACGTCATTGTTTTCATTCCGCCGCTTGCGAGCACCGAGGCCGAGCTTGACGCCATGACCGATATTTTGGCCGAAGCGATCGTGAGTGTGACCGAGGAAGGCTGGGACGGATAATGAAGGCGGGCGGCTTAGAAAGCGGAAGTGAATGGGGCCGGGAATGGAATCGCGAACGAGGCGATGAACCGAGACAGGAATGGAGCGGTGACGGGCAGCTCGAACGGAGCCGCGAGAGGGATCGCGAATCGAGCTTTGAACGGGAACAGGAACGGAGCGGTGACGGGGAACGCGAACGAGGCTGCGGCGGAAGAGGAAGGCGGCTGCGCGGGATCTTCGTAACAGGGACCGACACCGGCGTCGGCAAGACGGTCGTGACGGCGGCGCTCGCCGCCGCGCTGCGCGCCGAAGGGCTGCAGGCCGGCGTCTGGAAGCCGGTGCAGTCGGGCGCGCCGCTTGGCCGCGGCGAGACCGATGCCGAGCGGCTGCTGCAGGCGGCAGGGATCGGCGAGCGGCCGGAGGCGGTGGCGCCGTTTACGTTCGCGGCGCCGCTGACGCCGATGCTGGCCGCCCGGCAGGAAGGCGTCACCTTGACGCTGGATGCGATTGTCGCTGCGGGCGCGCCGCTGGCTGATCGTTACGAGGCGCTGCTCGTCGAAGGCGCGGGCGGTGTAGCCGTGCCGCTGACCGAAGAAGCGCTCGTGGCGGATCTCATCGCGCAGCTGGCGCTGCCAACGCTGATCGTGGCCCGCTCCGGGCTCGGCACGATCAACCATACGCTGTTGACGGCGGCGCTGCTGCGAAGCCGCGGCGTTCCGGTAGCAGGCGTTATTTTGAATGACAGCGGGCCTACCGATCCGCAGGAAGATCCGAGCGTCGCTACGAATGCGGAACTGATTGAGAGGTACGGCGGCTTAAAAGTGCTCGGGCGATTTCCCCGGGTGCGCGATATTGCCAATACGGAAGCGCTCGTGCAGGCGGTTTGCGAACATATTGATTTAACGGCGGTAAAAGAAGCGCTTGCCTTTCCGGACAAATGGATTTAACAGCCGATGAAGAAACGTTTGCCATTTGTGAACGATTGGATGCAACGGGTGAGAGAGAAGCGCGCTTCGCATGCGAACATAGCCTATGCTTACGAAGTGTTTTTCTTACGAAAAACTTTAGGAGGATGATGGAGATGACCAAAATTCAAGCCGGCCTAAACTGGCAGCAGCTTGCCGAGAAAGCGCTCGGCGGCTACCGTTTAACGATGGAAGAAGGGCTCGCCGTGCTCGAGGCCGACAACGACGACGTGCTGCCGATTTTGCAGGCTGCTTTTACGGTACGCAAACACTTTTACGGCAAAAAAGTAAAGCTCAACATGATTATTAACGCCAAAAGCGGCCTTTGCCCCGAGGATTGCGGTTACTGCTCGCAGTCGATCGTTTCGACCGCTCCCGTAAAAAAATATACGCTGCTCGACAAAGACACGCTGCTGGCAGGGGCGCGCGAAGCGATGGCGCGCAAAGCGGGCACCTACTGCATTGTGGCGGCCGGGAAAGGGCCGACGGACAAGGAGCTCGGCCAGGTTGTCGAAGCGGTCAAAGAAATTCGCGCCACGATGCCGCTCAAAATTTGCGCATGTCTCGGCATTTTGAAGGAAGGACAGGCGGAGCAGCTGGCGGAAGCGGGCGTGCATCGCTACAACCACAACTTGAACACAAGCAAAGCGAACTACCCGTCGATCACGACGACCCATACGTACGACCAGCGCGTTGAAACGGTGGAAAAGGTTAAGACGCACGGCATGTCCCCCTGCTCCGGCGTCATTATCGGCATGGGCGAGACGAACGAGGAAATTGTCGAAATGGCATATGCGCTGCGGGAGCTCGATGCGGATTCGATCCCGGTCAATTTCCTGAACGCCATCCCGGGAACGCCGCTGGAAAACGCGGGCCGCACGCCGGCGATGAAAGCGCTGAAAGTGCTCGCTTTGTTCCGGTTTATTTGCCCGTCGAAAGAAATTCGCGTCGCCGGCGGCCGCGAAGTCAATCTGCGCACGCTGCAGCCGCTGTCGCTGTACGCAGCCAATTCGATTTTTGTCGGCGATTATTTGACGACGGAGGGCCAAGAGGTAACGGCCGATCATCATATTATTGAAGATTTGGGCTTTGAGATTGAACTTAGCGCCCTGTAAGGCGGGATGACCATGCTGAATTGGATGGAACAAGAGCTTGAGGCTTTGGCGGAGCGATCACTGGAACGATCGCTGCGTACCGTATCGGCTGCGAAGGATTGCCAAGGTTATATCGAGAGCGGGGGGCGAAAGCTGCTCCATCTGTCCTCCAATGACTACCTAGGGCTGGCCGGGCATCCCGACATTGCAAACGCGATGCGGCAGGCGCTGCTTGACGAAGGGGCCGGTTCCGGCGCCTCCCGCCTCGTGACGGGCAACCGGCCGCCTTACGCCCGTCTCGAACAAGCGCTTGCCGTCTGGCAGCAAAGCGAAGCTGCGCTTGTTATTGCAAACGGCTATATGGCGAATACCGGGGTCATTGCGGCGCTTGCGGGGCGGGGCGATGTTGTATTCAGCGATAAGCTGAACCATGCCAGCATCGTGGACGGCGTGACGCTGAGCCGCGCGGAGCATGCCCGGTACCGCCATAACGACATGGACCATTTGCGCTCGCTGCTGCACAAGCACCGCGACAAGCGGCGCAAATTAATCGTCACCGACGCGATCTTCTCGATGGACGGCGATCAGGCGCAGCTGCGCGAGCTTGCAGAGCTGAAGCACGAATACGGCGCGATGCTGATGGTGGACGAGGCGCACAGCGGCGGCATATATGGCGCGCGCGGCGAAGGATTGTGCGCCGAGCTCGGGCTGCACAGACAGGTGGACGTCCATGTCGGAACGTTCAGCAAAGCGTTCGGCGTCTACGGCGCTTATGTCAGCGGCAGCCGGACGCTTATCCGCTGGCTGACCAACAAGGCGCGGCCGCTCATATACTCGACCGCGCTGCCCCCTTCGCTCGTCGCCGGCATCTCGGCATCGCTGGAGATCGTGCAGGCGGAGCATTGGCGCCGCCTGCGGCTGCGGGAGGGAAGCCGGCTGTTCCGGTCCAGGCTTGCTGCAGCCGGATTGAACGTCGGGGCCGGCGATTCCCCGATTGTGCCGGTAATCGTCGGCGACAACGCGGCGGCGCTCCGCTTCAGCAGCACGCTCGAAGCCGAAGGCATCGCCGCCGTCGCGATCCGGCCTCCGACGGTGCCTGACGGCAGCGCGCGCATCCGCTTTTCGTTGTCGGCGGTCCACACCGATGAACAGCTGGCTGATGCTGCCGACAGGATTATCCCGATAGCGTCCGGCTTGGGGGTGGTGCCGCGATGAGCAGTTCCGGCGGAACGATGTTGTGGCTGACGGGATGGAGCATGCCGGATGCGGTATTTGACGGGCTGCGCATGATGCTGCCGGACTTTCGTCATTTGTCGGCGGATTTGGGCTCCGCGACATCTCCGGAGGAGATAACGGCGCGAGCCGAGCAAGCGGCGCTGGCCGCCCGGCATGCGCCTGCTTTGGGTGAAACGACCGTCCGGCATGCGCATGTCTTAAGTGATGCTGCCTCCCGAATTGCTCTCGCTTCGGATGAAACGGCCGATTCGGCAGCGCCCGCCCTGGATAAGCCGGCTGCTCTCCGCGGCCCGCTGCTGATCGCGGGCTGGTCGCTCGGCGGCCTGCTGGCGCTGCGGCTCGCCGCGCAGGGGCTCGCGGACGGCCTCGTGCTGCTCGCGGCAACCGCCCGTTTCGTCCGGCCGAAACATGAAACCGATCGCGGCTGGCCGGACGGATACGTTCGCAGGATGAGCGCTGCGCTTGCCGGCGACCGGCAGGCCGTCGAAACGCAGTTCCGCAGCATTCTGTTCACGGACGCGGAATGCGAATCCGGACTTGACGCGAGCCTTCCGGCAGCCGGCAGCTGGACGACGCCGGCGCTTCTGGCCGGTCTGGACCTGCTCCGCCGCGAGGAGCAGCTAACCCGGCTGCCGGAAATCGATTGCCCGGTTCTGCTCGTTCACGGCACGGACGATAAGGTCTGTCCGTTTGGCGCCGCCCAGGAGATGGGCGAGCTGCTGCCGCAAGCGGAGCTGATCGCGGCAGAAGGATGCGGGCATGTCCCGTTTCTGGGGCGGGAAGCCCAAACGGCTGAAGCGGTTAGGCGCTGGTGGCATAACGAACGAAGACGCCAGCATGGCTGACAAGAATGGATTCGGAAGGAGCGTGCGGTATGGCTGGCGAAAAAAAATCGATTCTGCGGCGGTTTAACCGCAGCGCGGCGGGCTCATATGATACACACGCCCTCGTACAGCGAAGCATGGCGGACAGGCTTGTCCACTTGCTTGCTGCGCGGCCGGTGCCGGCGGGCGGCGCAGCGCGGGAGCCTGCCGTGCTCGAGATCGGCTGCGGCACCGGCATTCTGACCGAAAAGCTGCTGCGCCATCTGCCCTGCGCTTCGCTTACGGCGATTGATCTTGCGCCGGCAATGATCGAAGCGGCTAAACAGCGCGTAGTGACGGCTGCGGAGGCTACGTCGGCTGCGGAAACCCGAGGCGGGGCCGATCCGGCGCGCTCCTGCGGTTCAGGTCTGTCACACGGTTGCGCTTCCGATCCGGGGCGTGGCCGCGGTGATGACCTGACTCTCCGCAGCCGTGCCGACGACGGAACCGCTCCCGCCATCCATTTTCTCGCAGCCGACGTCGAAACGTGGGCGGCCGCTGCCCCCGCCGCTTCATTCGACCTCATCGTCTCGAATGCGTGCTTTCAATGGCTGCGCCGTCCGGAAGAGACGCTTGGGCACTTAAGGCGGCTGTTGCGTCCCGGCGGCCTGCTGGCGTTTACGACGTTTGGGCCGGATACGTTCCGCGAGCTGCACGCCGCGTTTGCCGCCGTTTACTGCGCTTGCGGCCTGGAGCCGCAGCGGCACGGCTTGTCGTTCCGAACAGTGGGGGAATGGAAGCAGATGCTCAAGCAAGCCGGATTCACAAACGTGCAATGCGATCGCTCGCTGCAAACGGAATGCTATCCGACCGTCGGCGATTTTCTGCACTCGGTCAAAGGGGTCGGAGCGAGCGCTTCCGAAGCGCAAGCTCCGCGCGGTCTGGGAGCACGGCGTCTGTTCGCAGGCATGTATAAAGAGTACGAACGTCATTTTTCCATCCCTGGTGGCGTCGCCGCCACTAACGATCTTCTTTTCATCCACGCCGTATTGCCTTGACTATCAGCTGCAGTTTTTTTTGATCCGGAATCATCTTTCTATCGACAGGTCGTGACCTATGTCCGAGCCATACTTGCTTAATCGGTCATTCGGGAAGACGATGGGTGAATCTTGTTTTTACAAGAGTGCCTATCGTTTTTTTCTTTTCTACACAAGCTCCAAAGTTTCTCTTAATGTGACCGTATAAATCTATTTTTTGCTGTATTGGAGTATAAATGTAATGTTCATGGCTACGGGTATCATCATATTGACGATTACACGATCGGCTGATATACTCTCATGAGAGTAATTATTACTATTAAACCGGACTCGTTCGGTTTTTTCTTTTGATTATATATCGTAATAATTACATATAGATCGGATACGAAAAAAAGCGGTCTATTGCTCGCAATCGTCACGTGTACGAAAAAATGGAGGTCAAACGATGTCGAAGAGGTACCATATATTAATTCTGTTCATCTTATCCGCGGTTCTGTTGGCAGCTTGTTCTTCTACGCCTGCACCTTCCGAAGGACAAACGAAGAAGAAGTCCGTGAACCTGCTCTTTAATTTTGCAGCGAGCTCGCTTGATCCTCATGTGGACACCAGTTATGTGTCGCTTCGTGCAGGGATAACGGAAACATTGGTACACCTTAATGATACAAGCTTGACGATCGAGCCTTGGCTGGCGGAAAGCTGGGAAAGCCGGGATGGCCAACTGTGGACGATTAAGCTGAGAGAAGGCGTTACGTTCCATAATGGCAAATCTATGGATGGGGCCGCTGTTAAAGCGTCTCTGGAGCGGGCCATGAAAGACAGCCTTGCGGTAAAGAACGCCCTCCGCATTCAATCCATCGCGGCAAATGCCCATACGTTGACGATCAAAACCGAGGTTCCGTTTCCCGAATTTCCATCGGAATTGGTTCATCCAAACACTTCCATTATTGACGTAACGGACGCGAATTATGTGAAAAAACCGGTCGGAACAGGGCCGTTTGCCGTCGCTTCCTTTACGCCGCGGACAGCAGTCGATCTCGTTCGGTATGACGGTTACTGGAACGGAGCCGCAAAACTGGACTCCGCCAGATTTTCGTTCAACGAAGATGCCAATGCCCGCTCCTTGGCTCTTCAATCGGGAACCGCCGATATCGTGTTCCGCCCTGAAGTCGAAACGCTTTCCAATTTAGAAGCGATTCCGGGCGTGAAAGTGGAGTCCACCTCGACGTTCCGCGTGCACCAAATGACGATGAACCTGGAACGGAAGGCGCTGCAGGACATTCATGTCCGCAAAGCGATAGATGCGCTTATCAACCGGCAAGCGATTGTGGACACCATTTTGAGGGGACATGCCGAAGCTGCGACGGGGCCTTTCCCGTCTACCTTCTCGTTTGCGCCGGACTACCCGGACAAAAAGAGCGGACTGGACGCGGCAAGAGCTCATCTGGAAGAAGCAGGCTATACGGAAGTGAACGGGGTGATGCAAAAAAACGGCGAACCGCTCACCTTAAAACTGCTGACGTACAGCGCGCGCGCCGACTTGCCCTTAATTGCACAAGTGTTTCAATCCGATGCGAAGAAGCTCGGAATCGACGTGCAAATTCAGTTGATCGAAATTCCGGAAGAATATATGGCGGCCAAACGGGATTGGGATCTGGCCACGTACAGCAATTTAACCGCGCCTCGCGGCGATGCGGGCTACTATTTGAACGCGACGTATCATCCGAACGGCGCCTTGAATTTCAGCGGTGCGGATAATGATCATTTAACCGCTCTTATCGACAAGCTGAACGCAACGGTAGGACAAGAAAAGCGGTCGGTCATTGCGGAACAGATTGCGAAGTATGTCGATGAACAAGTGTATAACTCGTTTGTGCTGCATCCGAACACGCTCGTCGCTTACAAGTCCGACAAAGTTCTGAACTGGGTGACGTCCCGGAGCGAATATTACATGCTGACGAATGAATTGGATGTGAAGTAAATGTTCCGGATTTTAAGCCGGCGATTTATCGAGGTTGCGGTCTTTCTGCTGGTCATCACCTTCATCAGCTTTCTGTTTGTGCGTCTCGCTCCCGGCGATCCGGTGCTGACCATTTTAAATGTCGATGACGTATCGGTGACGCAGGAACAAGTGGAGGCGCTGCGTGAGCAATTGGGGTTTAACGATCCTTTGCTCGTGCAGTATGGCCGCTGGTTGTTTGACTTTGCAAGACTTGATTTTGGCAACTCCTATATTACGAATCAGCCCGTGATGGAAATGATTGCAGGCGGACTGCCGGCAACGCTTGAACTGTCATTCGGCGCCCTGATTGTCATGCTTCTGGCGGCGATTCCGCTTGGCTCGCTCGGCGCTCTGTACCGGGGAAGCTGGATCGACCAGATCAGCCGGGGCGTATCGCTGCTCGGCGCTGCCGTCCCGAGCTTCTGGCTGGCGCTTATTTTCATCGATTTGTTTGCGGTACGGTGGGGGGTACTTCCTCCGATGGGCAGGGACAGCATCGTTTCCGCTTTGCTTCCTTCTCTTACGTTAGGACTTGCCATCACCGGCGTTTACGTTCGTTTATTGCGTTCGAGCCTGCTCGACGCGCTCAGCAATGAATTTATACGGGCGGCAAGATCGAGAGGATTGTCGGAAATGCGGATTTTTTTCGCACATGCCTTTCGCTCTAGTCTTCCGCCTGTTATGACCGTATTCGGGATGAGCCTCGGCAGCTTGATAGGCGGCGTTGTCGTGATTGAAGTGATTTTCGCTTATCCGGGTATCGGCAAAATGGTCGTTGACTCGATCAGGTCGCGGGATTACCCGGTCATCCAAGGTTATATGCTGATCATGGCGATTATTGTATTTGTTGTAAACAGCGCCGTCGATTTATCTTACCGCTATTTAAACCCGGAAATGCGGATCAAAGAAAGGAAAAACATCTCATGGAGGTAGCACTGACAAAGAAAAGTACCAACAAGAAGCGGTGGATATATGCCGCTCTGCTCTCCATGGCCGTGTTGTTGATTGCTGCCGCTGCATACGCCTTCCTTGTGCTGAAGCACGACCCGTCGCTTGTCAACCTGACCGGACGATTGCTGCCGATGAGCTTGGAACATCCGCTCGGAACGGATCATCTGGGGCGAGACGTCTTGACGCGTCTGCTGCTGGGAGCGCAGCTGACGGTTGGATACAGTGTCTTATCGCTGCTCATTGCGGTTGTCATCGGGTTGCCGTTCGGTCTGCTGGCCGGCTTTAAAGGCGGCATGGTGGACCGGATTTTGATGCGGATCGCCGACGCCTTTTTGTCATTTCCGGATACGATCGTGGCGATCGTGCTCAGCGGTCTGCTTGGCGCGGGCATTGAAAATTTGCTGCTGGCGATTGTACTTGTGAAATGGGTCAGTTATACCCGTCTGGTCCGCAGCACCGTATTGACAGAACGGCAGAAAGATTATGTTACGATCGCGAAAATTAACGGTCTTGGCTCCGGGCGGATTATGATTAAGCATTTGTTTCCGCATGTGATCGGGAACGTGCTTGTGCTTGCCAGCCTCGATTTAGGAAAAATCATTCTGGTCATTTCTTCTCTTTCCTACATCGGACTCGGCGCTCAGCCTCCGGCACCCGAATGGGGGGCGATGCTCAATGACGCCCGTCCGTTCTTTCAATCCAATCCGGCGTTGATGATTTATCCCGGACTTGCGATTGTGTGGGTCGTTCTCCTGTCCAACTTGCTTGGAGATTATTTGCGCGACCGATTTGATGTGAAAAAGGAGGTCGGACGATGAGCCTGTTATCCGTAAACCGTCTGACCGTGACCGGTAAACAAACGAGAATCGTGAACGATATCTCGTTTCACATTCAGAAGGGAGAATGGTTTGCGCTTGTGGGGCAAAGCGGCAGCGGAAAGAGCATGACGGCATCGGCAATCGGACAACTGCTCGCTCCGAACCTGCAGGCGGCAGGGGAAATCCATTATGCAGGCCGCAATTTATTAGCGCTGTCCCCTTCTGAAATGCGTAAATTACGCGGCAAGCATCTCGCTTACATTTTTCAGGATTACCAAGGTTCGTTTACGCCGTTTCTTACGATCGGGCGTCACTTTGAGGAATATCTGCGGCGGCATGTGCGCTTATCCAGATCCGAACGAAAAGAGCAGGCGAGGCAAGCGCTTGCTTCCGTCGGCCTGCCGGAAGAAATGTACGCGAGATACCCGGTTCAATTAAGCGGCGGCCAGCTGCAGCGGGTATCGATCGCGATTGCGCTGCTCCTGAAGCCGGATCTGTTGATCGCGGACGAGCCGACGACGGCACTCGACAGCGTGAGCTCTTTTAAGGTTTTGGAATTATTGTCCCGGCTGCAAGCGGAAACCGGCTGCGCGATTTTGTTTATTACGCATGATTTGCGTCACGTGCGGAAATATGCGGACCGCATTGCGGTCATGAAAGACGGCGTTATTATTGAAACGGGGGACAAAGATCAAGTGCTGAATCATCCGCAGCAATCGTATACCGAATTGCTGATCCGCTCGTCGCCATCGCTCGGAACCGGACTGCCGCTTAGGGAAGGAGTGACACGATGAGCTTGCTGGAGGTCAATCATGTCCATAAAAGGTACGATCATGGAGCCGCTGTGCTTAAGGACGTCAGCTTTACGATGGAGAGAGGGCAATGTTTAGGACTTGCAGGCGAAAGCGGCTGCGGCAAAAGCACGCTTGCACGCTGTCTGCTGCTCATCGAGCCGATCGATGCGGGCAGCATCCGGTTTGAAGGAATACCGCTGCATAACAAAAACGAACGCCGTTTAAAACCGTATCGCAAACATATCCAGGCCGTTCTGCAAAACCCCGCCGCGGCGCTCAATCCGAAGCTGAAAATAAAAGACTCCCTGCTCGATCCCTACTTGCAATTCGGCCGCGAAGCCGAGCTGAAACATTTTCAATATACGAATGAAAAAGATTTCGTCGCGCAGCTGCTGGGCGCTGTCGAGCTGCCGTCAAGCCTGGCCGATCGTTATCCGCATGAGCTGAGCGGCGGGCAGAAGCAGCGGGTGACGATTGCCCGCGCGATCAGCATTGAACCGGCCGTTATTATTTTGGACGAGCCGACCTCGAGTCTGGATGTGCTGTCGCAAGCGGCTGTTTTGGGTTTGTTGGACCGTTTGCGGAAGCAGCTTGGCACCTCATATCTGTTCATCTCGCACGACCTCTCGGCTGTTTATGCCATGAGCCAGCAAGTGATGGTGATGCGGGAAGGGACGATTGTGGACCGCTTCGCGAAGGAACAGCTTTTTGCCGAAGAACGGCATCCGTATACGAAAGAGCTCATCTCCATGTTTGAATGAAAAATATGCTGCAACTGCATGAATGACTTCATGTTTATAAGCAGTAGGGGGACTATTGTTGAATCATCGAACTTATCTTGCGCTCGCGGTTCCCCTTATCATTTCCACGATTACAACGCCTTTGCTCGGCGTCGTCGATACGGCGGTTGTCGGGCATCTGCCCGATCCCGCTTATATCGGGGGAGTAGCCGTCGGGACGATCATTTTTAATACGATGTACTGGTTATTCGGGTTTTTACGGGTCAGCACATCGGGTTTTGCCGCCCAGGCGGAAGGAGCGAAGAATGAAATTCAAGCGGTATTGGCGCTAGCAAGACCGTTTGTAATTGCAGCCGCGATGGGGATCATTTTTATTCTCTTTCAGGAGCCGATCGTGCGGCTGTCTTTAACGTTGATGAACCCGGAAGCCGGCGTTCGAACGGTTGCGGCCGAGTACTTCGGCATTCGGGTTTGGGGCGCCCCTTTTACGTTGGTGAATTACGTTATCCTCGGATGGTTAATGGGGATGTCAAGGATCAAAATTTCGTTGATGCTGCAAGTATGGATGAACCTGATGAACATCGCTCTTGCCCTGTTGTTTGTGGGCGTGTTCTCTTGGGGAGTAGCCGGCGTCGCAACCGCAACGCTTATATCTGAAATCACCGCTTTTATAGCCGGACTCCTCATGATTAGGAAGGCATCTCCTTTTGATTTTAAACGCCCTACTTTAAAAGCTCTGTTTGATCCCGTCTCGTTCAAACAAATGATGACCGTTAACCGGGACTTGTTTATCAGAACCGTCTGTTTATTGACGGTGTTTAATTTGTTCACGGCAAAGGGTGCTTCCTTCGGCACGGAAGTGCTGGCCGCGAATGCGGTTCTCATCCAAATCCACTACTTGATGGCGTACTTCTTCGATGGATTTTCCAATGCATCCAGCATCTTGACGGGAAAAGCCGTAGGCTCGAAGGATGAGCGGTTATATCGGAAGACCCTCTTGTTATCGTGTCAGTGGGCCGTCATTTCATCGCTATTTATCGCAGGTATCTACTATCTTTGCCGTGAGCCCATGATCGGGCTGTTTACGCGTTTACCCACGATTATTGATTTGGCCGGCAGCTACGGGATGTGGCTCGTTCTGTTCCCGCTTGCGGCAAGTTTCGGCATCATTCTGTACGGGGTTTTTACAGGCGCAACCGAAGCGGCACCCATCCGGAACTCGATGATCATGGCGTTAGCGGTTTATTTGATCGTTCAATTCATAGCGGTACCGCGCTTGAATAATGACGGCTTATGGCTGGCGTTCATCGGTTTCAGTGCAGGGCGTTCGGTGTTTCTGGGGCTCTATATTCCAAGGTTAAACCGAAAGCTGTTTGCTGATAGCAAATCGAGCATCCCGGTACGGACGCAATAATGCCGGGAATGCCCGCAAATTTTTGTTTACAACGGGATGTAACGATGTTATACCTATACTATAACAACGTTATATCAATCGATCCGTAGATTACGGGAGGCGATAGAAGATGCACCCGGAGCAAACAAACCGGGACACCAGAGCGCACATTTTGAACACGGCCAAACGGCTGTTTCTCAACACCGGCTATCATAAAGTTTCCATGCGCATGCTGGCCAAGGAAGCCGGAATTTCAACCGGACCGCTCTATTTTCATTTTAAAAACAAACCGGAAGTGTTTTACGCCATTTGCTGCGAAGGGCTGGAGCTGTTGAACGCCGACGTGTCGCGCGCCGCCGCGGCGAAGCTTCCGCACGCCTTGCGGCTTAGAGAAATCTTCCTAGCGTTTCAAAACTTCTATATCCGCGAGCCGCTCTATTCCCAGATAATCCGGGTTTCCTTCAATCCGCTATCGGGAATCGAATTCAACGAGCGCCAGCGCGAGGCGCTGTTCGCGAAGAAGCAGGCGCACATGTTGACGATGAAGGAAGTCATCCGCGAAGGAATCGAGAAGGGGGAACTGCAAAACATCGACCCTTCCCGGTTCATGCTCGTGCTTTACACGCTGGGCGAAGGCATTTTTATGGCGAATGAAAACGG
>NZ_CP011058.1:1007500-1142500 GCF_000961095.1 Paenibacillus beijingensis | reverse complement strand
AGGTTAAGCTAGTAAGAGCGCACGGAGGATGCCTAGGCGCCAGGAGCCGAAGAAGGACGTGGCGAACGACGAAATGCCTCGGGGAGCCGTAAGCAGGCTTTGATCCGGGGATGTCCGAATGGGGAAACCCGGCTGCGGTAATGCGCAGTCACTCCTGACTGAATCCATAGGTCAGGTTGAGGCATACCAGGGGAACTGAAACATCTAAGTACCCTGAGGAAGAGAAAACAAAAGTGATTCCGTCAGTAGCGGCGAGCGAACGCGGATTAGCCCAAACCAGGAAGCTTGCTTCCTGGGGTTGTGGGACGTCTCACATGGAGTTACAAAGGGATGGGTTAGGTGAAGAGGTCTGGAAAGGCCCGCTAGAAGAGGTAAAAGCCCTGTAGCTAAAAGCTCATCCCCTCCGAGACGGATCCCGAGTACCGCGAGACACGTGAAACCTCGTGGGAATCCGGCAGGACCATCTGCCAAGGCTAAATACTCCCTGGCGACCGATAGTGAAGCAGTACCGTGAGGGAAAGGTGAAAAGCACCCCGGAAGGGGAGTGAAACAGATCCTGAAACCGTGCGCTTACAAGAAGTCAGAGCCCGATCTATGGGTGATGGCGTGCCTTTTGTAGAATGAACCGGCGAGTTACGTTCACGTGCAAGGTTAAGGTGGGAAGCCGTAGCCGCAGCGAAAGCGAGTCTGAATAGGGCGCTTTAGTACGTGGATGTAGACCCGAAACCGGGTGATCTACCCCTGTCCAGGGTGAAGGTGCGGTAACACGCACTGGAGGCCCGAACCCACGAATGTTGAAAAATTCGGGGATGAGGTGGGGGTAGCGGAGAAATTCCAATCGAACCCGGAGATAGCTGGTTCTCCCCGAAATAGCTTTAGGGCTAGCCTCGGTCATTATGCGTCGTGGAGGTAGAGCACTGATTGGGTGCGGGGCCCGCCAAGGGTTACCAAGTCCAGTCAAACTCCGAATGCCATAGACGTAAGACCGGGAGTCAGACGGTGAGTGCTAAGATCCATCGTCAAGAGGGAAACAGCCCAGATCATCAGCTAAGGTCCCCAAGTGTGTGTTAAGTGGGAAAGGATGTGGAGTTGCCCAGACAACCAGGATGTTGGCTTAGAAGCAGCCACCATTGAAAGAGTGCGTAATAGCTCACTGGTCGAGTGACTCTGCGCCGAAAATGTAACGGGGCTAAACACACCACCGAAGCTATGGCATGTACCTTTTAGGTACTTGGGTAGGGGAGCGTTGAATGCGGGTTGAAGTCAGACCGGAAGGACTGGTGGACTGCATTCAAGTGAGAATGCCGGTATGAGTAACGAAAAGATGGGTGAGAATCCCATCCGCCGAAAGCCTAAGGGTTCCTGAGGAAGGCTCGTCCTCTCAGGGTAAGTCGGGACCTAAGGCGAGGCCGAAAGGCGTAGTCGAAGGACAACAGGTTGATATTCCTGTACCACCGTAATCCGCTATGAGCGATGGGGTGACGCAGAAGGGTAGTGACGCGAGCTGATGGAATAGCTCGTCCAAGCAGTGAGGCTGGTTGATAGGTAAATCCGTCAACCGTTAAAGCTGGGCTGTGATGGGGAGGGAAAATTACAGTACCGAAGGTCATGTGCTCCGGCTGCCGAGAAAAGCCTCTAGCCAGGAGAAGGTGCCCGTACCGCAAACCGACACAGGTAGGCGAGCAGAGCATGCTAAGGCGCGCGGAGTAACTCTCGTTAAGGAACTCGGCAAAATGACCCCGTAACTTCGGGAGAAGGGGTGCCTCGGTAGGGTGAATAGCCCGAGGGGGCCGCAGTGAAAAGGCCCAAGCGACTGTTTAGCAAAAACACAGGTCTGTGCGAAGCCGTAAGGCGAAGTATACGGGCTGACGCCTGCCCGGTGCTGGAAGGTTAAGGGGAGCGGTTAGGAGCAATCCGAAGCTGTGAACCGAAGCCCCAGTAAACGGCGGCCGTAACTATAACGGTCCTAAGGTAGCGAAATTCCTTGTCAGGTAAATTCTGACCCGCACGAATGGCGTAACGACTTGGGCGCTGTCTCAACGAGAGATCCGGTGAAATTTTAATACCTGTGAAGATGCAGGTTACCCGCGACAAGACGGAAAGACCCCATGGAGCTTTACTGCAGCTTGATATTGGACTTGGGTACGATCTGTACAGGATAGGTGGGAGCCTAAGAAGCCGGAGCGCCAGCTTCGGTGGAGGCGCCGTTGGGATACCACCCTGATCGTACTTGAGTTCTAACCCGCTACCGTGAAACCGGTAGGGGGACCGTGTCAGGCGGGCAGTTTGACTGGGGCGGTCGCCTCCTAAAATGTAACGGAGGCGCCCCAAGGTTCCCTCAGAATGGTTGGAAATCATTCGCAGAGTGCAAAGGCATAAGGGAGCTTGACTGCGAGACCTACAAGTCGAGCAGGGACGAAAGTCGGGCTTAGTGATCCGGTGGTACCGAATGGAAGGGCCATCGCTCAACGGATAAAAGCTACCCTGGGGATAACAGGCTTATCTCCCCCAAGAGTCCACATCGACGGGGAGGTTTGGCACCTCGATGTCGGCTCATCGCATCCTGGGGCTGAAGTAGGTCCCAAGGGTTGGGCTGTTCGCCCATTAAAGCGGTACGCGAGCTGGGTTCAGAACGTCGTGAGACAGTTCGGTCCCTATCTGTCGTGGGCGTAGGAAATTTGAGAGGAGCTGTCCTTAGTACGAGAGGACCGGGATGGACGTACCGCTGGTGTACCAGTTGTTCCGCCAGGAGCACCGCTGGGTAGCCAAGTACGGACGGGATAAGCGCTGAAAGCATCTAAGCGTGAAGCCCCCCTCAAGATGAGATTTCCCAGTATGTAAGACCCCTGGAAGACGACCAGGTTGATAGGTTCGAGGTGGAAGCGCGGCAACGTGTGCAGCTGACGAATACTAATCGGTCGAGGGCTTATCCTAATGGGTTTTCCAAGTGAGGAAAACCGCAAGGCATATGAATCAGCTAAGGAAGCACAAGCAATCTTTCGCATCCGGTTTTCAAGGTGTAAACTTTGATCAGGCCAGACTTTAATTAGTCTGATACCTGCAGCTTCAATTAGTAATCGACGCGGGGTGGAGCAGCCCGGTAGCTCGTCGGGCTCATAACCCGAAGGCCGCAGGTTCAAATCCTGCCCCCGCAACCAATTATTTTTGGAAATTCCGGATTCATCACGATCGGAATAAACCATACATACACGGAGCTGTGGTGTAGAGGCCTAACATGCCTGCCTGTCACGCAGGAGACCGCGGGTTCGAATCCCGTCAGCTCCGCCATTTTATAACCTTTATCTCTTTCTAATAAAGCTGACTTAATCCGTCCATTGGACGGATTTTTTGTTGCTTAGGAGGGCTGAATCATAAGTGTTCGCATGAGTGAGCTAGTCCATATATGACGCAAAAGGCTCCACTTCACCGCTAACAAAGCGGAGTGGAGGTCCTTCCTCGTCAAACCTGCCAATGTGCAGCTTTTTTCGATCGAAATCGCATGTCGAAAGGGAATACCTGCGCAAACCGCAGGTATTCCAAGCTTCTATTACTTGAACGTAAAATTGGGCCTGCAAAAAAGGATTATTGCATGAATTTTCACGGAGCCGATAAATAAAAAGAATAAAGATGTACGCACGCATGCATGTTTTTCAGAAATTACCCTTTCGTGCAGAGCGATTGCAGCGATTGAACGGCGATCTGGTGTTATATATGGGCGCCCACCTGGGCCGCGCTCACTGGATCTGTCACGCTTCCCGGACATGAGCTGTACAAGCTCCGCGATATTTGTCGAGCGTGCTTGTTTTTGCTCAAATTCATTTGTGAAACCGCTTTACTTTTTGGTCATGATCATATATAATCAATATCGAGGACAAAACATTAGAAACAATCGCATATGAGCACGTAAATTGGAAGTATGCTCACAGCAGCAGCAGAAGGAATTGTCCTTAGCCGCTGACAAATCTCGTAACGAAGAAACAAACTTCTGCCGTTCGCGGTTAGGCGGAAAGGAGTTGAAAGCGCTTGCTGTTTGAAGAAGAACGAAAGCGGGAAATCGCGGATTATATACAGCAGAAAGGCCGTGCTTCGGTTCTGGAACTTGCGCAGTATTTTCAAGTATCCGAATCGACCGTCCGCAGAGATTTGCGTGATCTCGAAGACACGAAGCTGCTTCGGCGGACGCATGGAGGAGCCGTTTCCATCGGGATTCAGGACAATCGGGAACCATCGTTTATCGAAAAAGAAGATCGTTTCAGCAGTCAAAAGGAAGCGGTTGCAGAAGCGGCGCTCAATTTTATAGAAGACGGGGAATCAATTTTTCTGGATTCGGGTACAACAACTTATAAACTGGCTAAACGGCTGCACGCATTTTCCAGGCTGACGGTTGTAACCAATTCCGTTATGGTTGTGCAAATTCTTCACCATCAGCCGAACATTAATCTGCTGCTGACCGGCGGATCGCTGAGACATGAGACGCAAGCGATGGTAGGGCCGCTCGCGGACCGCTCGATCGGCTCCGTGAAGTTCGACAAATTGTTTTTGGCGATTAACGGCATCGAGCCTGGAAGCGGCTTAACGACGCCGAATTTGATCGAAGCGGAGACGAAACGGCGGATGATCGAATCGGCGAAGCAGGTTATCCTGCTTGCGGATCACAGCAAGTACGGCAAAGTTTCGTTTGGCAAAGTAGCGGATTTAACGGAGATTCATCACTGTATTATAGATCAGGGAATTTCAGCCGACGCGGTCCGGGAAATGGAAGCGGAAGGCATACAGGTCACAATCGCAAAGGATCGATGAACATGAAGGATGCTATTATTACGGTCAGCATGAACCCGGCACTGGATAAAACGGTTACGGTCAATGGATTCACTGTCGCCGGGCTTAATCGCATCAAAGACGTAAGAGTGGATGCCGGCGGAAAAGGAATCAATGTCGCCAAAGTTTTAAAGCGATTTAATGCTAATGTAACGGCTTGGGGAATCCAGGCTGGAGAGGAAGGCCGGCTTCTCGCGCGGATGGTGGAGCAGCAGGGAATTCCCACCTTTTTTCTTGAAGCGGAAGGACGGACCCGAACGAATTTGAAGGTTGTTGACGAGGCGACGAAAGAAACGACGGAATTGAACGAACCCGGCGCTGTCATTACGGAAAAAGTGCTCACCGACTTCCTCGACCGTTTCGAAAAGGCGATGCCTGCTACGGCCGTTCTCGTTCTCGGAGGCAGTCTTCCACCCGGAGCGCCGCAGGATTTGTACCGGCAGATGATTTGCATTGCCTCCCGATACGGGGTAAAAACCATTTTGGATGCGGACGGGGAAGCGCTGAAATTTGGGATTACAGCGGCTCCTTACGCGCTTAAGCCCAACATTCATGAATTGGAAGCGCTGATAGGATATGAGCTGGAAAGTGACCAGGAGATTGTAAAAGCTGCAAAAGGGCTGCTGGGCGATGGTATTCAATACGTCATCGTGTCTATGGGAGCTGAAGGCTCGATTGTTGTCAGCGGAGAAGAGGCGATTCGCGCCCGGCCGTTCCCGATTGTGCCGCTGAGCACGGTCGGAGCGGGCGATTCGATGGTTGCAGCCCTTGCGTTTTGTCTGATTGAAGGCAAGACATTGGAGGAAACGGCCCGATGGACGACGGCAGCCGGCTCCATTACCGCTTCAAAACCGGGATCGGATGTATGCACGTTTTTCGAAGTGGAAGAAAAGCTTGCGCTAGTCAGTATTACACCGATCTCAAAGTTTAACACATCGGTTTAGGGGGAACTAACCATGAAAAAGATTTATGCGGTCACAGCATGTCCGACGGGCGTTGCCCACACCTATATGGCTGCCGAATCGCTCATCAAAGCGGGCAAGCAGAAAGATATGGAGATTAAAGTCGAAACGCGCGGCGCGGTCGGCGTGGAAAATGAAATTACAGCGCAGGAAATTGCAGAGGCCCATGCGATCATTGTCGCAGCGGACACCGACGTACAGGAAGGGCGTTTCGCCGGTAAGCCGGTCGTTCGTGTGCCCGTAGCGCAAGCGATCCGCAATGCATCCGGCTTGATTGAGCAAGCACTTGCAATGGAAGCGGCCGCCCCTGCGGCGGAAGCGGCACCGAAAGCAAGTGTCCAAACCGAGCCTGCCGCAAAAACGAAAACGCGCTCGCCGTTTTACAAACATCTCATGACCGGCGTGTCGGCGATGCTGCCGCTCGTCGTCGCAGGCGGACTTTTGATCGCGATTTCATTTATATTCGGGATTAAAGCCTTTGAACAAGAAGGCACCTTTGCCGCCGCTTTGATGGATATCGGAGGCGGCGCTGCATTCGCTTTGATGGTTCCGGTTCTTGCCGGCTTCATCGCCTTCTCGATCGCGGAAAAACCGGGCCTGGCGCCCGGCCTGATCGGCGGCATGCTCGCTTCCCAGCTGGGAGCCGGCTTCCTTGGCGGCATCATCGCCGGTTTTCTCGGCGGTTACGTGGCGCTCTATTTGAAAAAGTACATTAAGCTGCCGCGCAACTTCGAAGGTCTGAAACCGATTCTGCTTATACCGCTGCTTGCATCGGGCATTACCGGACTTCTGATGATTTATGTCATCGGCGAGCCAGTAAAATATATCATGGACCACCTTACGCTGTGGCTGCAATCGATCGGTTCCACCAACGCGGTGCTGCTCGGTCTGCTGCTCGGCGGCATGATGGCGATCGATATGGGCGGACCGATCAACAAAGCGGCGTATACGTTTTCGGTCGGGCTGCTCGCAAGCCAAGTATATGGGCCGATGGCCGCCGTTATGGCCGCAGGCATGACGCCGCCACTGGGGCTGTGGCTTGCAACGCTCATTGCGAAGAACAAATTTACGAAGGAAGAAAAAGACGCCGGCAAATCCGCTGCCGTGCTCGGTCTCTCGTTTATTACCGAAGGCGCGATCCCGTTTGCAGCAAGCGATCCGCTCCGCGTTATCCCATGCCTCGTAGCGGGGTCCGCCGTGACCGGCGCGCTCTCGATGGTGTTCCACGCCACGCTGCAGGCGCCGCATGGAGGGGCATTCGTACTGCTCATCCCGAACGCGGTCGGACATGTCGGATTGTATGCACTGGCAATTGTTATCGGCTCGGTCGTAACGGCCTTATCGCTCAAGTTTACGAAAAAAACGATTGCAGAATAATAACGTGATAATTAAGATAGACAACTGCGCTTCAAACATGCAAGATAGAAAAAAATGGAACCAACCAGGAGGAACCAAAAAATGAACATTACATCTCTTTTGAACGATCAATCGATTCTCATTCCGCTGGACGTGAACGACAAAAATGCGGCCATTGACGCACTCGCGGGAGCGCTGGCAGAGAGCGGCGCCGTTACTGACAAAGCCGCTTACCTTGAGGCGCTTCACGCACGAGAAAATACCGGCTCAACCGGAATCGGGTTCGGCGTGGCGATTCCGCACGGCAAATCGTCCGGCGTCGCCCAAGCGGCTCTCGCCTTCGCGAAATTCGCAAGTCCGATCGACTGGCAGTCTCTCGACGGCGAGCCGGTCTCGGCCGCATTCATGATTGCCGTTCCGGAAGAAGCGGCCGGGAACGACCATTTGAAAATTTTGATCGCAATCTCGCGCAAGCTGATCGACGATGAATTCCGCGAGCAGCTGCTCGCGGTCGAGGATTCCGCCCAGCTAAAGGAGCTGCTCGGCGCCATCTGAGCACGAATCGGCCACGGTATCATTCATTTCGAACAGGTTATTTTAAATAGAGAAGGGATTTGACGACATGGTTACAAAAAATACGGTCATCCGCAACGAAAGCGGGTTTCATATTCGTCCGGCACAGCTGTTCACGGAGCAGGCGGCAAAATTCCAGTCCGCAATCAAGGTCACGATCCAGGACCCGCATACGGTAGTCGACGGCAAAAGCATTCTCGGTCTTATGACGCTTGGGCTTACGAAAGGAAAAGAGATTACCATTTCCGCGGAAGGTTCGGATGAGGCGGATGCGATTGAAGCGCTCATAAGTCTCGTGGACAGCGGCTTCGGAGAAGCGTAATGAATGCCGGTACTGCAAGTGAGGAGGCGGGCGTGATGACGGAGGAGCGCAAGTTTAACGGCTTGGGCGTATCGGAAGGATCTCGGATTGGGAAGGCGTTCGTATATAACCCGGTTACTTTGGATGCGGTTGAAGAACGAAAAACCGATTCTCCGGACAAAGAGACCGATCGGCTTCGAGTAGCGAAGGAACGTTCGTTGGAAGATCTGGAGAAGCTGGTGGAGCATACCCGGCAGACGGTCGGGGAAGAGAAAGCGGTCATTTTGAAGGGTCAGATCAGCATGCTGGCCGACCCTTCCTTTTATCCGCAGATGGAGCAAAAAATCGCTGCGGAGTCGTGGGCGGCGGAGGCGGCGGTGCGGATCGTAGCCGAGCAAACGGCTGCGCTGTTCGAAAGTATGGCTAGCGAGTACATGCGGGAGCGAGCTGCGGACATCCGGGATGTAGCCGCAAGGCTGCTGACGCATCTAATCGGCGCGGGGGGCGGAAAGCTGTCCGATATAAGCGAGGAAGTCATTCTGATTGCCGACGACTTGTCGCCGTCGGATACGGTGCAGCTGAACAAAAAGTATGTGCTTGGTTTTGTGACCCGAATCGGCGGCAAAACGTCGCATACCGCTATTCTGGCGAATTCGCTCGGCATTCCGGCCGTTCTCGGCGCAGGGGCGGGAATCGACGGCATCGAAAACGGCGATACGGTTGCGATCGACGGCGGAGCGGGAGAATGTGTCGTGAATCCGTCTGAAGCGACAGTAGCCGCTTATCTCGCGGCGATGGAAGCGCAGGCCGAAGAACAGCGCAAGCTGCAGGCGTTCGCCGATAAGGAAGCGATCACACGCGACGGCTTCCGGGCAGAAATCGCCGCCAATATCGGAACGCCGGAAGAGGCGGCCGACCTCGTTGCGCAAGGCGCGGAAGCGGTCGGCTTGTACCGGACCGAGTTTCTGTTCATGAGCCGCAGCGAGATGCCGGATGAGCAGACGCAGTACGAGGCGTACAAAGCGGTTACCGAAGCGATGCAGGGACGTCCGGTTGTTATCCGTACGCTGGACATCGGCGGCGACAAGGAACTGCCTTATATGGATCTGCCGGAAGAGATGAACCCGTTTCTCGGGTACCGTGCGATCCGGCTCTGTCTGGACCGCAAGGAGCTGTTTATGACGCAGCTGCGCGCGATTTTGCGCGCGAGCGCCCACGGCAAGATCAACGTCATGTTCCCGATGATTTCGGGGCTGCGGGAGTGGCGGGAAGCGAAAGCGCTGTTCGAGGAAGCACGCGCCTCGCTTGCCGCGGAAGGCGTGGCGATGGCCGAACGCGTAGGCCTCGGCATTATGGTCGAGATCCCGTCGGCGGCGCTGCAGGCGGACCGTTTTGCCCGCGAAGTGGACTTTTTCAGCATCGGCACGAACGATCTTGTCCAATATACGGTTGCGGTCGACCGGATGAACGAGCGGGTGGCAGGGCTGTACGACTACTTCCATCCGGCGGTTCTTCGTTTGATCAAGAACGTTATTGACGCATCCGAAGTGGGGGGCAAATGGACGGGAATGTGCGGCAGCATGGCAGGCGATCCGCTGGCGGCTCCGCTGCTCGTCGGCCTCGGACTTCACGAATGGAGCATGGCCCCTTCCCGCATGCGCCGCATCAAAGAGGTCGTGACCAAGCTGGACCGCAGCAGCTGTCAGGCGCTCGTAGAGCGGGTGCTGGATATGGACACCGCAGAGGAAGTGCGCAGAGAGCTGGAGCTGTTTCAGGCCGAAGCATCGGAGTAAGCCTTTCGCTACAAAAAACGAAACAAAACGAACCGGTCAAAGGGATATCCTTGACGGGTTCGTTTATTTTACAAGTATACTTCTTCTTCATACGTCCAGTTCTCCAGCTTGCCGGGCTTTTTGCCTGCCTGCCCCCTAGTATGAAGCTGATACTCGAAATTAATGCATCAACGATCGTACTGCCCTTCGAACGCTGTATTGCTCTGAACGAAGGGGTAATTTTTGAAATACATGCGATCGTACATCTTTTTTCTTTTTCTTAATCGACTACGTTAAAATTCCTGCAAAAATGCTTTTATTGTTGCCCCCATCTTACGTTTAGGCAATAAAAGCCGGGAATTCCTGTACCATCGCAGGTTTTCCCATACGACAAGCGATTTCGATCAATAAAACCTGCACATTCGCAGGCTTAGCGAGGAAAGGACCTCCAGTTCCGCTTTGCCGGCGGTGATTGGAGGTCCTTTTGCGTCATCATTGGGACTGGCTCTCCAATGCGATCTCAATCTAGCAGAAAGCTTAACCCATCGACGATGTTTTTTTGAAGGTTACGCATCGATGATGTTTTTTTGATGGGTTACGCCGCAGAGTTCCGGTCTTTTCCCGATGTGAGGATGCTGGGCTTGCGGGTCATCTCTCCCCACTCCCTCTTGGTACTGGCGAGAGCCCGCAGCAGCCCTTCCAGACGCCAAAAGCACGTTAATGGCCGGTACCAGAACGATTCGGTCAGTGCAAAGAAGAACAGATAAAGCAGGTCGGAAACGTTGGGGTATCTCCTTAGCCCCCATTCTTCCAACAAAACGGCTCCCATCGACAAAAACGATCCGTAAATCAACATCACGATAAAGAGCGTGATCGCGAACTGGACATCGATCGCTTCGAGCCAAAGGCCGAACACGACGGAACCGTAACCGAGCAGCTCGACCAAAGGTCCCAGCAGTTCGACAAACAGGAAGTAGGGCATTCCTGCGAACCCGATGGCGCCGTATGCGGGGTTGAACAGCATTTTTTTGTGGCGGATCAAGCTTTCATACAATCCCCTGTGCCAACGGATGCGCTGTCTCCGCAGCAAGGAGAGGTTGTCGGGCGCTTCCGTCCAGCATACCGGATCCGGAACATAGGCGATTCTCGCCTTGCTTTTGTTTTCCCGGGCCATTCGGTGCAGTCTGACGACCAGCTCCATATCTTCACCGATCGTATCCAGTTCATATCCCCCGGCGCGGATGACCCAGTCTTTACGAAAGACGCTGAACGCCCCGGAAACGAGCAGCAAAATGTTGAAGCGGCTCAGACTGATTCTGCCCATAAGAAATGCTCTGAAATACTCGATTACCTGCATCATGACGAGCGGATTGCGGGCAAGCCTGTTCTGGCCTTTTCCCAGATGGCCGTTGTCGATGACGCTGCCGTTGGCAATGTTGACGCTGCCGCCGGAGGCAATGATTTCTTCTCCCGGCTTCGCCTCCATGATCGGCTTCATCACTTTAATGAAAGCATCGGAATCGAGCACCGTATCTCCGTCGAGGGAAACAAAATAAGGGTACTTCGAGGCGAGAATGCCGGCGTTCAAAGCGTCCGACTTGCCCCCGTTCTCTTTATCGATCAGCAGCAGATTTCGGTGCAGCCGAGAGGTATAAACCTGTCGGATAGGTTTGGGTGTTCTTTCCATCCCGTACCATATGAATTTGTCCTCGCGCGGGTACATGTCAAATTCGCGGATGACCGCATCCAGCGTGTTATCCTTGGAGCCGTCGTTGATCACGATGATCTCGTATTCCGAATAATTGATGCCGAGAAGCGACCGAATGCTCGACACGATGCCGGCTTCCTCGTTGTAGGCCGGAACGAGAATCGACAGCGGCGGAGTATAATGCGACGACAGCACGTCTTCATACCGGATATCGGGCAAACCGGCTTCCTTGCGCAGTTTGTGGGCGGATGCGGCGAACAAAATCAAATAAATGCCGGTAACCGATATAACGTAGGCGAAAATGAGGCGGTCGACCCAAACGAAGATCCGGCTCGCGATATCCATCATCGTCTCCATTACCGGATCACCCCTCTATTTAATATCTCGCCCGCCATGTCGCGCGCATATCTGTCGGAGTGGTGGTCGCGAATGAACTCGAGCCATTCCGTGCCATGCTTATAGCGGGAGATGGCTGCCGCGGCTTCCGCCCGAATGTGAAACGACGGGTCTCCGATCATTTCCTGCAGATAGGGGAGGAACTGCGCTTCTTTGAGACTTCCCATCAGCTTGGCGACCATTAACCTCTCCTGCCATGACCGGGCTCTCCAAAGGTCAAACGATTCGCAGAGCCGCCGTACCCCATCACCGGACATATATCCGAAGTTGGCCAACGCTTTCAAGGCGCGGATCCGCAATTCAGCCTGTTCATGATCAAGCGTCCGCTCGAGCAGCTCCAGTAACGGATACGTCCGCTCGTTGCGGGTACGCAATATATCGATGATCGATTCCTGCAGCGGCAATGGGCAGCGGTCAAACGCGGCGATCAATTGTTCCAAGTGCGGCATTTCAAGCACAAGCAGGATCTGCCTGTACACATAAGCAGGCAGCAGCCGATCGGGTGAAGATAACAGGATCCGGGTGATGTCCTTGTCCTGCAAAGAGGCCATTACGCGATAGACGAGATAGCGTTCCTCGTCGGACAGACGCCTCCGCAGCAGAAGCTCCTTTACATCCGGCAGAAGGCGGTGCAGCCGGAAGCGTTCGATGTACAGCAAAGCGCCCATACGGTTGCTCCAGCGGCGACGGTTCAGCCTTTGCGCATAATAGCGGTGAAAATAGCGGTCGGCAAAGCGATAAATAAGCTCTTTCTCACGCGCGGCGTTCGCCTTGATCCGCTGCCCGAAGTAGGCTTCCAGCGCTTCGTATTCGTACGGCCGCCGGAGCTTCAGCCGATCCGCCTGTTCACCCGTGCGAAGGTAATGTTCCACTGCGGAGTCCGCTTGCTGGAAGGCAGCCATTAAAGTCTGTTTCCGCCGTTCCTCGTTCTTCATCCACAGCTTGCGGGCAACCAGATGAATAAAGATAAGAAGGGCGCTTGCGAGAAAAATGAGACCCGTTCCTTCAGCGATTGCGAGGCTCGTATTCATCGTTTCAGCCCCTTAACCAGACGCAGGATCCGGGATTCCAATTCGACCAGGCTGAAGGGCTTCGTCATGTAATCGTCGACTCCGGCCTCAATCGCCTGGGCGATGCCCGCTTCCGAATTGACGGCCGTCAGCATCAGGATCTGGTAGCGGGAGCGGTCATAGCCGCTTCTCAGCCTGCGCACGACTTCCATTCCGTTCATACGCGGCATGTTGCGGTCCAGTATAATGAGGAACTGGCCTTTGCCGTTATGCCATTCGTCCGCAAAGAAATATTCCCCGTCCTTGTAGCTTCGAATATCGAGGGCAAGCTTGGCTCCGCCGATTTCCGGCAGCCGCTTCTCCAGCAAATTGCGGATCAAATCGTCGTCTTCCACAATGGCGAGGTTCAGGTGCCGCATCCAGCCTGCCTCCCGTTCGTCCTGCAAACGGAAGATGCGGGAGACGTTTCCGCCTTCTGATTTGGCGCCTTGAAGCGCCGATTCGGCCATTCGGACACACATCGCTTCATCCCAGGCAACATCGATCACTTCCAGCAGACCGGCGGAAAAGGTGCACGAGGAAGCTTCGCCGCACATATCTACGCGGGCAGCCGCAAATTCGTTCTGGAGCCGACGCACAAGCGTCATCGCGTTTTCGGCATACGTTTTCGGCAGAATCAGCACGAAACGATCGGCATCGATTCTGGCCAGTACATCGGAACAGCGGACCCGCTCTTTTACGAAACGGCCCATATGCCGAATTGTTCGGTCTCCTTCCGCGTAACCGAACCGGCTGTTGATTTCACGGGTGCCGTCCATATCCATCATGACGATGGTGAAGGGCTCGCGGGTGCGCCGCAGGTCGTTCAATTGCCGGCTCATTTCGATCGAAAAATACTTCCGGTTGTACATCCCCGACAGCCCGTCAAGCAGGGCGAGCTCGTCGATCCGCCTCCGCATGTCCAGCTGACTTTCAGCCACGGCGATAAGCTCTTCAGCGGCTTTGCCGCGGAAATCGCCGGCATTCATCAGCGGCAGCAGAACGGTTTCGGCATGCTCGCGGATCGCATCGAGCGCTGCCGAACCGGCATCTTTCTTTGCGTAGGCATCCATAATGACCAAGTCCGGCTTTAATTCGAAAAAGGTTTGAACCGCATGGGCGGGATCGGTTGTCGCTGCCGTTGCCCATCCTTGGCTCAAAAATGTATCGGTAACGAATTGCAAAAAAACGTTATCGGGGGTTATGACGAGAATGAGAGGCCGCCGGCCGTCTCCGGCCGCGGGAATTTCGCTCCGCTCATCGGTGCTGATGACTCTCGTGTTGTTCGTTTCCATAGCGGACACACCTTTACTTCATCTGTGTTGAAAATAAATCTTTCATCATGTAGTAGGACTTCTTGAGACGTTCATGATATTCGGGCGTCTCCCACTCGCTCCACTCATACGTAAACATGTCTTTGGCCGACAGCGTGCCGCTTACCGTACCCGGCACGGAATACGAGATGTCCGGGCCGCCGGGAGCGTCGGCACGGTCGCTGCCGTTCGGACGGTAGGAGAGGAGGGCGATCTTGAAGCCCGATGTTTTTTCGCCGCCTTGAAGCCCCTTCTTCCAAAGGTCGCTCATTATTTCGCGTGTGCTCGGATCCTTCACGTTCAGCAGCTGCCAAGGGATCCGGACTTCGACCCTATGCTCCTTGTCATTATAGGCGACGTCGGTTAACGAATCGTAGTCCGGGCTGTTCGGATTACCGTTCCCGGACCGGAGCAGCCCCGTCTCGAACTTGTCCAAGGGCAAATGAATCGTTTTGCCGCGGACATTAGGGATATCGAGCGGGCGGTTGAGCGCCAGGTTAATTTTGTGGAATATCCCGTTATTTTTCCGGTTCGCGTAATCCACGACTGGCAGCATGTTAAGCCTCGGGCCGTACTCGTAATAAAAAGGGTCGTAGTAGCTGTCTACCCACATGCGCGATTGCCGACCCGGACCTTTCAGATCGATCGCGAAATCGATGCCCGCGTCGGTGGTCAGGCCGCTTCCGCCGGGTATCCGATGCTGTCCTTGACCCGGAATCGTATCGAGCAGCAGGAGGATGCTGCCTTTCGACCAATCGAACGGACGGACATCTTTTGCGAAATCAATCCGGAAATAGACGTAGCGTGCATCGCTGGATACGAACCATTGGTTGATCGCTCTAAGCCCGTCGTCCTCGTCCAAAGTTCGGACAGGACCGGAGGTTTCCATCTTCGCCGGGTCAACCCCGGCTTTCTTCCAATCGTCCGCCATCCCATCCGCATACAACGAGGTTTCAACCGGACCGGGGTCAAAGCTGAGCAAACCGAATTGCTGCTCCCCGGTCTGGGCATTGGACCAAAACGGACGACGGTCGGGATTGTCCAGGTCGGCCGTGTTCCATGTCCGTTTAAACCATTCGTCCTGCCAGGTGAATATAAGTCCGCCGGCCAAGCCTTCCCTCACAATATTTTTGTAAAGGCGGGCGACGATCGCTCCTTGCTCCTGCTCGGTATGGAACCCTTGATCGTATCCGTGTACATTGCGATGCGTGATCCCGCGGGAAGCGGGAACGCCGAACTCTGCGATTAATACGGGCATGCCGTGCACCCGCTTCAGATCGTGCAAATAACCGGCATAGCTGTTTTTCTCCCCCCGAAAATCGACGTAGTCGGTATATTTCGTTTCATAGTTGAGGAATTCGGGATAATAGGGATAAACGTGGTAAGAAGCGAATGCGCCGCCATGAAAGGCCGGTTTAGTCCGGATGACGTTCGGATTGATCGAAACGAGATCTTCCGTCAGAAACGGCTCCGACGGATGCTTCAGCAGGTCGGTCGTCACCCAGTTGGTGAAGCTCATGGGCCGCTGCCATTTATAATGATCGGTTTCATAAGCGGCGACTTCATCCATCATGCCCGCCAGCCAGCTTTCAAACGGAGAAGCCTGCTTCGTCTGGAAATAACGCCCGTTGAAATCGGGAGTGCCCTCGTGCTTCTTATTGGTCGAATGAACCGCTTCCGGGTTCCATTCGACGCCAAGCACCCAGCCGATGACGTAATCGGCGACATCCGCCCGGTACTTCCCGGAGGCGTGCCCCGGCCGCGCCGGCAGATCGGCATTTCCGTGGATGACATCGACCGTCCGGCGAATGTCCTGGACGAACTCCCGGCTTAGGTCTTTCATGTACACATCGCCGGTGGAGAGCAGCTTCTCTTCGTTGATCCAAACGCCGTGAAGCAAATAAAGCGGCTGCTCGGCTTTGGCGTTATACTCCGACAACGCTTCGTAAAATTCCGGCGGATGCAGTGTGTAGACACGGATCACGTTCGCGTTCATCGCGCCGATCGACTTAAACCAGCGCGCATATTCGCGTTTTGTTATCGCCGCTTCGCCGGGAAAATGGCCGGGCTTGGCCATTCCCATATTGACGCCTTTGAGCAGTAGGTCATGCCAGCTGTTGTTCCCGGGCACTTGCAAGTAAGCTTTGCCGGCTCTCGCCGGAAGGGTCACCCCGTCAATCGTCACCGTGTTTGAAGGCCGGTCCGGCCGATCCGGTTGATTGATGACAAAAACGGCGGCGCCCGCCAGAAAAAGCACCGTAATGGCCGCAATAACTATTTTTCTTCGAAATGTAATCATCGTGTACCCCCAGCTCTGTTCCATTTTCACAAAAATATCTATGTATCCGGATATAGATCGAAGGGCATCCATAGACAGACCATAGAGAGGCTGAAAATCTTCCATAGATGATACTGACTCGTCCGAGGTTTGACAATGGAAGTTTATAGATATGGAAGGAAACCGCGCTTGAAAATCAATTTAACGAATTAGATGTAACGTTTTATGACATTCAATGAAAATTCCATTAGACAAACCATGACATATGTATTATACTATTCACAAATCAATTGAATGAAATATTTCATGCAAGGTGGTGATGAATAAATTGATACAGCCACTTCCGCTCTCGGCAGAGCAATTAAAAGATATGCTGAATAAAGTGATCTTCTCGGATGAATCTTCGCCGAATAACCGCAAAATTGCCGAATACATTCTCGTTCACTACCGATCGATCGCTTTTATGACCGCATCCGAAATCGCCGACAAAGCTGGGGTCAGTCAGCCGTCCGTAACCCGGTTCGTTACGAATAGTTTAGGGTTCAAAGGCTTCTCTCAATTTCTGAAGACGGTCCAGGACATTATCCGGAATGAAGTGACGGGCGTCGAGCGCTATCATATCTCGGGAAAAACGAAGTCGAATCTCGAAATCCTGATCGGCCAGGAAATTGAAAACCTGAATAATTTGGTGGAGTACACGTCCGAGGAAAAATTGCTGCAAATCGCAGCCCGGATCGCGAACATGAAGACGGTTTTTATTATCGGTTTTCGAACGGGCGCGCCGCTTGCGAATTATTTTTATTTTTTCTTGCGAAAAATCCATCCCGACGTCCGCGTTTGCACGAGCGGCGGCAGCGACGTTTACGACATGCTGCATCATATGGATCGCGAGTCGACCTTGATTCTGCCTTTTATCTTTCCAAGGTACCCCCGCGAGATGATCGACGTCATTCAGTATCTGAAACAGGAAAAGTTCAATTTCGTTACGATAACGGACAGTTATACGCTGCAGGCGGAAGGGATATGCGAATGCGATATCGTGACGCCGATCATCATCACCACGTTTACGACTTTGTTCGATTCGTACACGTCGAGCTACTGCATCCTTAACATCCTCCTCGACATGATCGGCCGGACCGATCTTGACCGGACCAAGGACATGCTGAGCAGCGTGGAGGAGATGTATCAACGAAACCGCGTTTTTTTCAGACGTTAGAAAACCAAATCTACCACATTTTTAGGGAGGAACTTCTCATATGAACAAATGGACGAAAAAATCGGTTGCTCTGCTGGCGATCAGCATGCTCATTTTCTTGACGGCAGCGTGCGGCGGCAAAGAAACGTCGAATTCGGGCGCAGGACAGCAGGGCGACAGCGCTGCGAGCCAAGATGCCGTACTGAAAAAAATCGCCGAGTCCAAAACGCTTGATGTCGGACTCGACGCCACGTTCAAACCGTTCGAGTATAAGACCGGAGACAAGTATGAAGGCTTCGATATTGATCTGATTCAAGCGGTAGCCAAGGAGCTTGGCGCCGATAAAGTAAACTTCGTGGATACGGAATTCAAGGGACTGATTCCCGGACTTCAGGCGAAAAAATTCGATATTATCGCATCCTCCATGTATATCACCGATGAGCGCAAACAGACGATTGATTTCTCGGACACGTATTTCCCGGGCGGACTGTCCATCATGGTGAAAAAGGATAACGATTCGATCAAAGGACTCGACGATCTGAAGGGCAAGAAGGTATCGGTTCAGATCGGCACCAAATCCGTGAAATACCTGGAAGAGAACGCCAAAGAAACGAAGCTGGTCAAAGTAGAGAAAAACACGGAGATGTTCCTGGAGCTGGAAACGGGCAAGGTCGATGCGGTCGTTACCGGATTGCCGGCTGCCAAGACGTACGTGAAAGAAAAGGGAACGATGAAGGTTCTGCCCGATACGCTGACGGAAGAGTTTTACGGTTACGGAATACGCAAAGAAAATGCCGAATTTACGAAAGCTGTCAACGAAGCGTTGAAAAAAGTGAAAGACAGCGGACAATACGATCAAATCGTGAAAAAATGGTTCGAATAGCAGCAGCGTAAAATCCGGCAACGAAAGGAGAGCATCATGCAGCAATTTGATTTTTCCGTCATCGGCGAGTGGGACAATATACGCCTTCTATTGCAATCTTTGTGGCTGACCGTCGTCTATACGTTTGCCGGATTTGCGCTCAGCTTGGTTCTTGGAACCGTGATCTCGTTCGGTCAAATGTCGAAGCTGAAGGCGTTCCGGTACCTTGCACTCGCGTACCTTTCCTGGTTTCGGGGAACGCCGCTGCTCGTGCAGCTGTTCTTGTTGTACTACGGTCTGCCGATTGTTTTCGGAATCGACACCGTCCCTTGGGTATC
The DNA here is from genome assembly GCF_000961095.1 of Paenibacillus beijingensis. Classification (NCBI taxonomy): domain Bacteria; kingdom Bacillati; phylum Bacillota; class Bacilli; order Caryophanales; family Paenibacillaceae; genus Paenibacillus; species Paenibacillus beijingensis. The sequence continues at coordinate 1,123,579 of NZ_CP011058.1, read as the reverse complement.
CGGCATTATCGCGCTTGGCATGTACAGCGGAGCTTATGCCTCGCAAATTATTAGGGGAGCCATTCAGTCCATTGACAAAGGACAGATGGAAGCCGGGAGGTCGCTCGGGTTCTCCCATATGCAAACGATGCGCAAAATCATCATTCCGCAAGCCGTTACCCGTATGCTGGCCCCCATGACCAACGAATTGATATCGTTAATCAAAAACTCGTCGTTATTGTCGACCATTACCGTTGTCGAGCTGTTCCGGCAGGCAAACCTCATGATTGCCGATACGTACAAGACGATGGAATTTTTGATCGCAATCGCAGTTCTGTACTATCTGGTTAACAATCTGATCGGAATGGTCGGTCTGGCGCTGGAAAGACGTTTAAGCACGGGAGATGATTTACGATGATACGGATAGACGGACTGAACAAAGCTTTTGGGGATAATCACGTACTGCGGGGAATCGACCTCCAGGTCAATCGGGGAGAGGTTGTCGTCATTCTCGGGCCGTCCGGTTCGGGAAAAAGCACCCTGCTGCGCTGCGTCAATTATCTCGAAACGTTCGATAAAGGCGAAATTACGATCGATAAGGAGCCGATCGGTCGAAAGGCGGTCAACGGCAAAATTCGCGAAATGGCTCAAAACGAGCTGAACCGGATTCGCCGCGAAGTCGGCATGGTATTTCAGTCGTTCAACCTGTTCCCGCATAAATCCGTCATGCAAAATATAACGATGGCGCCAGTTTCTTTGCTCGGCCTGTCGCGGGAAGATGCCGATCGTTTGGCTCTGGACCTGCTCCGCAAGGTTGGTTTGGAGGAAAAAGCGCACGCTCGCCCGTCGAGCCTCTCGGGCGGACAGAAGCAGCGCGTCGCAATCGCGCGCGCGCTTGCGATGAAGCCGAAGGTGCTGCTGTTCGACGAGCCGACGTCGGCGCTCGATCCGATGACTGTCGGCGAAGTTCTGCAAGTCATGCGGAATTTGGCGCAGGAAGGAATGACGATGGTTGTCGTGACCCATGAGATGGGATTCGCCCGCGAGGTTGCGGACAAAGTCGTCATTATGGACCAGGGAGTCATTATTGAAGAAGGAAAGCCCGAAACGATTTTCACCGCGCCGTCCCACCCTCGAACCCGGCAGTTTCTAAGACAGGTGCTCGAAGGAACGGCAGGCACGTTGTAAAAAACAAATATTCGGTGCGTCAACGAGACATGGGAATAGCGGTTCGTGGAGCCGCCTAAATATAGGGGAGGCGTGTTGTCTTGTCATCACATTACGATGTCATTATCCTCGGTGCAGGCTCGATGGGAATGGCTGCAGGGTACTACTTGTCTAAGCAAGGGGTCAAAACATTGCTGATCGATGCGTTTGATCCGCCGCATGTATACGGCAGTCACCATGGCGATACAAGAATTATACGGCACGCTTACGGCGAGGGCAGGCAATATGTCCCTCTTGCGTTAAGAGCCCAAGCGCTATGGAATGAACTTGAGCAGGAGAGCGGCCAAACCTTGTTTAGTCAAACGGGTGTTCTTTCCGTAGGGGACCGTAATTCCAAGTTTGTCAATGAGACCATCGCCAGCGCGCGAAAATATGATTTACCGCTGGAGGTGCTTGGTTCGGAAGAGATTCAGCGGCGCTGGCCCGGAATTAAGATCCCGGAACATTTCATCGGCAGTCTGGAAACGAGCTCAGGGGTGCTTTTCGTTGAGGATTGCATCCGGGCTTATCGTCAGCTGGCAGAACAATCCGGCGCTACCCTGCTGTGCAATACGCCGGCGGAGAACGTTGAAATTGATCAGCACGGGGTTACCGTCCAAACGAAAGACGGCCGTTACAGCGCGGACAAGCTTATTGTCAGCTCAGGCGCTTGGACAGGCAAGCTGCTCTCTTCTCTCCAGCTCCCGCTTCAACCATTGCGCAAAACGATTGCCTGGTTTGACGCGGACGAAAAGCTGTATCAATCGTCGCTTTTTCCCGCATTCATTTTCGATTTGCCGACTGAACGGTATTACGGTTTTCCCAGCATTGACGGCAGCGGGGTCAAGCTCGGGCGCATGGATACCGGCGAAATGGTTGATCCCGATCATATCAACCGCGATTTCGGGATTTATCCGGAAGATGAAGGGGACGTCCGCCGCTTCCTGGAAACCTATATGCCGGCTGCAGCCGGGAAATTAAACAAGGGACGGGTTTGCTTATTCACGATGACGCCCGATGAAGATTTTATCATTGATCGGCATCCGGAATATTCGCATGTCAGCATTGCCGGCGGATTCTCGGGACACGGATTTAAGTTTGCAAGTGTTATTGGCGAGATTTTATGCCAGCTGGCCATGAACGGCCGAACCGAGCATCCTATTTCCGGCTTCTCGATTTCCCGTCCGGCTATCGGGCAGCCATCGCTCGGAATGAATTGAACGATTGGCTGCTCTAGGAAGGGGTACGTTTCGTATGAAAGTATTACATGATTTGCATATAGAACCCGGACGTTTGCAAAAGCAACTGCGGGAGCTCGGGGAGTTCGGACGCAACGAGCGGGGCGGGCTGGACCGCACGACGTTTACGCCGGCGGAGCTGGCGGCGCGCGATTGGCTGAAGAACCAGCTCCGGGAGTTAGGGTTGGACGTGCGCGTAGATGCTGCGGCCAATATTTGGGCAAGGCGTGAAGGCGCTGATCCGGCTTTGCCCGTCATCGCATTCGGATCCCATATCGATACCGTTCCGAACGGCGGGCTGTACGACGGAGCGCTTGGCGTTCTCATCGCTTTGGAAGTGATGCGCGTGCTGGATGAACAGGGCGTCCGCACCCGCCATCCGCTTGAGCTCGTTTCGTTCAGCGCGGAGGAACCGAATCCGTTCGGCTTATCGACGTTTGGCAGCCGGAGCGTGGCAGGAAGATTGAAGCGGGAACAGATCGAAGGCGTACGCGACGATAAGGGGCGGCCGCTTGATGTGGCACTGCGGGAAGCGGGCGGAGACCCTGAGCGATTGGAGCAAGCCCGGCGCCAGCCGCATGAGCTGGCCGCGTTCCTGGAAGTTCACATCGAGCAGGGCAAACGGCTGCTTAAGCGGGATATTCCGGTCGGAATCGTGACGGCGATTACGGGCATTTACCGGGAGGAAGTCACTGTTTACGGTCAAGCCAATCATGCGGGAACGACGCTGATGAATGACCGGCAGGACGCGCTGATGGCCGCTTCGGAAATGATGCTCGCTTTCGAGTCCGTTTGCCGCGATCATCCGTCCGATGAAGTGGTGGGAACCGTCGGCAAAATCGCCAATTACCCGAACGCAGCCAACATCATTCCGGAGAAGGTCGTTTTTCATCTGGAAGCGAGAGGAAAAAGCCAGGGTGAAATCCGGCAGGTGATCGATGCGTGGCAGGGCCGATTGGAAGCGATTGAACAGATGCGTAATTGCAGGGTGGAGCGCCGGGTCGTGCTGGATCAAGCGCCTGAATCGATGGATCCGGACATTGTCGATCTATGCACGGAGAAGGCCCGCGCTTTGGGGTATGAATCGTTTCATCTGGGAAGTATGGCAGGACATGATGCGACGCACATGTCTTCCTTGACGCGGGCCGGAATGCTGTTCGTTCCGAGCATCGACGGCAAAAGCCACTGTCCGGAGGAAGAAAGCCGGATCGAGGACATCGAGAAAGCGGCGAACGTCCTGCTGAACGCGATCGTTTCGCTGGATGAAATGCTGGATCGAATGCTGGACTAGCAGAACGATCCTGAAAAACTGTTACCATTACGGCTTATTCTAGGATGATACGGCTTGTTCTAGGATGGTACGGGTTGTTCTAGGATGGTACGGGTTGTTCTAGGATGCTAACGGATGCAATTGACGTTATTCCGCTCATTTTGTTCGATTTGAACATCTAACGGAAGTATCGGACCTTATTTCGGTTTTTCTGTCGGAACATAACCCATTTTAACTCGATTAAGAGCTGTGAGTTCCGTTAGATTTCCAAATGGGCTCATACATGCAAAATAAGTGCTGTGAGTTCCGTTGCGCGCCTAGCCAAGCTAGGCATAACTAGCCGGAGCACGCACGGCCAGCAATAGAACGAATCAGCCAATGCTTACGAAGTGGTTTTGACTTACGTCAAAACCTTAAGGAGGTTAAATATGGACCGTTTATTTGCAGCGGATTACGTCTATGTGAAGGATACATTCGAACCGAAGCAGGCCATTGTTGTTCAAGACGGCCGGATCAAGGAGATCGGGCCTCAGGACGAGCTGATGTCTCGCTATCCCGAAGCCGAGACCGTCCATTGGCCAGGCAAGGCGATCGTACCGGGGACTGTAAATGCTCACAATCATTCTTTTCAAAGCCTGTTGCGGGGCATCGCCATTGACAAGCCTTTCCTGGAATGGCGCGATCAGGCGCTTTACCGGTATACGCCGCTGCTGGATGAAGAGGCCATCTATACCGGGGCGCTGCTGGCGTTCGGAGAGATGCTCCGGTACGGGGTGACGACGGTCAGCGACTTTTTCTATGTGCATAACGGCGGAACGGCGCACGATGAGGCTGTCATCCGTGCGGCGAACGATTTGGGAATCCGGCTCGTCTTCGCCAGCACGATGTACGACTGGTCCGGAGCTCCGGTTGCTTACCGGGAAACGGTCGATGAAGCCGTCTCGCGTACCCGCAAGCTGGCGGTCAAATACCAGGGCAGCTCCATGGTCGAGGTTCACCCGGCGCCTCACAGTCCGCATGCGGCTTCGCCGGAGATGATCAAGGCCGGGCACCGTTTGGCGCTTGAGCTGGACACGCCATTTCATATTCACGTAGCGGAAGAGATGTTCGAGGTGGAAGAGACGCTGCGCGATTACGGCTTGCGCCCGGTCCATTATTTGGATTCGCTCGGCGTGCTCGACGAACGAATGATTGCGATCCATCTGGTGTGGCTGGAGGATTCCGAGATTCAGCTGCTCGGACAACGCGGCTGCTCGCTTGCTTACTGTCCATCGAGCAATATGATTCTTGCTGACGGCATCACCCGCATTCCGGACTTGCTGAAATCGGGAGTGAAGATTGCGCTCGGCTCGGACGGCGGCTGCAGCAATAACCGGATCAGCGTATTCGAGGAAATGCGGATGTGCTCGCTGCTGCAGAAAGTAGCGCGTTTGGACGGCACCTGCATTACGGCGAAACAGGTGTACGACATGGGAACGAAACGGGCCGGCGACATTTTGCGCATGCCGGTCGGAACGATCGAAGCGGGCGCCTATGCCGATTTTATCGCGCTTGATATAAACGATTTGTCGCTTTCGCCCAAGAACGAGCTGTTCGCCAATATGGTCTACGCCATGCAGCCGAATGCCATTTCGCATGTTGTCGTGGCCGGCCGGGTCGTTGTCGAAGAGGGACGGATTGCGACCGTTTCCGAGCAAAAGATTGTGGATCGGGTGGACCGGTTGTTCGAACAATGGTCCCGCCAATCATAACGGAAAAAATGATGTAAGGAATGATCTCCGAAATGATAAATATGGATAAAGTAAACCACCCGATCACCGGAATTTGTTCATTCGGCAAATATCCGATTTGCACCAATTTGAACGAGCTGCAAGCGGATATGGCCGTATTGGGGGTTCCTTATGATTTGGGCGTAGGCTTTTTGTCGGGAACCCGATTGGGTCCAAGACGGGTCCGGGAAGCGTCAACGCAATACGGGCGGGGTGACGCCGGATTTTATGATCCGGAACGGGATGAAGTTTTTCTTGCCGCTCCATGGAAAATCGTCGATTGCGGCGATGCGGATATCGTGAACGGCGATATTCAAACTTCGTTTGAACATATTGAATGGGCCGTCCGCAAAATTGTGGAACGAGGAGCGACTCCGGTCGTCATCGGCGGCGATCACTCCATCTCGATTCCGGTAGCGAGAGCTTTGGATTCTTTCGGACCGGTAACGGTCGTTCAATTCGACGCGCACCTGGATTGGTCGGATGCGCCCGGCGGGCAGCGATTCGGCAACGGGAGCCCGCTGCGCCGGATGTCGGAGATGGATCATATCCAAGGGATGGCTCAGGTCGGGCTAAGAGGGCTCGGCAGCAGCCGGAAATCGGATTTTGACGACGCGAGGGAATATGGAAGTGTATTAATTACCGCGAAAGAAGCCAAGCAATTGGGCGTAGACGGAGTCATCGACAAAATTCCTTCTTCCGAGCGCTATTACGTCACAATCGATATCGATTCGCTCGACATTTCGGTAGCGCCGGGGACCGGATCGCCGATGCCCGGCGGGCTGACTTTTGACGAATTGAACGGGTATTTGGAGGCTTTATCCAAGAAGGGCGAAATTGTCGCCTTCGACTTCGTGGAAGTCGCTCCCCAATACGATCCGGCAGGTGTGACGTCGAGAGTCACCGCTATGACGATCTTGAGTTTCATGGGCCATATTTTAAAGCGCAGAGAAAAGTTGAATAACGGCTGATGATGTGAAGTCAGGTAAAAAAACTCTTTCGGTTTGAAGCCGGAAGAGTTTTTTTGCTGCGCGGGGACATTGCGCAATAAAACGTACGACCGTGCGAAGCGTCGTTGCTCTGCCCTCGAGGATTCATGCTGCCTTTCTTGTTAGCCATCACTTATATCCCCAAAAATTCCCTGGGTATTCGAGTTGACAATCCGATGAATAATCGATAGACTAATCAAAAAGGGAACATACGTTCTAGTTCGAGGGGTGATACTTCTATGGCGAAAACGTATGAACAAGTAACGACGAAACGACGCTCAATCCCGTCAAGGAAGAGCGGATGCCGTTCAATTGGTCCATTAACCCATACCGAGGATGCGCGCACGGATGCAGCTTCTGTTATGCGCGCGGCTTTCAGTCCTTTACCGGAAAGGGAGCCGGAGACGAATTTCAAGATCACATCTCGCTGAAAATAAACGCGGCCGAAGCGCTGGAAACGCAGCTTCACCGGCTCACGGTCAAGTTCAACTTCGATCTGGACGCGCTGGGGCGCCATCTCGGCCAGATTGCAATCGGTACGGCAACTGATCCGTATCAACCGGTTGAAGGGAAGGCTCGGCTTACGCGGGAATGCTTGAAGGTGCTGGCCCGATACCGGGTTCCGGTATCCATTACAACCCGTTCCCCGCTCATCGTCAGAGACATCGATCTGCTGCGCCAGATGAATGTCGCTTCGGTCAACGTCAGTCTCGGTACGCTCGATGCCGGACTGCTGCGCAAGCTGGAGCCTGGAGCCCCGCTGCCGACCGGAAGGCTGGAGACGATCACCGCTCTGGCTGGGGCAGGCATACCGGTCGGCATGTTCGCCGCGCCTATTTTGCCTTATTTAACGGATTCGCCGGAGCAGCTTGACTCCTTGCTGCGGGCGGCGAAGGAATACGGTGCTTCATTCGCGATGGCCTCTCTGCTGCGCTTGTCGCCGGATGTGAAACAGTGGTATTACGGAATCCTTGGCGAGCATTTTCCGCATTTGCTCCGCTCATACGGCAAGCTGTACCGGCATGCTTATGCGGATCAGGAGTACAAGGAGCGAATAAACAGGCTGACGGCCGGCCTGCTGGACAAATATGGTTTTTCCGGCCGAGAGCCGGCCGCACCTCGGGATAGTTACGGATTGCGAATCACAAACGATCATTCGGACGGAAAGTTTGATCTAAGCGGAAGGTACGGCTCCGGCTCTGCCGGAGAAGGCCGCGGAACGGCCGCAAAGCTGCATCCGGGGGAAAACTATGTCGTTCAGCCGGTTGCCGATCAAATGTCGTTCCCGTTCTGATCGTAAAGGAAATGCCGGGTTGATATCCGTTCGCGCGCGAGCCGCTCCGGCGTTCGCGCACCGCGCGAGCCCCATCGCGCGGTTCGACGTCGCATGATGGACCCGCGGCGCTCCAATGGCATGGTCAGCAGTTTGTGTTGACCACGAACACGTATCGCTCCACCGCGCGCTAAAGACGCGCGGCCGCTGCTAACATCCGGTATGATATTTTCGTTCGCTGGAAGAAGTATGCTTCGTCTCAGTCTTATTTTTTTCATCTTCCTGCTGAAGGGTTAAATCTTCTACGGGTATCGGATCGACGGTCTGCTCGGACTTAAAGCGGTCGTGCAGACTTTCGTTTTCTGTCGGAAATTGTTCGGGATTGTCCCGGTCGGCCAGCGGTTCTTTCTTCAGCGATTTCTTGCTCGGCTCCGTCATTTCAATCACCTCGTTATTTAATAGCTACCGCGTATGGCGCGGTTATGTTACTCTACTTGTATACCTCCATTGTCCGCTTTTCAATCCTCACCGTTTTTCTTTCTGCGAAGGATTTATGGCATACGTTATTAATCCCTTCAACAATTAACAATGTTCGAGTTATCGAATATTGTCGAATGATAAGGAAAGGGTGGATGCAGCAAGGTGGTGAGTAATTCCGTTCGGGGTGTTTGTCATGAAACTTACAGCGAGATCGATTACAACGCTACTGCTGCTTTTTTGTTTATTTTTTGGTTATGTCATCAGTCAAATCGGCGCAAGCAATTCGAGCGGCATTTCTGCCATCGATCAGTGGCAGGTGCTGCCGGTTATGGAAGCCGCTTCGGCCTCGCCCCCGCCGCTGCCTACCGGTCAGGAACAAGGCTGGCTTCAAGCGGACGCCGATCATCCAATGGGCAATGAAGATTCTGCAAACCCGGAATCTCTCGAAGCCGCTTGGATCCGCCTGAAATTGCCGGATCTGAATGATGGCAAGTCCGCTCTGTTTATTCAAAACGTTTACGCCCGCAGTATCCATATTTACTTGGAGGGCGTTCCTGTTTACGATCATACAAGGGACTATAATATCGATGCGAATAAACTGCTGATTCCCCTGGACCAGGCCGATTCCGGCAAATCGCTGCTTGTATATGTTTACTCGTCCAATGGACGACTCGGCATTCAAAGCAAGGTGGAGATCGGGGATTTTTCTCAGCTGCAGCGTACATATACAACGATTGATATTACTGATTTTTTGATTGGCTGCGCGCTCGTTTTTGTTGCCGCGATCATGCTCGTATGCACCTTTTTTACGCGGGACTCCCATTTATCGAGTTGGGTGCCGCTTTGTATGATTATTTTGACGCTCGGTCTGCTGCTGATCACCTATTCGACCGCCGTTTATTCGCTTTACGATCATTACGGTCAATTATTTGCCGGTTTGCTCGACCGGTCGCTGTTTGTTTTTCTGCCCGCCATGACCTACTTTTTCTTAACGGTGATCGGTCCGGGCAAGTACGGAATCGTTCGTAAATGGTTATATATCCAGAGCACTTATTCCGCCTTTTGCTTCGTATTCAGTATATGGAATGAGATTACGGAAGGGCGCTATGACTCGCTTTACTATTTATTCAGTGTAAAAATAATGGGCATATTCATCCTGTTGGAATTTGCATTGCTGATTGCAACAGCGGCGGGTTATATGTTCAAAGGAAACCGGAACGCCATGATGCTGTTCATCGGGTTCGGCCTGTTGGGATGCGCGGTTACAACCGATTTGATTTTATTTTACACATCGAACTTTACGCACCGCTTTGTCATTTGGAAATGGGGCATTGTGGCGTTTGTCGTCAGTCTCGTAGCCATTCTTGGCAAGCAGATCGCCGAGCATCACGAGCAGGTCGTCAAATATTCCAAGGAGCTGGAGCAATTCAACAATGAGCTGCAGCGCTCCGACAAAATGGAAATCGTCAGCGGGCTTGCGGCCTCGGTCGCACATGAGGTGCGCAATCCGCTTCAGGTGACGCGGGGATTTCTGCAGCTTCTCGGGCAGAAGGCGTCGGAAAAGGAAATGGCTTACATGAATCTGGCGATCGAAGAGCTGGACCGCGCGTCCAACATTATTACCGATTTCCTGACGTTCGCCAAGCCGGAATTGGACTCGGTGAAGAGGCTGCACCTTTCGGACGAGCTGCGCCGCATTCAAGGGATTCTGAATCCGCTGGCCAATTTGAGCGGGGGGAAGATTATACTTGAAATTCCCGACGATCTTTACATAAGGGGCGACTCATCCAAGTTCAGGCAGGCGATCATCAATATCGTCAAAAACAGCATTGAAGCGATTAAAGAGCACGGACAGGTTCATATCTTAGCGTACGGAGAAGGGGATGCGGTCGTAATCCGGATTATGGATAACGGGGAAGGCATAAAGCCGGAAGCGCTGAAGAAGCTCGGCGAGCCGTATTATTCCAATAAGACGAGAGGCACCGGACTGGGTCTGATGGTCACATTCCGCATTATCGAAGCGATGCGCGGGACGCTGACCTACTCCAGTGAACCCGGCGTCGGAACGGAAGCCGTCATCCGTTTCCCGGCTGACCCGGAGAACGGAAAATAAAAGGAAAAGGCAGTTCCGCCAAGAGCGGACTGCCTTATTTGTTTGCTATGTACAACCTACCACCCGGCAACCGGGTCTTCGTTCTCCTGGGCCGTGTTTACGTCGGCCGGATTAGGGGGGATGACAAGATAGAAGTTCGAGGAGTCCTCTTCCACTGCTGTAACCGAAATATGGTCCGGAATTTCAATGCCGAACTCCGCTTTTAATGAATTTTTAGGGTCTTTCAACAATTGTTCTTTGAAATCCGGATCTGACCAGGCTTTTTCAATGATTTGGGAAAGCAGTTCTTGTTTCTGAACCACAACAATCACCTCTGCAATGGATTAGGACTACTTGACTATCTTAACATTGGAAAAGCAATATATCTACAACAATTTATCCATTTATCGACAGAAAATGATTCAATCCTCCTAGCTTCAACGCTTCTCTTTTTCTCACGATATCCGCTGCGGTTTGCAACAGCCCGCTTGACAGAGAATCGCGGAAAGCGGCAAGCTGAGAAAGAATGGAAGCGATGTCAGGCAGCTGATCGTAACGACGCTGCGCGAAGCGGGCGTAATCCGTCATTATGGAGCCGCCATAAATGTGCTGCCGCACGATCTGAGGTGAGAGCGGCTCTTCGGGCGCAAGCCCGAGACGGCTCCGAATAAGCGACAGCAGGCAGTTGGCGTTGCCTTCGGCCAGGTCCTCTTCCCAATCGGTCCAATCATCGGCCATCTGGAGGATGACAAGCGCATCATCGATCAAATCTTCCAGATCCGTAAGCTCGGACATTTTTCCGGTGAGGAGCAGCGCTCCGGCCGCCGCCAGCTTCAGCGGCGCAGCTTTCGCGGCAATTTGCGCCCGGTCCGTGAGGAAATAATCGGCGCGCTGCTCATTGGCAACGGCTCCGGCCCAGCCCGCGATATACTTTGTATAGCAGGTCCAGAACGCAGAATCAGTGCCGAACTGAGCATGAAACAAGCTCAGCAGTTCGCTGTGAAACAGGGCGGAAAGAGCGAGCTGTTCCTTCCATTCGTCCTGAGGAACGTCCATCAAATCGTCCTGGACGAAGAAGTGGAGCATGACAAACAGGTTGGCGAGGGAGAGGCGGGAGCATTGCTCCGCGGTTAGCGGATACCGTTCCTGAAGCCAGTAAGGCAGCGTGTAGCAAATATAATTTTTCGGAGTATCCGGCTTAAAGACGTCGAATGCCTCCAAATAGGCAAGTCCCCGGCCGCCAAGCGGTTCGGGAAAGTTGGCGATGCGCCGCTTAGCCTCGGCAAAGACGGCTCGCAAAGCTTCTTTATGGTCGTCAAACCAGTTCATGGAAATCACCTAGTTTCGATTAATAGGATAAGAATATGATAAGCGGACAAGAGCTGTAAAGAAGAAAAGATTTAAAGAGCAAGAGCAAAGAAGCAAGAGCAAAGAAGAAGCAAAGGACTTATAAGCAGGCATGAGACGAAAAGGGAGGGTGAACCGATGAAGCTGGAGAGGCTGCTGGCCGTCACGATGCTGCTGCTGAACCGCAGAAGAGTAAGCGCGCAGGAATTGGCGGAACGGTTCGAGGTTTCGCTGCGCACCGTTTACCGCGATATGGAGGCGATTAATGCGGCCGGAATACCGGTCGTTTCGTATACGGGCGCGGCGGGCGGTTACGAAATTATGGAGAAGTACCGGGTAGAGAGGCAGTTTTTGTCCTATGAGGAACTGGAATCGATTATGATCGCACTCCGCGGCGTGCGCTCCACCTTACATGAGCGGGATATCGGGATGCTGCTGGACAAGGTCGGGGCGCTGGCCGCCAAGACGGAGCGCGGCAGCGGCCAAGGCGAACGGCTCATGATCGATTTGGATCCGTGGAGCGGCGGAGAGGAGCAGAAGGCGCTTATGCGGCAGCTGCGCGGGGCGGCCGACTCGCTGCGGCTGGTGAAGTTTCGCTATACGAACGGACAAGGCGAGGAAGCGGTCCGGGAAGTTGAACCGGTCGGCGTCGTTTTGAAGGGGTACATCTGGTATTTGTATGCTTACTGCCGTCTGCGCGGCGACTACCGGATTTTCCGGTTGTCCCGGGTCGAGCAGCTGACGGTGCTGCAGGCGACATTCGAGCGCAGGTCCAAGGAGCTCCAGCACTTCGACTTCCGCTGGGGAGCGCAGAAGAAGTATGATCTTGTGCGGCTAAAGCTCCTTTTTCATCCGCGTGCAAAAGCGAGGGTTTACGATTATTTTGACCGTGATGCAATCAGGCTGGAGCCGGACGGAATGCTGCTTGTAACTTCGGAGCAGCCCGACGAGCCGTGGCTGTACGGCATGCTGCTCGGTTACGGCGCGGATGTGCGCGTGCTCGGGCCGGAGCATGTCGCGCGGGAAGTGCGGGAGCGTGCGGTGGAAATTGTGCGGAATTACGATTTTACACTGCCATAAAGTTGTCAGGAAAGGGCGGGTATACTTGATGAAGACTCAAGAACAACCCGAAGCGTGAACCGAAAAACGGAAGAACGCTATCCCAAACGAAAAGAGGACGGACAATATGTATACGACGATTGAACAGTTTGCAGCGGATTGGACAAACGAGACGATGGCGACGCAGCGGGCGATGGACCTGCTTACCGACGCCTCGCTTGCACAGGAAATTGCGCCGGGACACCGCGTTTTGGGTCAGCTCGCCTGGCATCTCGTTACGACGGTTCATGAAATGCTGACGCGCACGGGACTGGAATTTGCCTCGCCGGCGGAAGACGAGCGGGCGCCGCAATCGGCCCGGCAGATTGCCCAAAGCTACCGGATCGTCAGCGCGGCGATGCTGGATGCCGTCCGCAGCCAATGGACCGATCAAGATCTGCAGCGCGCAACGAACATGTACGGCGAAGAGTGGAAGAACGGGCTGACGCTGCATATTTTCATCAGCCACGAAATTCACCACCGCGGCCAGATGACCGTTCTGATGCGTCAGGCCGGACTGCGTGTGCCGGACATTTACGGGCCGACGCGCGAAGACTGGCTGGCGAGGGGCATGGTGCCGCTGCTGTAGCTTCCGGAATATTTTTTTTCAATTGGGTTTGAATGATCGGCGGCAGGGAGGGCAGTATGCAGGGGATGAAAGCGAGAGCCGGACAGACGGTCTTCGCCTTCTCTTGACATACTGCTTTTTCCAGTGATATAGTTCGATTATAAAACTATTCAATAGTCGAACTACTGCTCTAAGGAGAAAGGAGGAGATAGAGAGATGGATGAAAGACCTCTGTTGTGCGAGATCATTAAGCGCTATGAAATCGCGTCGTTTACGGTTGACCGGCGTATTAACGCGCTAGTCAAGGATTTGATGCCGGAGGATTTGACGACGGAACAGTACTGGGTGATCCGGTATATCCAGATGCGTGAGAGGTCGACCTCCTCCGAGCTCGCGGAAGTGTTTTGCGTCGGCAAAAGCTCTGTAACGGCGATCGTTACCCGGCTAGCCGATAAAGCGCTCATACAGCGCATACCGGATCCGTCCGACCGCCGGGTTACCTATTTGCAGCTGACGGAAGAAGGGGTTCAGCTTGCCGAACAGATGGAGCAAGTGATTCAGGATTTGCTCGCCGGGCTGATCGGCCACTTTACCGCCGACGAAGCGAAGCAGTTTCTCGAGCTGTACGAGAAGCTTGCCCATGTGCTACTGCATTATGAGAGCGGGTTGGCGGCGCTTGACCCGGGAGCAGAAAGCGAAACGGAATAGAGAGCAGCAAAGGAGCAAGCAACAGAAGAGAGAGCAATAGAAGAGTAAGTAACAGAAGAGTAAGTAACAGAAGAGTAAGTAACAGAAGAGTAAGCAACAGAAAAGAGCAATAGATGAGCAAGCAACCGAAGAGAAGAAAACAGAAGGAAGCGAAACAGCAGAGAATGACGCTTTTACAGAGAGAAGCCAAAGAGAGCGGAAATAACGGCTCGGTCCTAATGTTCGCACGGGTGGCGTGTAGAGCGGGGCCAGCAGGCAATTTCGGATAACGGAGAGGAGCAATGGGGAGAGCATGAGAACAGTGATTCGATGGAGATGGGCCGTGCTGGCGCTGTGGATTATCGCGGCCGCCGTACTTATGGCGACGGCCCCGGATTTCAACGAACTTGTGAAGGAAAAGGGCCAGATTACGGTGCCGGAAGGCTACTCGTCCTCCGTCGCGGCCAAGCTGATTAACGAATCGAAGAGCGCTGCAGGGGAGAACAAAAACGAGCTGACTTCAGTGCTTGTATTCCATAACGATCAAGGGCTCAGCAGCGCCGACCAGGAGAACATCCGTCAGGGAGTCGAAAGCCTGAAGAGCGAAGGAAGCGAGATCGGCATCACCACCGTTACTTCGTATTTTGAACAGCCCGATTTGAAGGAACAGATGCTGTCCAAGGACGGTAAGACGGCGCTCGTGCTGGTCGGCATCGACAGAGACGGACGGAGCGAGCTTGAGCTGAGCGACGCGCTGTACGCGGCTGTGGCGGACGTCCCGGTCGAGCACTATTATACCGGCGGCTGGCTGATCGATATGGATCAGCAGCAAAGCTCCATGGACGGCTTGAAAAAGACGGAGCTGATCACGGTTGTATTCATTCTTGTCATTCTGTTCATTGTGTTCCGTTCGGCGGTTGCGCCGTTCATTCCGCTTGTCGCCGTTGGAGTCAGCTATTTGCTGTCGCAGTCGGTCGTATCGTTCCTGGCGGAATATGCCGATTTTCCGATTTCGAACTTTACGCAAATTTTCATGGTCGCGGTCATGTTCGGCATCGGAACGGACTACTGCATCCTGCTGATCAGCCGCTATAAGGAAGAGCTTGCGCACAGCGGCGACAAGACGGAAGCGATCATCGCCACTTACCGGACAGCCGGCCGGACCGTACTCGTATCCGGAGCTGCCGTACTGGTCGGCTTCGCTTCTATCGGATTTTCCACGTTTATGCTGTACCGTTCGGCGGTTGCGGTCGCGGTTGGCGTCGCGGTGCTGCTGATCGCGCTGGTGACCCTCGTGCCGTTCTTCATGGCGGTGCTGGGCAAAGGGCTGTTCTGGCCTTCGCGCGGGGCGCTCGAGCATAAACAGAGCGCGCTCTGGGGAGCGATGGGGCGCTTCTCGCTGCGCAAGCCGCTGTGGGCGCTCATTGTGCTGGCGGTCGTGCTCGTCCCTTTTATGGCTGCATATAAAAACGCGATTTCGTTTAACTCTTTGGATGAGATCGGCGATAAGTACAATTCGGTAAAAGCATTTAACGTGATCGCCGACAGCTTCGGTCCCGGCGACTCGATGCCTTCGACCGTCGTCATTAAAGCGGACCGGCCGCTGGATACGAAAGAAGGGCTGGCGGCGCTGGAGCAGGTGAGCCGGGAGCTTGCCAACGTGGACGGCGTAAAAAGCGTCCGCAGCGCCACGCGTCCTCTCGGGGAGCCGCTTGATGATCTGCAAGTAACGTCACAGGCCGGAACGGTCGGAACCGGCATCGGGCAGGGCGCCGACGGACTCAGCCAGATCGGCAAAGGCCTCTCCGATGCTTCCAGCTCGCTTAGCGACAATGCACCGAAGCTGGAAGAGGCCGCGAAGGGAGCGGGAGAGCTCGTGGCCGGCACGAACCGGCTGAAGGCGGGCGTCGAGCAGCTCGGCAGCGGCCTGGCTGCGATCGAGAAAGGGCTGAAAGACGGCACGGCCGGAGCGGCGCAGCTGTCGGCGGGACTTGCGTCGGCGAAAGAGAGCGCCGACAAGCTTGCTGCATCAAGCAAGCAGCTGCTCGCCAGCTACGATCAGCTCGGAGGCGGCATCGGTAAGCTGTCCGCGGCCTACGCAGCTGTTGCCGAGCAGCAGAGCAGCCTGGCGGGCGACCTGAGCGGTCTGCACGGTACGTTCGAGGATATGCAGCAAAAATATCCGGAGCTCCAAAACGACAGCGAGTTCCAGGGAGCGCTCGGTGCGCTGTCCCGGCTTCAAGGCGGCGCCTCGGATTTGGCCGGACAGCTGTCGCAGCTGAATGCGCAGCTGTCGGGAGCGGCGAAAGGCTTGGCGCAGGCCAACGCCGGTTACAAGCAAGCGGCTGACGGGCAGGCCGCGCTGGCGCAAGGGCTGGCGAAATTGTCGCAAGGCATCGCCTCGCTCGAGCAGGGAGTCAGTCAGGCTGCGGAGGGGCAAAGCCAAGTGATATCGAAGCTGCCGTCCATCACGCAGGGGCTGGACAGCTTGAGCGCCGGTCAAAAGGAGCTGCAGTCCGGATTTGCGAGCCTGAATTCGCAGCTTGGGGAACTGAGCGGAGGGCTGGATAAGAGTGTTGACGGCCTGGCGCAAGTATCGAGCGGACTGAAATCGGCGGAAGAATACTTAAACGAGCTGTCAGCCGCTCCGAATCAGCAGCTGACCGGGTGGAATATGCCGCAGCAGGCGCTTGGCGACGAGGACTATAGATCGGCGCTGGACAATTATTTATCGAAGGACAAAAAGACGGCGACATTCGATGTCGTGTTTGCCGGCAACCCGTACGATGAGCAAACGCTGAGCGAAATCCCGTCCGTCAACGAGGCGGTGGTGCGTGGGCTGAAAGGAACAAGCTTTGAACAGGCTTCGTTTGCCGTCAGCGGCATTACGAGCACCCAGCACGATCTGAACACGATCTCCGACGCGGATTACTCCCGCACCGTCATGCTGATGCTGATCGGAATCGCGATCATATTGCTGCTGTTGTTCCGGTCCATCGTCATTCCGCTCTACCTGATCGCGTCGCTCGTTCTCACTTATTTTTCATCGATGGCCATCGCGGAGGTGATCTTCGTCCGCATGCTCGGCTATTCCGGCATCAGCTGGCCGGTGCCGTTCTTCAGCTTCGTGCTGCTGATGGCGCTTGGCGTCGATTACAGCATCTTCCTGATGGACCGGTTCCGTGAATACCGGCATCTGCCCGTGTCGGAAGCGATCTTGAAGGCGATGAAAAATATGGGCGGCGTCATCATGTCCGCCGCCGTCATTCTGGGCGGCACGTTCGCGGCGATGCTGCCGTCGGGCGTCCTGTCGCTGATGCAGATTGCGACCGTCGTCCTGAGCGGGCTGTTCCTGTACGCGCTGTTCATTTTGCCGATCTTCATTCCGGTCATGGTACGCACGTTCGGCGCTGCCAACTGGTGGCCATTCATGGACAGCCGCGGTCAAGAGGATTCGTATGCCGAAGGCAGCGCCGTACACGTCGCCTCCGTATCCGGGAACGCCGTGAACGGCAGCCGCAACTAGCAAATGCAGGATCGGCATCCTGCACATAATCTGCGGATTCGCCTCTGAAGGTTGATGCCGCTGGGTTCCCTACCCGACTAAACGGCTTTTGTCTGCGTCTGCGCAGGCAAAAGCCGTTTGTTTTTTTGTGCCGCATTGTATCGGTTAGTGCCGGATTATAGCGGATTGTACCTGATTGTGCCGCATGGAGTCAGGCATTGTACGGATCTTTTCGGGCGTATCGAAACGTATTTTGCCATTTTCGGATGCGATCCATTCGTGCTGGAAGGAATATGTAGGTTTAAGGAGGGCGGTTTCTAGTATAATGACCTAATAACCGTATTAGCCGGGCAGCCCTGACGTTCGTTTATCAGGAGAGGACAGGCTCGGAATTTTTTAGAAGAAAAGGAGTTTTTATGATGCCAGATCAGCAACTTCGAAAAACATTGATACGCGTTCCGGCTGCCGCGATGCTTCTGCTTGCCATACTTCCCGCCGCTGTATTCGGCGCCGCCGAACCATTTAAGGATAGCTCCAACTCCTATGCCAAGCAGGAAATTGCAAGCTTGACGCAATCCGGCATGATTTCCGGTTACGGGGACGGGACGTTTCAGCCGAAAAAGGAAATGACCCGCGCCGAATTGGCGAAAATTATCGTAAAATCGATGGGGGTGTCGGAACAGCCGGAAATGGCGGCGAGTTTCAAGGACGTCAAACCGGATTGCTGGTGCGTCGGATATATAGGCGCCCTTGTCGCAATGGGCATTACGAAGGGAACTTCCGAGACGGAGTTTTCGCCCGAAGCGCCGATCACCCGCCAGGAACTGGTCGTCTTCTTTATCCGGGCATTCGGCCTTGAGGATGCCGCCGAAAATATAAAAAAGAAAGCGAATTTGTCCGACATGAAAGACGTTTCCAAGTACGCATTGAACGACGTGTCATTGGCGTATCAAATCGGCTTCGTCAACGGCATCGAAAACGCGGACGGCTCGCTCCGTTTCGATCCGAACGAGTATGCCGAGCGCCAGGCGCTGGCTCGTCTCGCTTATGAATTCATCACGAACAAGCCTGCCTACCTCGACAAAGCGGCGACACTGACCGGCGGAAAAACCGGATCGGACGAATAGCACGCCATTATTCATTCCATACGAAACGGCCGCCTTCCCGTTGTTCGGGAGAACGGGAAGGCGGCCGTTTTTAGTTGTCCGGTGGCAACGGACAGACGTTCGGAGAGCTGACGCTGACCCAAAAACGGCAGACGTTCAGAGGGCCGCCGTTCACAGCCTTTCTTCATCAGGTATCAGCGGCCTGATTCCCATCCGGTTTTTATACGAATTCACGATAATTTGCGATTCGACGTTGAGCACGCCCGGCAGTACATACAGTTTGGTTCTAATATAATGTTCCATTTCCTTCATATCCTCAAATTGCCCGTGCATATGCAGCTTGCTTGAACCGGTTAATTGAAACAAATGCGTAATAAAGATGTGACTCTTCAACTGCTCGGCTACCTGATCCAAATGCTTCGGGTCGACGCTGACGTCAAAAAAAGCGGGGATGTACAGGCCGGCTTTATCCGGATTAACGGCGATGGTGAACTGTTCGATCACGCCGTGCTCCATAAGAGCATTGATCCGAAGCTGTACCGCGACACGCGACAGCCCAACCTCTTTGCCGAGCTCCGTATAGGATAATCGGGCATTTATGCTCAACTCGTCGATTATTTTGCGGTCGATGGAATCAAGCGTAATGTATGGCCGGTCATGTAACATTCTGATTTGCATGCTGCAGCTCCTTTGAGAATGCGTTCTTTTTTAGTTTCTGCTTGCCATATGAATAAATATAACGGTAAAAATGGCTCCCTTCAATACAAAACGTAAATTCAAGGCTCCATATCCCCCCGTTACGATCTTCAATGGCCGCTGTATTCGCAGATGCAGCCTTCGATTTTCAGCCTCAAAAAACCGCATCATCCCCCGACTTTTATAACATGTTAGTGTGAAATTACATGACATTTAAATATTGACGAGAAAAATTAGACTGAGTTATAATCAATTCAAATAATAACGTAACGTAAGTATAAGTTTATTATACTTTCGAATCGAACGAAATTATATTTTATATTTACCTTAGGTAAACAAGACGGTTTGAGAGACATCGTTTCGTGCAGCAGAGAGGTCGAATTTGCAGACGTCAAATCTCGCTCTTGTCGCTGCCAATCGGCAGCCGTTAACCGTTCAAAGCGATGGAGCGGGCTGCGGCGCTGATCAAGCGCAGCGGCATCGTGCTGCCGGACAGATTTCCGGTTGTCACGAAATAACCGCAAGCCGCTGCCTTTCGTCCGGTGCACGATCAACGGGTGCTGCGAAAGCAGACCAGCCTTTGAGCGATGCGGATATACTCCGTATGAACTGGTTTGTCAAAGGAATTCAAGGAACGATCAAAAAACTAAAACGAAAAGGAGAATGCAGCGATGAATCAAGATGCTGTCCTGATGAAGGAGTGGCTGCCGGCGGCTTATGCCACCGATGTGAAAGACGCGCCGTTCGGCGTCATCTTAATGGGAGAAAGAATCGTATTGTTCCGCACGTCGGAAGGCATTCATGCTTGGAAAGATTTGTGCATCCACCGCGGGGCGGCGCTTTCGCTCGGCAAAGTCGTCGACGATACGCTTGTATGTCCGTATCATGGCTGGCGTTACGACGGGACGGGCGGCTGTGTGCTCATTCCCCAGCAAAACCCGAATCAGGCGATCACGAAGCAGGCGAGAGCGATCACGTACGAGGCTTGCGAAGCAAACGGCATCATCTGGGTTCGGCTTGAATCCGGCTCTGCAACGAGGCCTCCTGTTTTTACCGAATTTGAAGACGAGTCCTTTCATATGGCGTTTTGCGATACGTACGAATTAAAGGCGGCAGCTCCGCGCGTGATCGAAAACTTTCTCGATGTAGGGCATCTGGCGTTTTTGCATGAAGGGTATTTGGGCGATTCCGCTTACCCGGAAATATCGGATTATACGGTAAACACCTCGGAGGAAGGCATCCGTTCAAGCGAAATCGACGTGTTCCAACCCGATCCCGACGGCAGAGGGCGGCCCGTAACGGCTCGTTATATTTATGAAGTGTTGAAGCCGACCGTTGCACGGTTAAAAAAGACCGACCCCGATACCAGTTCTACGTTTTCCATCCTGTTCGCGGTCATGCCTGTGCAGCCTACCGTCTCGAAAGTGTTCGTCGTACTTGGCCGCAACTATGCTTTCGATGTGCCGGACAAGCAGTTTACCGATTTCCAAACGCTCATCCTTTCTCAGGATGAGATCGTATTGGAGAGCCAGCGGCCGGAGCTGCTGCCGCTCGATTTGCAGGCGGAGCTGCACCTGAAATGCGACCGTCTCAGCATCGCTTACCGTAAATGGCTGGTGGAGCTCGGTATGACGTGGGGCACGGCCTAACAGCCAAACTTACGGGCAGCCGCACTCAATCGACCTAAGAGGAATTGACAAACAAAACGCCTGAGAGACCGGATCATAAAGTCTTTCAGGCGTTTTGCCGAAGAGTAGTATGCTGCATTTATCCAGTACCTTTGCCAAAAGACGGACGGGGGAACGATGAGGACGTTTGATGCGGGGGCACCGGAAAGCAGAGAAGTTGTTTATTTGAAAAAACATGCGTTCGTACATCCTTTTAAGTCCAAGTATCCACTACGTGAAAATTCATGCAAATCTGCATTTTTTTCGGTCCAAGGGTGTGAATCTGGAAAATAAAGCTTGAAATTCCTGCACAATCGTAGGCATTTCCTTCCGACAAGCGATTTCAAGCAATCAAACCTGCACATTTGCAGAAAAAAGAGGTTAATCCGTTCGGGAGAGATACCGTGATCAGGAAAAGAGGTTAGCTCGTCCGCGAGAGATGCCGTGAGGAGTAAGAGAGGTTAGCTCGTCCGCGAGAGATAGCGTGATCAGGAAGAGAGGTTAGTCCGACCGCGAGAGATACCGTGATCAGGAAGAGAGGATCGTTCGTCCGCGAGAGATGCCCAAGAGATGCCGTAGTTAACCGCCGAGAAGACGCGGGCTCATCCACGGATCCACGGTCTGATCCACGATCTGATCCACGAGCTGATTCATGGTCTGATCCATGGGCTCATCCACAGATCCACGATCTGATCCACGAGCTGATTCATGGTCTGATCCATGGGCTCATCCACAGATCCACGATCTGATCCACGGGGCGCGGCCCCTTTCGCCGGCTCTGAGCAAAATCTGGTAAACACGCCTGATTAGCGTGTTTACCAGATTTTGCATCAATTTTACCAAATATTGCATCATGTTTGCCGGATATTGTATTTGGTGGAGCCAAGGGGGAGGTTGAATTCCTGATTAACCTGCTGACGGCGCTTACGGGACGAGGCAAGTTAGTGCTAGTTGAGCATTGCAGCATCGCGGAAGATGTCCCACAGTTTTTGACGGGCAACTTCATGCATTCCGGCACTATACGCCGCTTACGCTGCCGCGGTACTCGTTGGGCGGCTGCCCGACCCATTTCTTGAAGACGCGGCTGAAATATTTGTCGTCGTGATAGCCGACCATTTGCGCGATCTCGGCAATTTTCAATTGGGGATTGAGAAGCAGCACCTTGGCCTTCTTAATCCGGATCCGGTTGACGTAATCGGTAATCGTTTCGTCGAACTGGTTCTTGAACCGCCGCGAAATGTATTCTTTATTCAAATAAAAGCGGTCCGATATTTCCTGTAGCGTAATGTCGCGCATATAATTGGATTCCAGAAACTGGGCTATTTCGCCAATGACGTTGCGATTTGCCGACTGCTGGACCCGAAGCAGCTGTTGCTGTAACCGGATTAAATCCGCATTCAATTCCTGCTGCAGCCCCTCCAGGGAAAATCCGCCGTCCTCCTGCAGCGGAATAAGAAACGCCGGCTCGTCCTCACGCTGCCCGGAATCGTTCGGAAGCAGCTCCTCCGCTAAGCGGGTTTTAAAAAGCTGATATTCCTCTCTCCATTGCTGAAGCACATTTAAAGGAAGAAAACCCACGGCACGGATCGAATCGATCCACTGCCGGACGACGGCTTCGATTTGCCCCGCATTCGCGCTTCGGATCGCGAGATAGATCGTCTCCTCAAACTTGTAAAATTTCAACCGGCCGTCGCGTTCCCGGGTCTCCTGGCTCCATTGTTGAACCGCGTTATGCAGGTGCAGCATATTTCGGCTCCGCAGCGCCTCCGAGGCTTCCCGGTAGGATTGATGGAGAAAATGGGGGAACTCCCGCTCGCCTCCGACTCCGATATCGCACCGGACCTTCAGCGATTCCGACAAGGTTTGCGCAATGGCTCCCGCGAGTGATACGGCTTCCGGCAAACCGTCCCAAATGAGCAGCGCGACTTCCCGAATATCCGTGCCGCTCAAAAATGCAAGTCCCTTTTCCTCCGGGCCGAGCGCCCGGCCCGCAATCGAGACCACGTTAAGCAGCAGCTCGTGGAGCCGGGAAGCGGGCAATCCGGACATTCCCCGTTCCGCAAAGCCGGGGCGGATAATGGCCGCCGTGCAGCGCTTCACGTTCCGCAAGGAAGGCAGCTCGCGCAGCAACGCTTCCTGCACCGTTTCGGACGCAGGTCCGGCAAGCAGCTCTGCCAGCAGTTTATCGCGTCTGAGCGATCGCATTTCGTTCATTTCACCGCTCAGCTGCCTCAGCTCCAGCATTTGTTGCTTGGCGGCGTTGCAGCTGTCGACCGCTTTGCGAACCGCCTTTTGCAGCTCCGATTTATCGACCGGCTTGAGCAGATAGTCCATTCCGCCGTGCCGGATCGCATGGCGCATAAACTCAAAATCGCTGTGGCCGCTAATAACGATAATGCTGCGGCCGCCGCCATGCTGCTGCATCCACTCCAGCAGCTCCATTCCGTTCTTGAACGGCATCATCATATCCATAATGACAATTTCCGGTTCCATTGCCTGTATGATCGTCGTTGCCGCAACGCCGTTGTCGGCTTCCAGCACCGTATCGATGCCCAGCGATTTCCAATCGATCAAAAGGCGGACGGATTTGCGCACATGCGGTTCGTCGTCGACCAAGAGCACTCTCATTCCGACCTCACCTCGATTTCTTTTTTGGGAATGATCAGCGTAACTCGAAAACCGCTTGGTTTCATATTTGCCACCGTGATACGCGTTCCACGGCCGTAGTAAAGCCGCAGCCGCTGCAGCACGTTGATCAGTCCGATCTGTCCGCCATGATCCTCCGCTTCATCGGATACGGAATCCAGCTGGCTGCTGATGCGCATCAAGCGCTCGTCCTCCATGCCCTCTCCGTTATCCTCGACGCAAATATAAAGACGCTCTTCTTTGAAAAAGGCACTGATCCGAATAAAGCCGCCCTGTACATGAAGCTGGTGCTTGAAGTAATTTTCAACAATGGGCTGAAGCGTCATTTTCGGGATGACGAAATGCAGAGTATCGGGATCGATGTCCAGTTCGTAATCGAACATTCCGTCGTAGCGGATCCGCTGCAGTTCCAGGTAAAAACGGACATGCTCGACTTCCTTAAACAGTTCCACGATCAGTTCCTTCGTATTCATGCTGTAGTGCATCATTTTCCCGAGTGCCGAGACCATGTCGTACACGCGGGGAGCGTCCGCCTCAAGCGCCGCGGTGCCGATCGACTGCAGCGTATTGTTCATGAAATGCGGATTGATTTGCGCCTGCAGCATTTTGATCTGGCTTACCTGATTGGCCATCTTCAGCTTGTATTCTCCGCGGATCAATTGATTGATCCGATCCATCAGCGACTGGAAGCGGCGGGCAAGAATGCCGATTTCATCAGACCGGTCCATATGGATGGAGGCGTCAAAGCGGCCGGTATGCATCCGGTTGATGTGGCGGATGAGCCGCTTAAGCGGTTCGGAAATATTGAACGCGACCAGTACGATCGCGATGACCGACACGAGGACACACAGAGCCGATACGCTTAAATTGACCAGCGTAATGCGCTGGGCATTGGCGTACAAATGCTGGTGGGAAATCCGTTTGAGCAGCACCCATTCCATATACGGCGTTTTGATTTTACCGTAAAAAACGATGGCGGGATTGTCGTTCTTATCCACCTCGATGTTTCCGGAAGCGGTCGTCTGGCTCCAAACCGAATCGACCCAGGAGCTGCGCAACGTCCGGCCGATCTGCGTCTCGTCCGTCGCATAGATGACGCTCCCGTTTTTGTCGAGCAGATAGACTTCATCCTCCCGGCTTTCGTTCATCTGCGCATCGATGCGGCGAAACGAATCAAGCTTTATATCGATGGACAAAAATCCGGTCACTTCCGTGGTGGGAACGCGGTAAAGCCCTCTTTGAAAGCTGATTACCGGCGCGGAAGCGACAAAAGGAAATTGATTCATCCCGTAGTCGGTGCTCTGATGGACAGGCGTTATATTCGCACTATATGGCGTGGCAGGCAGGCGAAAGTTCTCCGATTTGCCGGCTCTTTTTTTGAGAAAGTCGCTCTCCATCAAATAAGACAGGTTATCTTTGGCCGCGTATAGATAAACTTTGGCGATATCGCCGCTTGAACGAAGTATGGTCTGCAGCTCCAGGAAGACGATCTCCTCCATATTGGTGACGTTTCCTTCTTCCAGCGCTTTCGACAAACCAGGATTGTCATAGAGCGACAGCGAGGCCCGATTGATGGCATTCATATGGCTTGCAGCATCGGCCGTCCCTTGGGCAATGAGATTCGTATTCTCATGAACGCTCTGTTCATAAAGAGATTGCTTGGTGTAGTGGTAATTGACCGCAATGGAAACGGATATCGGAACGATAATGGACAGGAGCGTCAGGATGATGAGTTTGTGCCGTATGCTTTTTTTCAGCCAGTTCATGCGCATTCTCCGTTGTCTTTGGCATCGTGCAATGAAAATCATATTTTGCGTCAGAAATTCTAACATAAAAAAGGGCGGAAGGGAACCATTATTTTGTGGATCAGGGAAGATGTCAATTAAGTCCACTCCATTTGTAAGATATGTGTGTGTCCATTTGTGTGGCTTTCCCCTAAAGTTATCCCTATACGGAGGTGAGACAAGCTCATGAACAATCGAACATCCGAATGGGCGCAGCAATTGCTGTTTATGGGACCAGCCGTGGTCCTGTATACAATTGTGATGATTATCCCGTTCCTGCTCAGCCTTTATTATTCGCTGACGGATTGGAACGGCGTATCCGGACAAGCGGGCTGGATCGGGTTTGACAACTATTATACCATATTGGCAAATGATGATCGGTTCATCCAATCGTTCTGGTTTACGGCCAAAATCATGGTGGTCATTACGGTGCTGACGAACGTGCTCGGATTTGCGCTCGCTTACTTGCTGGTCCAGAAGCTAAAGCTGCGGAATGCGTACCGGACGATCTTCTTCATTCCGAATGTGCTCGGCGGGCTGGTGCTCGGGTTTGTCTGGAAGTTTATTTTCACGAAAGGATTTGCGGCTTTGGGTGAGCTGACCGGTCTTTCATTCTTCAAGCTTGCTTGGCTCGGTACGGAGACGACCGCTTTCTGGGGAATCGTCATGGTCAGCGTATGGCAGGGAATCGGTTACGTCATGGTCATTTATATCGCCGGCTTGTCCAACCTGCCCGGTGAAGTCAGAGAAGCGGCGCTTCTCGACGGCGCCACGCCGTGGCATTCGCTGACGCGGATCGTGCTTCCGCTCATGATGCCGTCCATTACGGTATGCCTGTTCTTTACGATCAACGGCGTATTCAAAATGTACGATGTGAACTATTCGCTGACGGGCGGCGGACCTTACAACTCTAGCGAATCGGTCGCCATGAACATTTTTATCGAAGCTTTTACCGACAATAATTACGGGCTCGGCTCGGCCAAAGCGATCCTCTTGTTCGCCGCTGTCGTCATCATTACATCGATCCAAGTCTATTGGACCAAAAAACGGGAGGTGAGCATGTGAAAGCCGGCAGACGCGCGCTCTCATACAAGCTTTTTATCGGCGAATCGGTTGCTGCTTTGACGGCGCTTCTGTTTCTCGTTCCGTTCTATTTCGCACTGGTGAATTCGTTCAAGCCGCCCAGTGAAATTTTAAGCCATACGGCCGCTTTCCCGCGGCATTTCACGTGGGACAATTTCGTGAAGGCGTGGGATGTGCTCAAATTTCCGCGGGCGCTTTACAATTCGCTTGTCATTACCGTGTTCAGCAATCTCGGCTTAACGCTCATTACCGCGATGGCCGCCCACCGGATGGTGCGCCGCCCGAACGGCTTCAACCGGCTGATGTTCGGCTTGTTTGTCGCATCGATGGTCATCCCGTTTCAGGCGGTCATGATCCCGCTTGTGCAAGTCATCCGCGCGACAGGGCTAATCAACACGCTCGCCGGCGTGATCTTCACGTATTGCGGGCTTGGAATCGCCTTCTCCACGTTCCTCTTTCACGGGTTCGTAAAATCCATTCCGTATGAAATCGAGGAATCGGCGCTGATCGACGGCTGTACGCCGCTCGGGCTGTTTTGGCGGATCGTACTGCCGCTTCTGAAGCCGATAACCGTTACCGTCATTCTGCTCAATACGCTCTGGTTCTGGAACGATTTTCTGCTGCCGCTGCTGCTGCTTCACAACCCCGAAGACCGGACGGTTCAACTGGCGATTAATTCTTTGATCGGGCAATTTATGACGAAGTGGGACCTCGCGCTCGCGGCGCTGGTGATGGGAATCGCTCCGGCCGTCGTCTTCTTTCTCTTCCTGCAGCGGAGAATTATCGAAGGCATTACAAGCGGCAGCGTGAAGGGGTGAGAAAATATCCTAATCGAGGCCTGCTCCACGATGAATGTTGCGGTAAGGGAAACAGGACAAAATTGTCCACCCCAATTTACAAATCCGTAGGTGTAAGGAAAGCTGACATTTGCTTATAGTTGATCGTGTACGAACGACAGTTCATTTTCCATCGGGTAAATTACAGGGGAGGGTTTAAAGGATGAACAAGGGACTCATGTCAGGCAAATGGTTTCGTGCTGCGGCTCTGTCGGCGATCGTGTCGGTAGCGCTGGCCGGCTGCGCAAGCGGCCAAAATTCCGGCAACGCGCCAAAGGAAACGGGAACCGGGGCTGCGGGCAGCGCTTCTCAGTCGGAAGGGACAAAGAAAAACGTCACGCTGAAAATTTTCCAGTCGAAAGTGGAGATTAACGAAGCGTTGAACAAATTGAAAGATGAATATGAGGCGACTCATCCCGGGGTTAAGCTGGAGGTCGATTCATCGCTTAGCGACAGCTATGCAACATCGATTAAAGCGAAATTCGCGGCCGGCGAGATGCCGGATATTTTCTCCATCGGCGGCGACAGGGATTTAAATTTGTGGGCGGATAATATTGAGGATTTATCCGATCAGCCTTGGGTAAACGATATGCTCGACATGACGAAACCGGGCATCACGAAAGACGGCAACATATACGGTCTTCCGCTGACGGTTGAAGGCGTCGGCTTCCTCTATAACAAGGATTTGTTCGCCAAAGCCGGCATCACGGAAGTGCCGACGACGTTGACGGGATTGAAGGATGCGGTCGCCAAGCTGAAAGCGGCTGGAATTTCCGCTTTCGTTACGCCATACGGCTCCTCGTATAACCCGGGCGTGTTTGCGGCCAACAACCCGTTCGCCAAGCAAGCCGATCCCGACAAGTTTATGAGCGAGCTCAATGACGGAACGGCCAAAATATCCGATAACCAGACGTTTAAAGACTGGATGAACCAGGTCGATCTCGAAATCAAAAATGCCGAATCCAACCCGCTCACGGTCGATTACAATACGCAGGTGACCAACTTCGCCAACCAAAAGGGAGCGATCACAACCGGCTGCAACTGCAGTCAGCCCCTCATCGACGCGGTCAATCCGGATTTGAACCTGGGGGTCATGCCGATGCCGATCAACGACGACGCCAAGCTGAACGACAACATTTTCGTCAGCGTGCCAAGCTACTGGGTCATCAGCAAAAACTCCCCGGTGAAAGAAGAGGCGAAAGAGTTTCTGAACTGGCTGGTCACCTCGGAGACGGGAAGAAAGTATATTACGGAAGAGTTCAAGCTGATCCCGGCGTTCAAGACATTCGAAGCGAAACCGGGCGTGATTGGCGATCTGGGTGACAGTGTTCAGGAATATGTCAAAGCAGGAAAAGTGCTACCGAATGAAGTGAACAAATATCCGGCTGAGAGCATGCCGTTCGAGTTCGGGGCAACGCTCCAGAAATACGCGGCCGGCAAATTGACGACCCACGAACAGGTGCTTGCAGAGTTCCAGTCATCGTGGGACAAGCTCAAGAGTAAAAAGTAAACAAACAACATTGACCCAAGTGAGCCAGCTTGCTCTCTTGGGTCAAAGAATATTGGGATAAGCGAATGATCGGGAGGGTTATTGATGAGCATTGACATTGGATTGCAATTATATTCGGTACGCGACGAACTGCAGAAAGACTACTACGGCACCTTGCAAAAAGTGGCCGCGATCGGCTTCAAACAGCTGGAGATCGCCATTCATAACGTCGAGGCGGGATTGGAACAGGGGGGCAACATCAAGTCCGCCGAGCTGAAGAAGATGCTGGACGAGCTGGGACTTAGCGTTGCGGCTTCCCATGTCGGCCCGATCGACAAGGCAGACCTGGATGAAGTGATTGCCTACAATCTGGAAATCGGCAGCGGCGCCATCGTCTGTCCGCTGATGACCTTCAAAGACAAAGGCGAGGTGCTCGCCTTCAGCGAAGCGATGAACGGCTACGGAGACAAATGCAAAAGCAGCGGCCTCGACTTTTATTTTCACAATCACTACAATGAATTCCAGCAGTTCGAAGGCCAAAGCGTCATGGATTTGCTGCTGGAGCATACGGACCCGAGCGCCGTTAAATTTGAATTCGACACGTATTGGGCGCTGCGTGCCGGGATCGATCCGATCGAGTATTTAACCAAGCTTGGCAGCCGCTGCGACAAGATTCACCAGAAGGATCTGCCTGCTTCGGTGCAGCCGGTCAATTTGTTTGAGCTGGTCGGGCATGACGAGCATCTGACCGTGGAGCGGATCTTCAGCGTTGTCAAACCGGAAGATTTTGCCGAGATCGGCGAAGGCGTCATGGATATTGCTGGAATCATCGATGCGGCGCGCAAGATGGGCCACGTGAAAACGATTTTTGTCGAGCAGGATCAATGCTTGGGCAACCAGCTGGAAAGCGTGGAGCGGAGCTTCCGCAATCTGACCGCCATCATGAATCGGTAGGGCAAGTCAACAGAAAGATGAAACGCTTGGAGGCAGCGAATGTCAACTTGGAAACTGGGCGTTCAGCTGTGGACGCTGCGCAGCGAAATGGACAAAAGCATCGAAAACACGCTGCAAAAAGCAGCGGAACAAGGATTTCAGGGCGTCGAATTTTCCCATGTCACGTATGACGGCGTTCCGGCCGCGAAAATAAGAGCGATGCTCGCCGATTTCGGCTTGGCGCCGATTGCCCGGCATCTCGGCTCTTATGGGGCGATTACCGATCAGCTGGACCGTGAAATCGAGTTCAGCAAGGAGCTCGGCTGCCCGTATGTCGTCTTTTCCTTGATGGAGCAGTGGCGGCGCGATACCGAATCCGCCTGGGCGCAAAGCATGGAGGATTTGGCAAGGGCCGGCGAGCGGTGCGCGGAACAAGGGATCGGTCTGTGCTACCATAACCATGATTTCGAGCTGCGCGAGCAGATCGGCGGATGTCCGTCGCTGGATGTGCTGCTGGACACGATTTCGTCCGATTACGTCAAGGCCGAGCTGGATGCAGGCTGGATTCATTACGGCGGGTACGACCCGGCCTGCTATATCCGCAAATATGCGGGAAGAGTGCAGATGGTGCACTTGAAGGACGTGGCCGTGCAGCCGGACGGATCGGCCCTCACGGTCGAGCTTGGCAAAGGCGAGGTGAACTTGACCAAGGTGGCGGCTGCCGCTTCCGAAGCCGGCGCCGAGTGGCTGATCTATGAGCAGGACTACACGCAAAACCCGCCGTTTCAGGCAATGGAAACGAGTATGGACTGGATCCGCCGGAATATTTTGCAGCGTTAAGGAGCAGAGACATGAAAAAGCTAAAAATCGGAATTATCGGCTGTGGCGGAATCGCAAATTCGAAGCATCTTCCGTCGCTGGCGAAACTTGCGGACAAAGTAGAACTTACCGCTTTTTGCGATATCGCATTGGAACGGTATGAAGCGAATATTTTCGGGCCGTGGGACCCGGACACCTATGAGGTGGAAGATTCGGCGTTCGGATTCGTCAAGATGGAGAACGGAGCGACCATCTATATCGAATCGTCGTGGGCGCTCAATATGCTGGGCGGCAAGGAAGCGCAGGTCACCTTATGCGGAACGGATGCCGGCGCGGAAATGTTCGGCGACGCTTACGCGGGCACCGGCTTTGTCCGTATTAACTCCACGAAATACAACCAGTTCATCGAAACGCAAACGGAGCCGGGGAAGGCCGGCGCCGCTGCGGGAGCCGGGGGCGCCGACACCTATTGGGGGAAAGTGGGCGTGGCGGAAGCCGAGCACTGGATCGACGCCATTCTAAACGATTCGGAGCCTGTCGTGAAGCCGGAGCAGGCTTTCGTCATCACGCAAATTCTTGAAGCGGTGTACAAGTCCGCCGAAACCGGGCAAGCGATCGAGCTTCTGCCGATATCTGTCTGATATACTGTCGTTACGGGGCTGGCAACAAAATTAGCAAAATAGCCGTTGTGAGCGATGAAAGCACATCGGTCGTTAAGGAGGTTCATCACCTGTGAAAAAAATGAAAGTCGGCATTATCGGCTGCGGCAACATCAGTCCGATCTATTTCGAAGCGGGTCGCAAATTCGACATTCTCGACATCGTCGCCTGCGCCGATATGGACGAGCAGAAAGCGAAAGCGAGAGCGGAAGAGTTCGGCATCGCGAAAGCTTGCGGGGTGGATGAGCTGCTGGCCGATCCGGAGATCGAGCTCGTTATCAACTTGACGATTCCGGCCGCCCATGCGGACATTCATCTGCAAGCGCTGCGGGCGGGCAAACATACGTACGGCGAGAAACCGCTGGCCGTCTCCCTCGAAGACGGGGAGGCGATACTGGCGCTGGCAAAGGAGAAAGGGCTGCTTGTCGGCGTCGCGCCGGATACGTTCCTCGGCGGCGGCATTCAGACGTGCCGCAAGCTGATCGACGACGGCTGGATCGGGCGGCCGGTCGCCGCCACGGCGTTTATGGTCGGCAGCGGACCGGAGAGCTGGCACCCGAATCCTGGCTTCCTCTATGAGGCGGGCGCAGGTCCTCTTTTCGATATGGGACCGTATTATTTGACTGCGCTAATCAATCTGATCGGTCCGCTGCAGAGCGTCTCCGGTTCGGCACGCATCACCTCAAGCGAACGGACGATTACGAACGGCATCAACTACGGCCAAAAGATTCCGGTGGAGACGCCGACTCACATTTCGGCGACGCTCGATTTTGCGGGCGGCGCGGTCGGCACGCTGATCACGAGCTTTGACGTGTGGGGCTCGCAGCTGCCGAATATCGAAATTTACGGGACGGAAGGGACGCTCGTTGTGCCGCATCCGAACTTTTACGACGGTCCGATGCTCGTGAAGCGGAAGAACCACGACGGTTTTACGGAAATTCCGCTCACGCACGGCTACACCGAGAACAGCCGCGGCCTCGGCGTCATGGATATGGCCTGCGCGCTGCAAACCGGAAGGGCGCACCGCGCAAGCGGCGAGATGGGCTACCACGTGCTCGAAGCGATGCATGGTATATTGCTCTCGTCGGAGGAAGGAAGACGCTACGACATGAAAAGCAGCTGCGCAAAGCCGGCCCCGCTGGCGCTGGGACTGCCAAAAAACGCGCTGGATCGTTAGCCGGAATCATACTAGGACACAAGAGGACCTCCAGTTTCGCTGGCAAAGCGGAGTCGGAGGTCCATTCTTCTCTAAACCTGCAATGGTGCAGGTATTAGAGAGATGGGATCGACACTGCGCTGTATTTTTTGCGGGAAGTCTTGAAAATAAAATGAAAACGCGATTAAATAAAGTAATTATGAATCAGATGGAAAAAGGTGAATCATTTGCCAGCGATATTGATAGGAGTATTGGCCGCATTCTTTTTCGCCTTTACATTCGTGCTTAACCGGTCCATGGAATTGTCAGGCGGGAGCTGGATCTGGAGCGCGTCGCTGCGTTATCTCTTCATGGTTCCGCTGTTGCTCATTATTGTCATTGCTAAAAACAACCTCAAGCCGCTGTTGTACGAGATGCGTAAGCGGCCGGGAACGTGGCTGCTGTGGAGCTTTGTCGGGTTCGGGTTATTTTATGCACCCATATGTTTTGCGTCCGCGTATTCGCCGGGCTGGCTGATCGCCGGAACGTGGCAGATCACCCTTATTTCAGGTTCTTTGCTTGCGCCATTTTTTTCAGAAGTAATCCAGACGAAGAACGGTCCGTTGAAGGTGCGCGGAACCATTCCCTTTAAAGGCCTAATGATGTCTCTCCTCATATTGCTCGGGATTATTGTGATGCAAATTGATCAGTCCAAGGATATTTCGTTGGCCGACTTGTTGTACGGCGTCGTACCTGTCCTTATCGCTTCCTTTGCATACCCGCTTGGCAACCGCAAAATGATGGACGTCTGCGAGGAGCGGCTCGACGCCTATCAACGGGTGCTGGGGATGACGCTTGCCAGCTTGCCACTCTGGTTTATTCTGTCGTTGTACGGTTTGTTCACGGCAGGGATGCCGAGCAAAGAGCAAACCGGTCAAGCCGCTTTGGTTGCCCTTTTTTCGGGGGTTATAGCGACCGTTCTGTTTTTTAGAGCGACCGATATGGCGAGAGGAAATATGCAGCAGCTGGCTTCTGTTGAAGCGACGCAATCGTTTGAAGTGCTTTTTGCATTATTGGGAGAACTGCTGTTTTTATCGATACCGGTTCCTTCCCCTATATCCTGGATCGGGATGTTTATCGTCATTCTCGGCATGATTCTACACAGTTATGCCGCCCATGCCAAGACGAAAACAAACGTTCAAATGATCGACCAAAAAGCTGCCCAATGAGGCAGCTTTTTTTGTTTGAAAAAAATGACATTTTTCTATTGTATTACGTGTACTAAGTGTTATAATACACATAGGGTAATTGCGGGGAGGGAGAAATTTGAATGATGTTCAGGTTGGCGGTATGAGGCTCTTGCTCGATTTGAGCCAACCCTTATACGAACAGGTCCTCGATCAAGTACGAAGTTCGATTGCGAAAGGGGAAATCGCTTTGGGCGACAAGATTCCGTCTGTGCGCGAGATGGCGCAGGCGCTCAAAATAAATCCGAATACGGTCATGCGGGCTTATCAGGAGCTGGAGCGGGACGGACTGACGCAGACGAGGCGGGGTCAAGGAACGTTTATCACGACGGACGCCGATAAAGTGCAGGAAGTCCGGAACGGCCTGGCCGAGCGGGCGGTCGATGAATTTTTGGGACGGATGGCAAGCTTGGGATTCACGCTGAAGGACATTGAACGGTTAATCGGCCGAAAAGGGGGGGATCTGAAGTGAGCGGCGATGCTTTTATCGTAAAATCTGACCATATCGTCAAAACGTATCGGGGCAAGCGCGTGCTGAGCGACGTCACGCTGCGCATTCCGGAAAACTCCATTACGGCTGTGCTCGGTCCGAACGGAGCCGGTAAATCGACGCTGCTGCGCATCATC
This sequence comes from Paenibacillus beijingensis, assembly GCF_000961095.1. NCBI lineage: Bacteria > Bacillati > Bacillota > Bacilli > Caryophanales > Paenibacillaceae > Paenibacillus > Paenibacillus beijingensis. The sequence continues at coordinate 1,089,351 of NZ_CP011058.1, read as the reverse complement.
GTCGGCATGGTGCAGCCTGAAGCGGGTTCAATCGAAGTGTTGGGACAAAAGCCCGGCTGGGCGCTTAATCGCCACATCGCTTACTTGCCCGACCGTGCCAGCTGGTACCCGCACCATGATGTGACGCAGGCTGTGGAGTGGGGGCACATGATGCTGCCCGGATTTAACGCCGATTGGGCGTGGGAGCTGCTCGAACAGATGAATTTGGAGCCTTCGATGCCGGTTGCGGGCATGTCCAAGGGACAGGAGGCGCGCTTAATGCTGGCGCTGTGTATGGCCCGCGACGTGCCGCTGATCGTGCTCGACGAGCCTTTTTCCGGAATCGATCTTTTATCGAGGGAAAAAATTATCGCGGTGCTCATTGATTCGCTCGCGGAGCGGGGACAGTCGGTCATTATGAATACGCACGAGATTGTGGAGACGGAAAGTCTCTTTGATTACGCGGTGTTTCTGGATAGCGGCCAGGTCATGCTCGCTTCGGAAGTGGAGCGGCTGCGGCAGGAGCGCGGCTCCGTCGAAAATGTGTACCGCGAGCTGTACCGATGAAAGGAGAGAATTCGTTGAAACCCGCATCTTCGCCGAAATCCCCATTATTGCCGAAATCCCCAACCATGCCGAAATCCTCATCAAAGAAATCCGCATCCATGAAATATTTGTTCCGCCATGAGCTGGGAAAGTACTACTACCACTTATTCAATTCTGATTCCTCCGGCAGACGGTGGAAATGGATTTACGCTTCGGTATTTGCGGCGTTAGTTCTTATCACCGTTACGATCCTTGGGTACCGGGGCAACTTCAAACCGGAATGGCTGTTGTTTGCGTCTTACGGATTTCCGTTTGCGGCATATGGTTTGGGCTGGCAGAGCATTAAACGGGAGATCGAGCGGAATACGATCGGCTGGTGGATCACGCTTCCTTATTCCCGCTCGAAACTGCTGGGAGCCAAATACGCGGCCACTACTCTGTACATTTTTGCTTTGTATTTCGTCTACTATGCGGCTGTGCTGCTGCTCGCCGGTTATCACGTGCTCTTGTTCGGGGGAGCGGGCGGCATATTTACGGATCTGCTGCTTGGAAGCCGGTTTTTCGTTCTTGTCATTATAGGGGCCATTCCTTTTATGGTTGCGTTCGGGGTGTTTATGGGCTGCGTCTTGATTTCGAAGCTGAAGCCCCTTTCTCCCATCCTGTGGGTTTTCGTCGGTTTGTCCGGCAATGTGTTCAGCTGGCTGAGCGTTCTGATGTTTAACGGAAACGTAGCAGACTTTACGGCAGTACCGAAGCCGCTGAGCGTCGTTGCTTACTTGCTTGCGGCGTGGGCGCTGTCGGCGCTGCTCATCGCCGCTTCGGCGGCAACGCTCAACCGGCTGCTCGTGTTGAAACAAAGTTAACTTTTGCGCAAAAACTTTAGCCTATGCTTACGAAGTGTTTTTGCTTCGCAAAAACTTAAGGGGGAAACGATCGTGAATTACGCGGTGGATTTGCAGGGACTGCACAAAACGTACGGCGGCAAAACGGCGTTGGAAGACATTACGCTGCAGGTGAAGGAAGGGAGCTGCTACGGCCTGCTCGGGCCTAACGGAGCGGGGAAATCGACGACGATGAAGCTGTTGTCGGGGCTGATTCAACCGGATCGCGGTACGGCCAGCGTATTCGGGAAAGATGTGCTGCGCGGAGACGAGAGTGTAAAAGAGCTGATCGGCTATGTGCCCCAGTCCATTACGCTGTATGAGAAATTAAGCGCCCTCGATAACCTGACCTTTTTCGGCGAGTTATACGGGGTGCGCGGGGCGGAGCTGAAACGGCGGATCGAGGCGGTGCTGGAGAAGGTCGGACTGGCGGAGCGGGCGAAAGATCCCGTGGCCGAGTTTTCCGGCGGCATGAAGCGCCGCATTAACATTGCGGCCGCGCTGCTTCATAAGCCAAAGCTCATTATTATGGACGAACCGACTGTCGGTATCGATCCGCAGTCGCGCAATCATATTTTCGAAATGATCCGCGGCTTAAACCGGGATGGCGTAACCGTCCTGTACTCCACCCACTACATGGAGGAGGTTGAAGCGCTGTGCGATGAGCTGGCGATTATCGACCACGGCAAGGTGCTGACGGAGGGGACGCTTGATGGCGTTCTGAGCCGCCACGGAGCCCACGCCGTTTACGTGGAAAGCGAACCGTTCGTTGAGGCGCCCGTATTTGCCGGAGTTGGCGCGGCTTCGGCGCAGGGCAAAGGCTGGGTGGTCGAAACGGAAGAGCCGCTTCAAGCATTGGCCCGGATTGCGGCAGGCTGCCAGGAGCAAGGCGTGACCGTCAAGCAGCTGGAAATCGTTCGGCCGTCGCTTGAAACGGTGTTCCTGTCTCTGACCGGCACGACGCTGCGGGACACGTAACATAAGCTTTGGCCGCTGGAGCCGGAGCTTCAAACATAATCAACGGATAGTTTAGGGTACAGCGCTATTTTTCGGACTTTTTCGGACTGGGGTGGTAAAGATGATTAAAAGTTTAATCGTGAAAGAAATTAAGCTCGTTTTGAAGGAAAAAGGAACTTTTTTCTGGCTGCTACTGCTGCCGATGCTTTTCATCGTACTGTTTGGATCGATATTGGGTAATATGGGCAGCAGCAGCTCCATCACTATCGCATATATCGACCAGGACGGCAGCGAGCATTCGGCCGCCTTTCTGAAGACGCTGGCGGATAAGAGCGGATATACACTGGAGAGTCATCCGGCAGCCGATTACGACAACCAGGTAAGCGAGATCCGCAAGGGCAATGGAACGGCGCTGCTCGTTGTACCCAAAGGGTTCGGAGAGGGGCTGGGCAGCGGCGCAAGCAGCGTCAATCTGGAGCTGTACCGCGACGCGACGGCCGATGCGACCATCGCACCGCTGCGGGCGGTGCTTGAAAATCTCGCTTCCGGCTACAAGGAAGCGCGCGTCAATGCGGCGCTGGCCGAAGCGGGCCGGACGCAATCGCAGATCGACAACCTGCAGACTGCGCCGTTCGGGGTTAACGATCACCGCGAAAATGCGGAATCGTACGATGCGATTTCGCAGGTGGTGCCGGGGTATACGGTCATGTTCGTCTTTTTCGTCAACATCAGCATGATCCGGCGGTTTATGACCGACCGCGAAAGCGGCATGACGGCGCGCCTGCGCACGACGGCCATGAAGCCGATCAGCTATCTGATCGGAATGTGGGTCCCTTATGCACTTATTGCGATCGTCCAGTGCACGGTGCTGCTCGGCTTCGGACATTTCGTCTACGGCCTGAAGCTGGGTGACGTCGGCGCGGTTGCGGTGCTCGTAGTTGTGCTGGCGCTTTGCGGGACGGCGATCGGTCTCATGCTGGCGATGATCGTCAGCAGCGAAAACATGGGCATGGCGTTTACCCAGATCATTACGATGGGAGGCGCGGCGCTCGGCGGCTTATGGGTGCCGACCGCCTACATGCCGAAGGTTGTGCAGCTGATCGGGAAATTTACGCCGCAATATTGGGCGCAGGTCGGACTGCAAAATATTATGATCCGCGGCTCACATCTGGCCGGGGTATGGATCTCCCTCGTGGTGCTCGGCGGCATTGCCGTTGTGGCGCTGGCCGTTGCTTTGGGGCGGTATAAAGCTTTTTTGAAAACGGCGGTGGCGTAACTATGGTGAAACGGAAGGGCGCTGCGCGGCTGGTTCGGGTCTCCGATCGCTGTTGTTCACGAATCATCTTGAATTTACCCTATTAGGGTAACGATTCGTGAACAAAGGCGACCGCTGACGCTTCTCCGACTCCAAACCAGCCGCTCCGCTCACCGTTTTCACCATAGTTGAATAAGGGGGCAGGGCTTTGGTGAAACGGAAGGGCGCTGCGCGGCTGGTTCGGGTCTCCGATCGCTGTTGTTCACGAATCATCTTGAATTTACCCTATTAGGGTAACGATTCGTGAACAAAGGCGACCGCTGACGCTTCTCCGACTCCAAACCAGCCGCTCCGCTCACCGTTTTCACCATAGTTGAATGGGGGCAGGGCTTTGGTGAAACGGAAGGGCGCTGCGCGGCTGGTTCGGGTCTCCGATCGCTGTTGTTCACGAATCATCTTGAATTTACCCTAATAGGGTAACGATTCGTGAACAAAGGCGACCGCTGACGCTTCTCCGACTCCAAACCAGCCGCTCCGCACCCGTTTTCACCAAAGTTTTATAATAGAGCAGTAGGGCGGCTCGATATGGATTCGAGCCTTGTAATATCAAGAGCAAGACCAAGACCATGACTAAGTCAAACACGGGACATGAAACCGGAGCGCGGAGAGCAATCTTCCGCGCTTATTGCTTTTTTCGGAGGCTGCGCAGCTTTCATGGAACATCGTCCCGGAGTGTGATACTCTAAAGTAGATCGGGAAGAAAGGAGATTGGGACAATGAGTCAGTGCAGCGCTTTTGAGGGGATATACCAGGGCGATAGAGCGATTTATTTGCGGGCGGACCGGTATGAGGCGGTCATGCTTCCCGAAATCGGCGGCAACCTGATCGCATTTCGCGATGTGGAAAGCGGTTACCGTTTTTTGCGCGAACCCGAAATGGGCGAAATGGAGAGGTTCAGGCAAAATCCGGGCGTATGGGGAATTCCGGTGCTGTTTCCGCCGAACCGCTATGAAGACGGAAAGTTTCCTTGGAACGGCAAGATGTACCAGCTTCCCGTTAATGAACCGGAGACCGGCAACCGTCTGCACGGTTTCGTGCACGGGATCCCTTGGGAAATGGAACAGTACGGCCACAGCGGCCGCGAAAGTTTTGTCGTCGTCGCTCTGAACGTCGATGAGCATCATCCCGTCTACCGCTACCTGCCGTTCCGCTTCAAAATCCAGCTTCGCTACAGCCTCAGCGCGGACGGACTGTGCCAGCACCTGAAGATCCGCAACTATGGCGAAGAAACGATGCCCTGTCTGCTTGCCTTTCATACCGCAATCAATGCGCCGTTTGTCCCGGGGAGCAGAGCTCAGGACTACCGCGTCAAGCTGACGATCGGCAGCCGCTGGGAGCTGAATGAACGCAAACTGCCGACCGGAATATTACAGCCGCTTTCATTGCAGGAGGAACTGCTTCGGGACGAGGGCATATATCCGTTTTACGAAGCGATGGACAATCATTATACCGCGGTTCCCCGCAACGGCCGCAACCGGATGGAGCTGACGGACATCAGACTCGGAATTACGCTTGTGTACGATGTCGGCACCTCGTACAAGCAGTGGATGTTCTGGAACAACTCCGCCACCGAAGGCTTCTTCTGTCCCGAGCCGCAAATCAATCTCGTTAACGCTCCGAATACCGACCTGCCGGCCGACGAAATCGGATTGTTTTCGCTCGCTCCGGGCGAAATATGGGAGGAAGTCGGGCGTTTGTATATGAAATAGCTCTGAACTGCTCTCATTTCATGCAAAACGGATCGCTCGGATTCGTTCCCGTCGTTGGAACGATCCGTTCGATCCGTTTTTTTGCGTCAGGGCCAGCTGGGTGAGCATGACGTCCGCTTCCTCGGTCAGCTGGCGGCCCTTCTCCACTGTTATATTTTTTGGATGAACAGCCGTCTTGTGGACACGAGCAGCGCCAGCAGACAAATTCCCATGGCCGTCCAAAAAACAGTATGAAGGCTGGCCATCATTGCTTCTGCCGCCGGCGCCGGGCTTCCGTCCGACAAGTGGTACAGCCGTGTCGAATAAAGCGAGACGGAAAAGGAAGTGCCGAGGACCATACCGACGTTGCGCACCAGCGCGTTCAGCCCGCCCGCCGTACCCAGCTTCGCCGGCGGCACGGAGCCAAGCACGCTGGAATTGTTGGGCGACTGAAACAGTCCGCCGCCGAGACCGAACAGACACAAGTGCAGCCCGACGGCCCAGGGACTCTCGTGTGTCGAAAGTGTGGTGAGCAGTCCGAAGCCGAGCGCGTTCACCGACAGGCCGAGCGTGGTGAGAAGACTTGAACCGATCCGGTCCGACAGCCACCCGGAAAAAGGGGCGATAACAGCCATCGTCAGCGGATAAAGCATCATCGTGTAGCCGGTAAGCTCGGCGCTGTAGCCAAGCACCTTTTGCATATAGAAAGGCATCATCACATTGGTGAAAAACATGGCGACAAACGACAAGAATGCCGTTACATTTCCGATGGCAAAGGCGGGAACCCGGTACAGGGTGAAGTCCATCATCGGATTGGCGGTCCGTCTCTCCCACAGTCCGAAGCCGGTCAGGAGCGCGGCGGCGAATGCGCCTCCGGTTATTGTCGCTGCCGAGGACCAGCCCCAGGCTTGACCGTTCGACACCGTGTAGAGGAACGAAATGCTGCCTGCTATGAACAAAGCGGAGCCGATATAGTCGAACGGCCCGACCCGGCGCTGCTTGCCGCTGCGCGGAAGAATGAATAAGCCTACGATGAACCCGATCAGACCGATCGGCACATTGATCCAAAAAATCGAAGGCCAGCCGAGCCGGTCGACGAGGATGCCTCCGATTCCGGGTCCGGTGAGCGCACCGAGCGACACCATCGTGCCTGTAATGCCGATCGCGCGTCCCCGGCCGCCCGAGGCGAACGTTTCCGCAATGATAGCCTGACTGTTCGACATGAGGCTGGCCGCCCCGAGCGCTTGCAGCACACGTGCAACGATAAGCGTCCCGAACGATTCGGAAAGGCCGCACATGGCCGAACCGGCGGCAAACAGCAGAAACCCGTAATTGTACACCCGTGTCCGCCCGAAAATATCGGATATTTTGCCCATTACGGGAAGGATCGCGCATATGGTGAGCAGGTAAGAGGTCAGCACCCATTGCGCGATTGTAATCGGTACGCCTATGTCGCTTGAAATGGTCGGCAGGGCGACATTGGCAATGCTGGCGTCCAAAGTCGACATGAACGTGCCGAAAGTTACATTGGCGAGGATGAGCCACTTGTTTGAGAGCCTGGCTTTTTGTTTGATGTCGCTTGCGCCATGAATCATAAACGGGAATCTCCTTTGACGTCTGGATCGGCTTGGCTTCCTAAGAGTGTGTTCAATAAGTATAGCACGTCTATGTCGTCTAAAGCGCTCCGGGACCGATAATGTCAAAAAGCGTTTCGGAAGCGGAATCGTCTTCGACACGAAGTCGTGAAAACAGCCGCAACCGTCGAATTTCCCGGGAAATAGGAAGAACGTCAGACGTAACTGGTGCCCTGCGGGAGGTGCGACGGCGCGTGATGGCTGTCAACGCCGTAGGGCCAACAGATGGATGTATGCAATCCGCATCAAGTCCGCATATCAGGCATAGAGATGATAAAAAGCAGAATTATCCACATTTTTCGAAAAAATAGGAGAAAAACACTTCCAAATCTTTGAAACGGTGATATAATGTCAGTAACAACGATGTGAGATTGATAGAAGATTTCCTGACTTTAACAGGCGGGTTATTCCTTTTTTTGCTCATCTTAAAATGTTTTTTTCCTGCCGTTCTTTCTCTGCACGCACGGTAATTTTCCTAAACTATAACGAATTCACGTCCTTAATTATTGACCCTGTCAATCTTCCGCCGTTAAAGCGTTCCGCCGCGGAACGCCCCCGCAGTCTGCATGATCGCTAACCTTCGGTTTCACGTTCATTTATTTATATATTGTCACGATAACCAGGGAGAGGATGTTGACACTATGGGAAGAGGAAAAGTCAAAAGTCTGCTGGTCGGTACGCTTGGGACGCTTATTCTGGTTACGAGCGCATGCGGAAATTCCGGAGGTGATAATACTTCCGAAAGTACCGGTGAAGGCGGACAATCCGCGGCCAAGCAGGTGACGCTGCAGTTCTGGACCATTTCGCTGCAGCCGAAGTTCAACGATTTTTTCAACGGGCTGATCGACAAGTATGAGCAATCCCATCCCGGCGTCACGGTTGATTGGAAGGACTATCCTTATGATGCGATCCAAAGCAAGCTGCTGGCGACGGCTGCCGGCGGAGATGCTCCCGACGTGGTTAACTTGAACACGGAGTTTGCCAACCAGCTTGCGACCAAAGGTGCGCTTGCAGACTTGACGAGTCTTGTGGGCGACGATGTAAAAAGCAGTTTTTTTGACGGCATATTCAACTCCACCGTATTCGACGGGAAGCCGTACGCGCTGCCGTGGTATACCGGCACACAGGTGCTTTACATGAATAAAAGTTTGCTGCAAAAAGCCGGCCTCGATCCTGCGAATCCGCCAAAAACGAAAGAAGAGCTGTACGACTGGTCGCGGCAAATCAAGGCAAAGGCCGGAGCGGCAGGCTTCGCAACCCAGTTCGCGGCCAACCTGTTCCCGAGCGAAGGCGTGCCGATTCTGGATGCGGACCGCCAGAAAGCCGCTTTCGACAGCGAAGACGGCATTGCCGCGGTCGCGGAATTGAAAAAGCTCGTCGACGAGGGAGTTATCCTTAAGGACGATGCGAACTTCGACAAGCAGATCCAATACTACTCCAGCGAGCAGGTGGCCTTCGAGCTGTCCGGTCCTTCGTTCATTAACTTCCTGAAGACCGCGGCGCCGGATGTCTACAATAACACGGTGGCGGTGCCGCTGCCGACGGGCAAAGGCGATTTGCGCTATTCCAACTCGATGAACGTCGTCGTGCCGAAAGGATCCAAAAATCCGCAGCAGGCGGCTGAATTTGCCGCATTTATTACGAATGCCGAGAATCAAACCGCATTTTCCAAAGACTCCAACACGCTGCCGTCGACGAAGGAATCGATTAAGGACCCGTTCTTTTCCCAATCGGATAATACGCTGGAATCGCAGGCGAAGATCGCCTCCGCGCAGAGCCTGGACAAAGCGCAGGAGTATTTCCTTGGTGTCCCGATGGCTTCCGATATCAACAGCGCAATCGCCCGTGAGCTGCAAAAAATTATGCTGGACGGAGGCGACGTGAAAGCGGGCGTGGATTCGGCGGCCAACCAGGTCAACGACATTATCGCCAGCGGCAGCTAAGCCGCAAAACAGCCGCCAGAAGGCGATCTGCTCAGATTAACTCGAAGGTGGTGACGTAAGTGCGCGTAAAGCGGCTGCGCTCCGATGCTTTGACGGCATGGACATTCATGGCTCCGGGCTTGCTCGTTGTCGGCGTGTTCGTTATTTTTCCGATCGTGTACAGCGTTCCGCTTGCTCTGACCAATTACTCCGTGCTTGGAGAGACGAAGTTTGTCGGCTTCCATAATTTCGAGCGGGCGTTAGGCGACCGCAGCTTTCTGATCTCGCTTTGGAATTCGATGCTGTATATCATCATCGTCCCGTTTATCCAGATTATTTCCATCTTGATGGCGATCCTTGTAAACAGCAAGCTGCCGGGCATCAAAGGCTTCCGGACCGCCTTCTACATTCCCGTCGTCACTTCGATGGTGGCGGTGGCGCTTATATGGAACTGGCTTCTGAGCAGCAACGGGGTCGTCAATTATGTGCTCATGGAGCTCGGAATCATTCATTCCAAGGTTGGGTGGCTGTCCAGCAGCAAAACGGCGCTGTACGTGCTTATGTTCATTACGATGTGGAAAGGGCTCGGCTATTATATGATGCTTTATCTGGCCGGGCTGCAGGCGATTCCGGGCGATCTCTACGAAGCGGCTGTTGTCGACGGCGCCACGCGTCTGCAGGTCATTGCCCGCATTACGATCCCGCTGCTGCGTCCGTACGTGTTTTTTTGCAGCCTGATTTCGCTGATGGCGGCCATCCGCGTATTCGACGAAATGTTCGTATTGACCAAAGGCGGTCCGGGAACGTCGACGCTCACTTCCAGCCTCTATATCTATCAGCAGGGCATTATGCAGTTTAATTTCGGTTATGCGTCGGCGCTTGGCCTTGTCGTCAGCGTCATCATCGGTCTGCTGAGCATCGTGATGTTCAAGGTCAATCAGAAAGGCGGTGTCAATCCGTACTGATGAATAAGACCGCAATCACTCAGCCGGCGCTGCAGCGTTCAGTGGAGCGCGGCGCGAAGCGAACCCGGACAGCGGGCAAAACGCTCAGTTACATCGTCGGCTATGCGCTGCTCGCCCTGCTCGCGCTGTTCATGACGGGACCGTTTCTGTGGCTGCTCAGCGTGTCGCTTATGCCGGGAAAAAACGTTTTTTCGTACCCGCCGGCCATTTTTCCAACGTTCGTCAAGCTCGATAATTACACGCAAGTATGGGATTTCATGAACTTTCCCAAATATATCGGCAATACGCTCATCATTACCGCGATGGGTCTCGTGCTCAACCTGATTCTGTCCGCTCTGACCGCCTATCCGCTCGCCAAACTGCATTTCCGGGGGCGCGGGCTCGTATTCGGCATCCTGATTTCAACGATGATCATCCCGTCTTCGACGGCGCTGGTTGTCCACTACTTGACGCTGCGCTGGCTCCATCTGCTAGGCACTTACATCGGCGTCGTGCTGCCGTCGGCCGTATCGGTTTTTAATATTTTTCTGCTGCGCCAGACGTTCATGGGCGTGCCAGACGACATTCGGGATTCCGGCAAAATCGACGGCGCCTCCGAGCTGCGCATCTGGTGGCAGCTGATGCTTCCGATGGTGAAGCCCGGCCTTGCGGTCGTCGCGCTGCTGGAATTTATGGCTTACTGGAACAACTTCCTGTGGCCGATCGTCGTACTGGACGATCCTTCGCAGTATCCGCTTGCAGCCGCGCTGACGTACTTGAACGGCCAGTTCTCGTACAACTTCGGCTGGATAGCGGCGGGGACGATCATCTCGGTCGTGCCGATCATCCTTGTGTTTCTGTTCACGCAGCGATATTACATGGAAGGCATCTCCGGCGCGGTCAAAGGATAACAACCGGAAGAGGGCAATTCGGACAAAAGGAGCAATCCCTAAGCGAATGAAACGCGTCCCGAAAGGACAGGTGCATACACAGATGGACCAAATCGGTGGAGGGAAGATCGTCTACCTGCCGCTTGACGAGCGGCCCTGTAATTACGAATTCCCGCATTTGCTGGCGCGGGGAACCGACGCAGCGGTGCTGCGCCCGGATATGGAACTTATGGGCCGCAAAAAAACGCCCGGAAACACAAAGGAACTGTTCCGGTGGCTGGAGGCGGAGTGCGAGGACGCTTACGGAGCGATCGTGTCGCTCGACACGCTGCTCTACGGCGGCATCGTGCCTTCGCGGCTGCACAGCCGCAGCGCGGAGGAGTGCCGGGCGGCTCTCACGCAGCTGCGGCGGCTGAAAGCGCACAATCCGCGGCTGAAGCTGTATGCGCTGCATCTCATCATGAGATGCCCGCAGTATTCCAATGCCGACGAGGAGCCGGATTACTATGACGACTGGGGGCGCGAGCTGTTCCGGCTCGGATACATCGGCCAGCGTGAGGAACTGGGCGTCGCGCTCCCGGAGGAATTGGAGGAAATCTCGAGCATCCGCGCAGAGCTGCCGGATCACATCCGGGACGATTATTTGAGCCGCCGGGCCGTTAACGTCGAAGCGAACAAGGCAGCGCTGGAGCTGGTTGCGGACGGAACGATCGATTTTCTCGTCGTTCCGCAGGACGACTCTGCACCTTACGGCTGGACGGCGAAAGACCAGCAAGCGGTTCGCGCACGCATCGCTGAGCTTGATGTAGAGCTGAAAGCGCTGATGTACCCCGGCGCCGACGAAGCCGGCTGCACGCTGCTTGCACGGATGCTGAATGAGAAGAACGGCACGGTCCCCTTGCTTTATCCACGCTTCTCCAGCGTACAGGGGCCGTTCGTAACGCCATTGTATGAGGACCGGATTTTCGGAGAGAGTCTGAAATATCATATTTTGGCCGCCGGCGGGTTAATGGCGCAAAGCGCGGCGGAAGCCGACCTTGTGCTGCTGGTCAACACGCCCGGCGAAACGATGATGGAGGCGGTTTCGCAGCAGCATCCGCTCGTCGGTTACCAGGTGCAGCGCAATATCATCGAGCTGGTTGAATACGGCCGTTATGCGATGAAGCGGCTCGGCAAGCCGGTGGCGGTCGCGGATGTCGCGTATGCGAACGGGGGCGACCTGCAGCTGCTCAAGCTGCTGCGGCAAAAAGGAGTTTTGTTTGAGCTGGCCGGTTATGCCGGCTGGAATACGAGCGCCAACTCGCTCGGCACCGTGCTTGCGCAGCTGATGATTTACGCCATTTATGGCCGGACGGCGGGGCATTTGGATTTTTTGGCGCTGCGGTTCACGGAAGATTTCGGGTACTGCTCGGCCGTCCGCCGCAAGCTCGCAAACGGACCGGTTAAGGAACTGGGCTACAACTATTTCGGCGTGGACGGCCAGCGGGGTAAGGTGGCGGAAATGGTGCTGGAGAGCCTGGAGCGTTTCGCGGAGGCTCATATCGACACGGATGAGATTACGGTCCGGATTACGGACTGCTATATGCCTTGGAGCCGCATGTTCGAAACGGGACTGACAGTGCAAGCGGTCGTGAAAGCCAGCGTCTCCGGCGGAGCTGGGCAGAGAGGCGCAGCGGAAGGGGCGGCCCCCGAAGCGGACCCCGGACCGTTCTCTGAAGGGAAAGGAGCCGCAGCAGCGGAAAACAATCACGCAAGGGGATGACAGCAATGAATCTTTTTGAAAAGGTACGGCACGGGGTTGTCGTTTCGTGCCAAGCACTGCCGGATGAGCCCTTGCACGGTTCGGAAATAATGGCGCGGATGGCGAAGGCGGCGGAGGAAGGAGGAGCTGTCGCAATACGGGCCAATACGAAAGAGGATGTACGGAGCATTAAGCAGGCGGTTTCGCTGCCCGTAATCGGGATCGTCAAACGAAATTATGACGGATTCGATGTCTATATCACCCCTACGACAAAAGAAGTGGATGAGCTGATAGAGGCGGGGGCGGACATGATCGCTTTTGACGCGACGAGACGGAACCGGCCGAACGGGTGCACTCTGGAGAATCTCGTCGGCTATATGAAGGCGAGAGGTGCGCTCGCAATGGCGGATGTCTCAACGATGGAAGAAGCGCTTTATGCCCAGCAGCTCGGTGTGGACTGCGTTTCCACGACGCTTTCGGGCTATACGCCGTATTCGAGGCAGAACGGCGGCCCTGACTTTCGTCTTGTGGAGCAGGCTGCCGGCGTGCTGAACGTCCCTTTATTTGCCGAAGGCAGAATAAGCGAACCGCAGCAGGTGGCGCTGCTGCTCGCAATGGGAGCCCACTCGGTCGTCGTCGGCTCGGCCATTACGCGCCCGCAGCTCATTACCCGGCGATTCACTTCCGCAGCCAAGCGGCGCACGAGCGCAGATGAGTCTGAAGTTACAAACTAACGCGTACGGTTGGGATAACGCGTACGTTTGGGCAATCGATAGAACGAGCGAGGGAATATCAGAATCAAGGCGAGGAGAGGACAGATGACCAGCGAAAAGGAACAGGATGTAACGGCCGATATTCTCGTGATCGGCGGCGGGCTCGGCGGTACTGCGGCAGCGCTCGCGGCGGCCAAAGCAGGGATGCGGGTCGTCATGACGGAAGAGACGGATTGGATCGGCGGCCAGCTTACGACCCAGGCCGTTCCGCCGGACGAGCACCGGTGGATTGAACAATGCGGCTGCACCGCCTCCTACCGGGAATTTCGGGAGCGGGTTCGCCGCTATTACCGGGATCATTACCCGCTTACGGAACAAGCGGCGAACAATCCGCTGCTCAATCCAGGTAACGGCTGGGTGAGCCGGCTGGCCCACGAGCCGCGCGTTGCGCTTCGTGTGCTTCAGGATATGCTCGCCCCGTACGTGAACAGCGGAAGGATTCGGATTATGTACGAGACGATGCCCGTCCGGGCAGTAACGGCGGAGAACCGCGTGGAAGCTGTCGTCGTAAGAGACCTCAGAAGCGGTACGGAGACGGCGCTGACGGGACGCTACGTGCTGGACGCAACCGAATGCGGGGATCTGCTGACGCTTACCGGTACGGAATATGTCATTGGTGCGGAATCCCGCAGCGCCTTCTTGGAGCCGCATGCTCCAGAGGCAGCCGATCCTTTCGATGTGCAGGCCATTACGCACGTGGCAGCAGTCGATTATGTTCCGGGCGGAAACTTCACGATTACCGAGCCGGAGCAGTACCGGTTCTGGAAATCGTTTATCCCCACATTCTCGGCGCATCCGCTGCTCAGCTGGTATGCGACGGATGCGGACGATACGACGCGGACGAAGCGGTTTACTCTTTTTCCGAACGGGCAGGGGATTGTATCGCTTTGGGATTACCGGCGTATTCTCGACCCTGCGAATTTGGCTGGGCCGCTTTACGACGGGGAGCTGACGCTGCTGAACTGGCCGCAAAACGATTATTTTTTGGGCAGTGTCGTAGATGTTCCCTTCCTTGTTAGGAAAGAGCGGCTGGAAGCGGCCCGGCAGCTTACGTTGTCGCTTGTATATTGGCTGCAGACGGATGCGCCAAGGCTGGACGGCGGGAAGGGATTCAGCGGCATCCGGCTGCGCGGCGATGTTCTCGGCACGAAAGACGGCCTGGCCAAGTCGGTCTATATCCGCGAGTCCAGACGCATTCAAGCGATGACGACCGTTACCGAGCACGACGTGAGCAAGGAATTGCGCGGCGGCCGCGGGATCAAAAGACTCGACGACAGCGTCGGTGTGGGCAGCTATCATTTGGATCTGCACCATACGACCGCATCGAACCGCAGCTTCTACATTCCGAATTATCCTTATGAAATTCCGCTCGGAGCGCTGCTGCCGATCCGTATGAAAAATGTATTGCCCGCTTGTAAAAATATCGGAACAACCCAAATTTCCAACGGCTGCTTCCGACTTCATCCGACGGAGTGGAATATCGGCGAAGCGGCCGGATTGTTGGCTTCGTACTGCGTTATAAACGGGATCGCTCCCCATGATGTGAAGCGCGACATGGAGCAGTTGGAAAGATACCAGAAACTGTTGACCGACCACGGAGTGGAGCTGCACTGGCCGGAAAGCGTGGAAACCGAAGTGCTGCTGTAAGATGAGCGAAGCCGAAGCGCTTTCTTACGATGTCGTGGTGCATCGATCGCATAATCGGAACCGCAAGAGACCATGATGTTCATGACAATATTATTGGGAGGGATCAATAATGAAGACAAGGACGAGATGGCTTGTGACGGCGGGTATGGTTTGCAGCTTGTTGGTTTCAGCTGCCGCCTCGGCTGAAGAGACAATTGTCCCGGTTAGTGAACTGAAGCCGGCGGCTCCGATGAGCAAGCCGTCTCTGACGCCGACAGGAGGAGCGCTGATCCTCAGCGATTCGCCCGAATCGCCCACGACGGAAGGCGCGTATTACCGGGACCGCGTCACGGGCCAGTTTCGGGTATTTTGGCATCATGCCAATATGACGGGAGCACCGCTCAACATCGCCGTTGCAGTCACCAATACGTCCAACGAGCCTGTCATGCTATTCACTGAAGGACAGGGAGTGGGTGTCGATTATTATCCCGACTTGGCCGGACAGGATGCGCTTGCCGCTTACATGAACACGCACGGCAGTAAAAAAATGACCGCCTTGCTCCAGCCCGGCGAAACGTACGAATTAAGCGCCAGAACGCCCGATACGTATACCGTCAGCGGAATCGTTCAGCTGCATGCCCAATCGCAGCGCGGCAACGAAGACGCTACGGTGACGGTGACGACGCTTGGCTTCGTTACTCCGCCCGAACATCCGGAACAAGTGCCCATACTGCCGGGCGATGTTCACGTCAGAGGGACGTTCCCGCATTTTGACCGGACGGGTACGCTCACCTATAATACGACCGCCGGCAATTCGCTTATCCGGATTTCATCCGCGCCATCCGGAAAATGGAGCGACAGCATGCCGGGAGAATACGAATACGGCATTAATGCCATCGACGGGAGCACGGTCGTGAACAGCGGCAACTACGGCGTCATGTATAATCTAGCCGTCGAAATCAATAACGAAAGCGACAACAAGAAGCTCATTTCCGTTTACGACAATCCGTCCGGAGGCGCCGGGCATTACGTAATCGGATGGGCGGGCAGTATTTTGCAAAGCAGCTTTTTGGATTATACGAGAGCGTGGAAATTCACCGAGTTTAAAGTGAACAAAAAAGGAAAAACGGTACAAGCCAACCTTAGCCTGACAGGGGGCGCTGCCGGTCCCCAGGTGCTTTACTTCACAAACAGCGACTTGTAGGAAGAACGGCTTCCAAGCCGGACGATCAGCCTTTCGGAACCATGCGCATGGACGCGGTTCCGAAAGGCTGTTTTTTTCTCTCTCGATCCTTTTCCGTCGATGTTCTCTCAAGGATGTTTTCTCAATGATGTATTCTCGTAGATGTTTTACCGATCATGGATAGACCTGCCGTTTTTATTCTCCAATCGGCCTTGGCGTCAACGTATGGTGCCGGGTATGGATCCTTTTGGATACTATCCCTTTGACTCAGGAGAGAAACCGTCGAATACTTTCTCACAGTCCTACTTAGATGCTGCTTAATGCCACCGATTGGCTAGTGTCCCTTCCTGAGAGAATGGGATAATGCCGTAAAGCTGTCGTATAGATGTCTGAAGCCGCCAAGTAGCCCGCGAGCCTTTCTGAGTGAATGGGATAGTGCCGTAAAGCCGGCTGAAACTGAGAAGTAGCCCGGGCCTCTTTCTGAGCTAATGGGATAGTGCCGTAAAGCCGCCTGAAGTATCCGAGTAGCTCGTGCCCTTTTTTCTGAGCTAATGGGATAGTGCCGTAAACCGCTGAACAGGCGATAGCGGCGATGCGCTCGGATTGGCAAGCAGCATTGGATGGAGCGAAGTCAACCGCCGGGATGGAACGAAGTCAACCGTCGTCTGGCCGGCTGCGCCTCGGTGGAATCGGTCGCTAAGTAACTTCTCTGCATTGTTATATTTTTACTTTCATCCAGTCCCCATTAATAGTGAATGAGGCGGGAACGACCGATTCCTGAAAAATGTGGCGATGTTTGAATTGTATGGCATAACGTTAATGGGTTAAAATAAAGAATCGGTTGTTTAAGGCCGTAAAGTAATGAAGGCCATCGGGGGGGATAAAAATGAAAACGCAATGGTTTTTGATTCTTGCTTTATTATTTGCGCTTGTAATTGCTATTTTTGCCGTTATTAATGTCGAACCGGTCGGAGTTAATTTCCTCTATAAGACGACGCAGATCCCGCTTATTCTCGTGATTCTGGCTTCCGCGCTGCTTAGCGGACTTATGGTCGGCATGTTCGGGATCATTCGGATATTCCGGCTGCAGCGGACGATCCGCTCGCTGGAGAAACAGGTTGCCGAGCTCAAGCTGGAGATAGTAGCGGGAGAGGAAGCGGCTGCGGGCGCAGCTTTGGGTACCCCGGTTTATTCCGCGGCGGACAACGACGGGGAATTAAGGGGCGGCTCTTCGCAATTCGACCGGGAATCCGGCAAAGCGGGAGCCAATTCTTAAAGTAAAGGCCGGGAAGCCGACCTTGAGAACGATACGCATCTGCTGGTACGGCAAATCGACGTAAAGCGCGGCGGAATACGCCGCGCTTTTGTCGTGCACGTCAACTGCCGGCACGGCCCGGACGCGTTGTGAAACTAATATGAAGAGTAAGCGAAGATGGGAGAGGGATAGATGAGCTGCGAGCACTTGACGCTGCATACGGACAAATACCAGATCAATATGATGTATGCGCATTGGATACAAGGATCGTTGAACGACAAGGCGGTCTTCGAGGTTTATTTCCGCAAGCTGCCGTTCGGCAACGGGTACGCTGTTTTTGCCGGGCTGGAGCGGATTGTCGACTATATAAAAAAGCTGCGCTTCAGTGAGGAAGAGATCGATTATCTGGGGAAGCAGGAGGAGCAGTACAAGCCCGAATTTCTGGAGGAGCTGCGCAGGCTGAGATTTACGGGCAATATCGACTCGGTGCCGGAAGGCACGCTCGTCTTTCCGCACGAGCCGCTCATCCGTGTGGAAGCGCGCATTTTCGAGGCCCAACTGGTGGAAACGGCCATACTGAACTTTTGCAACTATCAGACGCTAATTGCCACGAAAGCTTCGCGGATTAAAGGCGTCGCCGACAACGATATTTTGCTGGAGTTTGGAACCCGGCGCGCGCAGGAAGCCGATGCTGCCGTATGGGGCGCGCGCGCCTCATATCTGGCCGGCTTTCACGCCTCCTCCAACATGCGTGCCGGTATGATGTTCGGTATTCCGGCCAAAGGAACGCACGCCCACTCCTGGGTTCAGGGGCACGATTCGGAGGCGGAAGCGTTCGACAAATATGCCGAGGCGCTGCCCGATTCTGTAACGCTGCTCGTCGATACGTACGATACGCTGCGCAGCGGGCTTCCGAACGCCATCCGGACCGCCAAGGCGCTGGAGCGGCGGGGCAAGAAGCTCGATGCGATCCGGCTTGACAGCGGCGATTTGGCGTTGTTGTCGAAGAAGGCGCGGCGGATTCTGGATGAGGCAGGGCTTCCCGATGTTAAGATCGTGGCGTCCAACGACTTGGACGAGCATATCATTTTCAACCTGAAAGCACAGGGTGCGAAAATCGATATATGGGGGGTAGGCACGCAGCTCATTACGGCGTCGGATCAGCCAGCGCTGGGCGGCGTGTACAAGCTGGTCGCCCGTGAAAACGGCGGCGGCACGTATGAGCCGGTAATCAAAATTTCCGGCAACCTCGATAAAGTTTCCAATCCGGGTGTCAAGGATATCTACCGGCTTATCGATTTGGAGAGCGGAATGGCTGCGGGCGACTTCATGACGCTGCGCGGCGATGAGCGCCCGGCAACAGGTGAAACGCTGACGCTTCTGGATCCCGGCCATCCGTATTTGCGTGAGGAGGCGGCCGGTTACCGGGCGGAGCCGCTGCTGCGCCGCGTGTTCGAGAATGGGGAACTGACCGGTACGCTGCCCGCTTTGGAAGAAGTCCGCGATTACCATAAGCGGCAGATGGAGCTGTTCCGGCCGGAATATTTGCGGAAGCTGCATCCGGAGCCGTATCCGGTATGGTTCAGCGAAGAGCTGTGGCAGCTCAAGACCGATATGATCAAGCGCTATCAGAACCGGAAATAACGAGTGAGAGGGTAACAATTACGGGAAGAGGGGAAATGCTAACGTAAAAGAGGTTCCAAGTTAGCAGAGAGGCGGTCAGGCGGATGGACGGCAACAGGGGGATACCGGTTCAACTGCGATTTTTATTGTGGCTGGTGAACCATTTTGTCTGGATGACTGGCAGGCCGCTGCCCGCGATGCGTCCCCGTATGCGGCTGTTTCTGAGATTGATGGACCGGTTTGCGACGGAGCGGGCCCGCGGCGCGTTTACGGTCCGGGACGAAACCGTTCCCGCTTCCGACGGCTATGAGATTCCTATACGGCTGTATATCCCGCGCACGCCGGGGCCGCTGCCGATGCTCGTTTATTATCATGGCGGCGGTTTTGCGCTTGGCAGCCATACGGTTCGCGACCGATTCAACCGGACGCTGGCGGAGAAAAGCGGCACCGTGCTCGTATCGGTCGGATACCGGCTGGCGCCGGAGCACCCGTATCCGCGGGGAGTCGAGGACGCCTACGACGCGCTGCGCTGGTGCGCCGAGCATGCCGCCTCATTCGGCGGCGATCCTGCGCGGATCGCCGTGGCCGGCGAAAGCGCCGGCGGCAACCTGGCCGCGGTTGTCGCGCTGATGGCCCGCGACCGGGGCGGGCCGCGGCTGCGCTGCCAAGCGCTGCTTTATCCCGCCGTCGATCTGACGGGACATCAGCCTTCGGTGTTCGAGAACGGCAGCGGCTATATGCTGACCATCCGGCTCATGAAGCAATTCGTGCAAGGCTATGTGCCTGACAAAGAACGACGCCGTCAGCCTTACGCGTCCCCGTTGTTTGCCGAACGGCTGGAGGGACTACCGCCCGCGGTCATCGTGACGGCGCAGTTTTGCCCGCTGCGGGATCAGGGGAAGCAGTACGCGCAGCGGCTGCGGCAGGCGGGCGTGCCGGCCGTTTACCGCTGTTATGCGGGGATGATTCATGATTTCACCGCCATGATGTCGCGGATTTTGGGATCGGCAAAAAATTCGCTTCATCTGGCGGCAATGTTTATCCGGAATGCTGTAAGAGCGGATTGACTCGAGCTTAAATAATCGGTTCGAGGGTGGAGGAGAGGAACGGAATGAACGATTTATCGGGGGCAGAAAAACCCGGCGGCGACTTGGAGCGCGATTGCGACGGGCTGCGGATCGAAAACGATCGGCTGCGGGACGAAAACGAGCAGCTGCGGGTTGAAAACGAGCGACTGCGGACCGAAACCGAAAAGATGCAGCTTGAAAACGAGCGGCATGCGGAGCGGCAGGCCGAATTGCAGGCCGAAGTGGCACGGCTGCGCGCGGAAGCAAGCAGGCTGCGGCTGCGCCAGAGCAAGCCCGCCGCGTCGGGAGAACGGATGTCGACCAAGCTTAAGGATGCGCTCCGCGAGTAGTTTTTTTGTAGATTGCAGACGTTTCGGTATAATAGAAGCAGCGGTAAAAACGTATTCAGAGGTTGGAAGAAAAGGAGGCTTATGTGAATGATGGCGCAAACAAACGAGCAGCTTGCGACGTTCGCGGGCGGATGCTTCTGGTGCATGGTTTCACCGTTTGAGGAAATGCCGGGCATCATCAAAGTGGTATCCGGATATACGGGCGGCCATACGGTTAACCCGACCTACGAGGAAGTGTGCTCGCACAAGACGGGCCACACCGAAGCGGTGCAGATTACGTTTAATCCGGATGTGTTTCCTTACCGGAAGCTGCTGGACATATTTTGGCAGCAGATCGACCCGACCGACGCGGGGGGACAGTTCCACGACCGCGGCGACTCGTACCGGACGGGCATTTTCTACCATAACGAGGAACAGCGCAAGCTGGCGGAAGAATCCAAGCGGGAGCTTGCGGAGAGCGGCCGCTTCGACAAGCCGATTGTAACCGAGATTACGGCTGCGGGTCCTTTTTACCCGGCGGAAGATTACCACCAAGACTATCATAAAACGAACCCGTTCAGATATAAAATGTACCGGAAAGGGTCGGGACGCGACGCGTTTATCGCGAAGCATTGGACGATGAAGAAGAACGAGGACGACTTGCGCGCGCGTCTGACGCCGATCCAGTTCGAAGTGACGCAGAACAACGCGACGGAGCGTCCGTTCACGGGCGAATATTGGGACCATACCGAAGACGGCATTTACGTCGACGTCGTATCGGGCGAGCCGCTGTTCAGCTCCAAGGACAAGTACGACGCGGGCTGCGGCTGGCCGAGCTTCACGAAGCCGATCAACAAGGCGGACGTGACGGAGCACACGGACTCGAGCCACTTTATGATCCGCACGGAAGTGCGCAGCCGCCAAGGCGATTCCCACCTCGGCCACGTCTTCGACGACGGTCCGGAGCCGACGGGACTGCGCTACTGCATCAATTCGGCCTCGCTCAAGTTTATTCCGAAGGATAAGCTGGAGGAAGAAGGATACGGCGAGTACGCCGGCTTGTTCCGGTAAATTTGCCGCTTCCCGGCGCTGCACGGGTGCTGTCACTTGCAGCGTCCTTACTTAGCCGAAACGCCGTTCATAAAATACAGGCCGAACAGCTCCATAATATGTTCCTTGGAGAGCGGCTCGCGGTGGCTGGGCCATTCCACGACAAGCGCGATAAACAGCTTGATCAGAACATAGGCCGTCACCTCGGGATCGCAGCGCTTCAGCTCGCCCGCTTCGACCGCTTCCTGCACTTTATCCTTTACAAAAAGCAGCAGTGCTTCTTCGGTGTGACGCATCGCTTTAACGACCGATTCCGTACCGATCTCTCTCGCTTCGTGCGAGAGCTGCACGATCAGGTCGTGCTTGCTGCGGAACTCCATGACATCGAGCAGACAGCGGTACAAATTGTCGGCGAACGGATCATTTTTGCGAATAGCCGCTTCGGCTACCTGAAGCAGCTCCTCTGTGAAATTGCGTATAATTTCATCGAAGAGCTGCTCTTTATTTTCAAAAAACGTATAAATGGTACCTTTGCCCACCTTTGCGATCCGGGCCACCTGGTCCATCGTTGTCGCTTTATAGCCGAACAGGGCAAACGATTTTGCCGCAGCTTTTATAATTTCAATTTTCCGGTCCATTGCCACGTTAGATTCAGCTCCTTGTTTAATTGGCGTTCCAAGCCATCCGCATGTCATGACTCCAGAACGAAAGTCGTATATCCGGTCAGAACCGCACTGTTCTTATCATACCCGTATTGAGAAGACGCTTCAACCGCTCACGTGCAGTTGGATCGAACGATTGGATCGAATACAAAAATAATCGTTGCAAACGGCCTGGAAGCATGATAAGTTAGAAATCGACCAACTGACCAATTTATAATTTTGGTCATTTTTTAGAACGAAGGTGACTAATTGAATAAAACGGTCATTTAGTTTAGTGCTATGAGTTCCAAGTTTGTTCATTCCACGTTTGTAATTCCAAGGAAAGTCAGGTGACAAAAGCATGAGACCGCTGAATGTGTTTTTCAAAGATATGAAGATCGTCTTTACGAAGCCGATGCTGCTCGTCTCGTTTATCGCTGTCGCGTTTATCCCGGTCTTGTACAGCGGATTTCTAATCGAATCGTCGTGGGACCCTTACGGCCATCTGGAGAAGCTTCCCGTCGCCGTCGTTAACCTGGATAAGGGCGCTCAGTATGAAGGGAAGGCGCTGGACGTTGGGAACGATTTTGTGACGGAACTGAAAAAGAACGGAGATTTCAAGTGGAATTTCGTATCGGCGGAAGCAGCTCAAGATGGAATGGAGAACAATAAGTTCTATATGACGGTTACGATTCCCGAGGATTTTTCCACCAAAGCGACGACACTGATGAACAAGGACCCGCAGCAGGCGGAAATTATTTTCGAGCCGAACGGGGAGTACAATTTTATCGGCGGACAAATCGGCAACAGTGCCGTTAAGGATTTAAAAGCGGAGCTGTCCGAGCAGATTACGGCCGCTTACACCCGCAGCATGTTCGATCAGATCGATGATCTTGCCGGCGGGTTGAAAACCGCAAGCAGCGGAGCGGGGGAGCTAAGTGACGGCGCGAGCAAGCTGGAACAAGGAACGGCCGCGCTGAAAGCGAATCTGGCCAAGCTTGCGGACGGCACGCTTCAGCTCAAGAGCGGACTGGCGTCGGCCAGCGGTGGAGCGGTTACGCTTCATCAAGGAAGCGCTTCGCTTGTGGCGGGAGCGTCAGGCTTGTCGGACGGCCTGCAGCAGCTTACGGCCGCGGAACGGCAGCTGCAGAGCGGAGCGTACAGCGCCGCGCAGGCTGCGGCGCAGCTGCAGGCCGGCCTGCAGTCCGCGGCGGATAGCGGCGCGAAGCTGAGCGCCGGCCTGCAGGCGGCCGCCGACGGCGGCGCGAAGCTCGGCGACGGGCTCGCTTCCTCGGCCGCCGCCGGGTCGCAAGTTGCGGACGGCGCCCAGTCGGTGGCCGCAAGCCTGCAGCAGCTCGTTGCGGCCCATCCCGAGCTTGCCGGCGATGAGCAGGTGAAGCAGCTGCTTGCCGCCAGCCGCAGCGTTGCCGACAGCAGCGCGAAGCTGAGCGCCGGTCAGCGGCAGCTGCTGGAAAGCGGCAAGTCGCTGCAAGCGGGCCAGCAGCAGCTGCTGCAGGGCGGCGAGGCGCTGCAAGCGGGCCACGAGCGGCTGCTGCAGGGCGCTGCGAAGCTGAGCGCAGGCCAGCGGCAGCTCGAAGGCGGGCTGCAGCAGTTTGGCGGCAAGCTGTCCGAAGCGGCCGCCGGAGGCGCGAAGGTCGCCGCCGGGGCAAGTCGGCTCAGCAGCGGCGCAGAAAAGCTGCAAAGCGGTCTTGGAGCGCTGGCGGACGGTGTGAGCTCGGTTGCGAGCGGAGCAGGCCGTCTGAACAGCGGCGCCGGCGAGCTGCAGTCGGGCGCAATCAAGCTGGTCAGCGGATCCGGCGAGCTGGCGGCAAAGCTCGGCGACGCCGCCGAACAGACCGCCAGCGTGAATACGGCCGACAATACGGTCGATATGTTCGCCGGACCTGTTAAAGTGACGGAAAACGACGACCGCAAAGTGGAGCAGTACGGAACGGGCATTGCCCCGTACTTTATTTCGATGGCGCTGTTCGTCGGAGCACTGATCTTCACGACGGTGGTCTCCGCGCGGGAATCCTATACGCCGGGAGCGTCCGGGATGGGCCGCTTTGCGAGCAGGACGCTGACGTTCGTCGCAATGAGCGCAGCGCAATCGGTGGCCGCGGATTTAATTTTGCTGTACGGCTTGAAGCTGGACGTGGCCAATGTTCCGATGTTCATCCTGTTCACACTGGCCGCAAGCCTGACCTTCACGCTGATCGTGCAGGCGATCGTCACATGGCTGGATCAGCCGGGCCGGTTTCTGGTCGTCATGCTGATGATATTGCAGCTGACGAGCAGCGGCGGCACGTTCCCCGTCGAGCTGCTGCCGGAATGGATGCAAAAGCTAAATCCATGGCTCCCGATGACCCATACCATTATCGGCTTCAAGGGGGCTATTGCGAGCGGCGACACGAATGCCGCCTGGGGACAAATCGGCACGCTCGCAAT
This sequence comes from Paenibacillus beijingensis, assembly GCF_000961095.1. Lineage (NCBI taxonomy): Bacteria > Bacillati > Bacillota > Bacilli > Caryophanales > Paenibacillaceae > Paenibacillus > Paenibacillus beijingensis. The sequence continues at coordinate 1,064,859 of NZ_CP011058.1, read as the reverse complement.
TTATATGGCTATCTTCCTTGCGCTGACGTTTGCTTACTTCATCAGCCGCGGACGCGGTGTGAGGTCTGAGCCCGAGCTGCCAATCCCGGCATAATCCGAATACAGCGCTGCTGAAGAACGAAAAAACGGACTTCCTTCTCTAATTGAGGGAAGTCCGTTTTTTCCTACACCTCTTCGCCGCGCCGCTGCAAATGGCGCTGCAGCAGCATCGCCGACAGCGAGCAGAACAGGGCGCACAGCGCGACGAATACAAATCCGGCCTGCAAACCGCGTATCAGGCCGATGTCCGCGCCTCCGAAGCCGGCAAACAGCCGTTTGAAGGCGTCGGTAATGACGCCGATCAGAAGATTGCCGATCACGCCGGTGATTCCGAGCATGATGACGGTAAAGGTGATCGCCGTATCGCTGCTGCCGGCGTAACGCTTGGCCAAATAAGCCATCGTCGTCGGATAAATGGGAGCGATGCCGGCGCCCGCAGCCATAAACAGCCACGCTCCTTGTTCTCCCAGCACGACTGCGGCCAGCGTACACAAACCCGAGAAGAGCGAAAAGACGACAAGAGACCGGATCAGTCCGAGACGGTCGGTAATCGGCCCCAGCACAAGCCGCGAGAGCGTAAAGCAGAGAAAAAAAGCCGCCAGCATGCCGGAAGAAGCGGTACCGCTCCAGCCGTACGCTTTTTCCATAAAATTGGGCAGCCAGCCTCCGAAAGCCATTTCGGCCGTTACGCCGAGCGAGAGGATTGCGACAATTAGCCAGGCTGCCGGATCTTGTCCATATTGTTTGAACGTCATGCTCCGGGCGGCCTCTTTGACATCATCCCCCGGGAAAGAGGACAGCGCGGTCGGAATCATCGGTATAAGCGAAAGCGACATCATGATGAGGTACATGCCGCCCCACCCGAGCGCCGGCCCGAAAGGACGCGCATCCATCAGCACCGATGCGAAGATGGGGGCGACAATGGAGCTCAGCCCGTAGAAGAAGTGGGCCAGGTTCATCATCATGCCGGTGTTGCGGACGAAAATGCGCGCGCTGAGCACCGACAGGGCGATCTCCAGCGCTCCGTTGCCCAAGTAAAGAAAGAAATAGGCTGCGGCCAGCGTCGTGTAATTGTAGGATAAATAGATGAATACGCCGGATAATGCCATCGCGCCGAACGCCAGCAGCGTCGTGAAGCGGATCCCGAACCGGCGCGTCAGCAGCCCGGTAAAGCTGCAGGCGGCCAAATAGCCGAGCGAATTGAACGCGAGCAGCATGCCGAGCTGCAGCTCATCGAAGCCAAGATCGGTCTGCATGCGGGGAATGGCCGGACCTTTGCTGTTTTCGGAAAAACCGAATACGAGATAACCGATGAACACCGTAAGCAGCATCATCACACCGCTCAGGTGAAGCCGCTTGCCGCCTCTGAGCTTCTCATTAACTTTAACCGTTTTCAAAAACGTAACCCTCCACACGAACGTCATTCTTCACCCGCGCGCTACAAGCGCAAACGTTCCGTTCAATGTAACACGATTCCGTTCAATATAACACGATTCCGTTCAATGTAACACGGTTTCGTCCAAAGGGCAACGATCGGACGCGTTCAACTGCAGCGGTATGGATAAAAAGAAGCTGACCGGGGGAGGGAGTATGGCTCATCTTCACTAGAGAGGGATATTCCGGTAATATTAACGTGAAACCTGTCATAAGCCTATGCTTACGAGGCGGTTTTGACTTCGGCGGCACTTGAGGGAGGAATGAAGAGGATTGAATGGGAAGTTAAATTCGAAAGCGGATTGGAGAGGAGCCTAACGTCATGAAACAACGAATCGGCATTGTCGGATGCGGAGCTGCCGGGATTCAGCTTGCCTATTCATTAAAGAACGATTTCGATTTGACGATTATGCACGATCAGGAAGCGGACGATATCCGTTTCGGAAAAATCCGGTCGACGCAGGTGCACTTCAGTCCGGCGCGCAGCCGTGAGCGGCAGCTTCACATGCCGGTGCAGGACGGCGCTCCTTCGATACGACACATCCATTTAAGCATCGGCAATCAGAAGCTTTTTGCCGGTAAGCTGGCGGATGCCGCCTCTTCGGTCGATCAGCGCATGGCCTTCTCCCGCGCGATGAACGATCTGGAGCGGCAGGGGGTTCAATTTCGCAAAGCAAAAGTATACCGGGACAATATCGGTTCATTGGCTTAGCAATTCGATCTCGTAATCGATGCGACCGGTAAAGCGGGCCCTCTGGCGCCGTTTCCCATTGATAAAGAGCTCTCTCCGCTTCAAACCCCGCAAAGAAAATGCATCGTCGGTTATTTTAACGGGGTCGCGCCCGTTTCGCCTGAAGGAGTTTCGATTACGGTGCTGCCCGGAATTGGCGAAATGTTTGAAATTCCCGCGCTGACCGAACGGGGACCCGTTACCATTCTGTTTATTGAAGCCGTTCCCGGAGGGGAATTGGATGCGTTCAAAGGAGTCAAGACCGAATCGGACTTTCAGGAACGTATGCTAGGCTTGATCCGCCGGTACTTTCCGGATATCGAGAGCCGAATCGACCAGGACCGTTTTGGACCCGCAGATGAGCGGGCCATCCTCCAGACGGCCATTACGCCTGTCATTTACAGGCCTTATACGTCCGTCAACGGAACATTGATCGTCGGCTGCGGGGACAGCGTATTCCTCAATGATCCGATTACCGGACAAGGTTGCAATACGGCGTCATACTGTGCGGAGCGGCTGGCTCAGACGCTTAAGGACTATCGGGATCTTGAATGGGACCAGCGGATTGGCGAAGAATACTGGAGCCGGACAAGACCTTATGTTAAGGCGGTAACGGCCTGGACGAACGCCATGATGGGGCCGCTGCCGGTACACATCGGGGAGCGGTTGATGCAAGCGGCTGCCGACCAGACGAGCGCGGACGAAGTCGCCCGGTGGTTCGAAGATCCGCTGCAGGCGTACGAGGCTTTTTTTCATCATGAACGATAGCAGCGGATTTATTTTTCTGTAACCGTATCCAGAGCATGAAAAACAGCAGCGAGCAGTCCGAAACTGTGCGATACAGGTTCAGGCTGCTCTTGCAATGCCCACGTCCGACTGGCCGTTAATCGGTCGGTTGGGCGGAAAGATTGTCGATATCGGACGAGCCAAAGAAAAACAATCCGATCAAAATGACGGCGAAGATCACGGTCGCGAAAGCCTCTCCGTCAAAAGCCGCTCCATCACAAGCAACTCCATCAAATGCGTCTCTATTACTTGCCGCTCTTTTATCAGCCGCTCTATTATGAGCGCTCATCGGATACCCTCCTTTCACGTTGCCTCGCGACTTCGATCATTTTTTTTGAAACGTCCGGATCACTTCATCCAGCGTCATATCTTTATTGTCTTTAATAAAATTGACCATGTTATCTAAATTGGAGAAGTTGCCGAGCGTCTTGTATTTCCCGGTCAAACCGATAATTAAGGTCGCTTCCCGATACAGGGTTACCGAATCGACGTGCAATTTGCCCGTAAGAAGGAGGGCGGCGACGATGATTTCCATATTTTTCCCTTGGAGGGCATCCAAGATGGAGGAACGGTCGGTTGCGGTTCGTTTGTTCTTATTGTGGCTTGCAGAATGAGGAGGTATTTTTTTGTCTTTGCCAAAGGAAGCCATCGATTCTTCCTCCCGCCCTATTTTTCCTTGATCCGTATTCGATTGGTTTGAGGCGGAGATTACGGATGAACATTCGCGGAAGGCCGCTGCGGGTCGTATTGCGTATTGCGGCATCCCATATTCTATATAGGCAGTATATGTTACGGCGGGCTTTTGGCGACAGCAGGCGATCCGACAATTTCCAACAGCTGTCTTGACAAGCACTATATATTGATATAAATTTAATCTACTGATCTACATATGGAGCTTTTTCGTTTAACATAACCGCCATCGGGGTATAAAATGTGGACAACCGGTGGATAAACGGCACTGTGCGGTGGACAAGTCCGGTAATGCGGTGGATAAGCGGGGGACAACCGAAAATCCAAGCTTACCGGCTCATCGTATGATTATATGTTCATGTATTGGATTCATTTTCAACGCCTTGTAAGGAGTGGTTCCCGTGTTAGTCGCATTCGATTCCCGCACCGGCAACGTGCGCAAATTTGTCCGCAAGCTGAATCTGCCTTCCGTGCAGATCGACGAATCCTTGAAGCTGGACGAGCCGTTCGTGCTCATCACCTATACGACGGGATTCGGGGAAGTGCCCCCGAAGGTGAGCAAGTTTCTGGAACGCAACGCCGCTTATTTGCGGGGCGTGTCGGCGAGCGGCAACCGCAACTGGGGCACCGGCTTCGCCAAGAGCGCGGATACCCTCTCGCAGCGGTATCGTGTGCCGATCGTATGTAAATTCGAGCTGTCGGGAACGACGCGGGACGTGGAACATTTTATGAAAGAGGTGGAGCCCCTTGCGGCATATTGAGCTTAACAACGAATTGATGCAAAGAGGCGCGGACGGATTTTTCCGGCTGGAGAAGGACCGGGAAGCCGTCGCGGCTTTTATGGAAGAAGTGCGGGCGAAGAGCGTAAGCTTTGCCTCCCATAGAGAAAAAATCGACTACCTCGTTCAAGGCGACTACTACGAGGATGTGTACAACCGTTATTCCCCCGAGGATGCGGTATCGGTGTTCGAGCTGACACACGGGATGGAATTCACGTTCCCGTCGTATATGGCGGCGTCGAAGTTTTACACCGACTATGCGATGAAGAGCAACGACCGCTCGCAATATTTGGAGCACTATCCCGACCGGGTGGCGATCGTGGCGCTGCATCTGGGACAGGGCGACACGCAGCTTGCGAAGTCGCTGGCCGTCTCCATGATGGAGCAGCGGCTGCAGCCGGCGACGCCGACTTTCCTGAACGCGGGCAAGAGCCGCCGCGGCGAGATGGTGTCCTGCTTCCTGCTGGAGATGGACGACTCGCTCAATTCGATCAACTACTGCCTTTCCACTTGTATGCAGCTGTCGAAAATCGGCGGCGGCGTCGCCGTCAACCTGTCGAAACTGCGCGGGCGCGGAGAGCCGATCAAGGGCGTCGAAGGCGCGGCCAAAGGCATTATGCCGGTGCTGAAGCTGATGGAGGACGCGTTCTCCTACGCCGACCAGATGGGCCAGCGTAAAGGTTCCGGCGCAGCGTATTACAACATTTTCGGATGGGACGTCATGGAGTTTCTCGACAGCAAGAAGATCAACGCCGACGAGAAGAGTCGCCTGAAGACGCTGTCGATCGGCCTGATCGTACCGGACAAGTTCTATAAGCTTGCGGAGAACAACCAGCCGCTGACCGTGTTTGCGCCGTTCTCGGTGTACAAGGAATACGGCATCCACCTCGACGATATGAACCTGGATGAAATGTACGAGGAACTGCTCGCCAACGACAAGGTCGTCCGCAAAGTCGTCATGAGCGCGCGCGACATGCTCGTGAAGATTGCGACGATCCAGCTCGAGTCCGGCTATCCGTACATTATGAATAAATCGAACGCGAATGCCGGCCATGCGCTGAAGGATATCGGTTCGGTCAAAATGTCCAACCTGTGCACGGAAATTTACCAGCTGCAGGAAACGTCGGAGATCGGCGATTTCGGCCAGCCGAGCACGATCCGCCGCGACATCAGCTGCAACCTGGCGTCGCTGAACATTACGAACGTGATGGAGCACGGCAAAATCCGCGAGACCGTTCACGAAGGCATCGCCGCGCTGACGGCCGTCAGCGATATGACCCGCGTCTCCAACGCTCCGGGCGTCGTGAAGGCGAACGAGGAAATGCACTCCGTCGGACTCGGCGCGATGAACCTGCACGGATATTTGACGAAAAACAAAATCGCTTATGAAAGCGCGGAAGCGAAAGATTTTGCCCGGACGTTCTTCATGATGCTGAACTATTACTCGCTCGACAAGAGCGCGGATATCGCCCAGGCGAAAAACAAGCGGTTCCGCGATTACGAGCGCTCGGAATACGCCAAAGGCACCTATTTCGACCGTTATATCGAGACCGATTACCGGCCGCAGACGGAGCGGGTGAAGGAACTGTTTGCCGGGATGGACATTCCGTCTCCGCAGGACTGGGCCTCTTTGAAGGAGAAAGTCGCCCGCCAGGGACTGTATCATGCGTACCGTCTCGCAATCGCGCCGACGCAGAGCATCTCCTATGTGCAAAATGCGACGTCGAGCGTGATGCCGATCGTCGAGCAGATCGAGACACGCACGTACGCGAACTCGACGACGTATTATCCGATGCCGTATTTGTCGCAGGACAATTTCTTCTATTATAAATCGGCCTATCAGATGGACCAGTTCAAGGTGATCGACCTGATCGCCGAAATTCAGAGCCACGTGGACCAAGGCATCTCCACCGTGCTGCACGTGAACAGCAACGTAACGACCCGTGAGCTCGCCCGCTACTATTTGTACGCAGCCAAAAAAGGGCTGAAGTCGCTTTACTACACGCGCACGAACCACCTCAGCGTGGAAGAGTGCATCAGCTGCGCGGTATAGCAGAGTATTATCACCGAAATCAAAAACGCGCTGTTTGAAGGCAAGCCTGTTGTGACAGCAATCAAGATGCAGCACGCCGGACCGGCGCTGCGGGAGCGCATTTCGTAAAGGGCTCCGGCGGCAGCCGGTCTGCCGTTTCAGCGGGCCGGAACTTTCCCCGGCTTGTGAGGTAATTGTTCAGCCGGGCATCTTAGGACGGTGCAACGCTGCAGCTGCATGGTAACGGTCGAACTTACGTTTATGGATGGAAATAACAGCCGCTGCAAGCGGCGTGACATACATACCGGCGGCAAGCCTCCCAAGGTGCGCGCCGTCAAATGAAGGAGCGAATAATGATGATGGAAGCGTTGAAAACAGCCTTGGAGGAGTCCCTCGAAGTGGACGGGCAATCCGCTCAGGCGGCGAACAAAGCAGTGGGAGGCAAGCCGGCGAAGGCCGTCAACTGGAACCGTCCCGACGACGATTTTACGGCGACGTTTTGGAGTCAGAACTTGATGCAGTTCTGGACCGATGAGGAGATTCCGCTCTCCGACGACAAAATGTCGTGGATGTATCTCAGCGACGCGGAACGCGAGCTGTATATGAAGGTGCTGGGCGGCTTGACGCTGCTCGACACCGTTCAGGGCGGCGTCGGCATGCCGAAAATTATGGAGCATGTGGACGGCCTGCAGCGCAAGGCGGTACTCGGATTCATGGGCATGATGGAACAAATTCATGCGAAGTCGTACAGCAGCATCTTTACGACGCTGGCGACGACGGAAGAGATCGACGCCGTGTTCAAGTGGGTGGAGCTGCACCCACTGCTGCAAAAGAAAGCGGACGTCATCTCGCGCTATTACCGCAGCATCCAGACGCCGCGCGACCTGTATATGGCGATGGCCGCGTCGGTGCTGCTGGAAAGCTACCTGTTTTACAGCGGGTTTTTCTACCCGCTTTATTTGGCCGGCCAAGGCAAAATGACGAGCAGCGGCGAAATCATCGACCTTATTTTGCGCGACGAGAGCATTCACGGTCTTTATGTCGGCGTGCTGGCGCAGGAACTGCACGCATCGCTCGATGAAGCCGAGCAGGAAGACACGATCCGCGAGCTGCAGGAGCTGCTGCAGCTGCTGCACGCGAACGAAGAGCTGTACACCGAGGAGCTGTACGACGCGATCGGGCTGACCGATGAGGTGAAGGTATTTGTCCGCTACAATGCGAACAAGGCATTCATGAATCTCGGACAGGAGCCGCCGTTCCCGGAAGAAGACGTGAACCCGATCGTGTTCAACGGCATCAGCACCCGCACGAAGCAGCACGACTTTTTCTCCAAGAAGGGCAACGGCTACGTTCGCACGCTGAACGTCCAGCCGCTGCGCGACGAAGATTTTACGTTTGATTTTTAAAATAGTGAATGGATGAACCGGGTTTCCCATCAGGGGGAGCCTGGTTTTTTTATGGATGGAACAGGGGTGGGGGCCAAATTTAGGTCGTGGCGGGGAGCTGCCTTGTCTGGTGAGGTACTTATCGGTTTTTAGTCGCTTTGGTGCACTATCCCCTTCGCTCAGGAACGAAAGTCCCTTTCCAATTTTGCAATCGCTTAACGTATAAAGGAGAACGGCTCAAACTTGCCATCACACAACGTATTAAAGAGAACAGCTAAACCTGTAATCATTCAACGTAATAAGGAGAACGAAATGAAATGTTCGTCGTCAGCGCGCCTGGCATTAGAAAGAAGTGCGGAATGGATTTTGGACTGACGCACAGGATCAAGCAGGGCGGGATGGAGATTGGGCTGATACACGGATCAAGCAGGGCGGGATGAAAATTGGTCTGAAAGCAGATTGAAGCCATCCTGTCGGTATGATGCGCAGCAAGGCGTTTTGCCTCGTGCAGGATGCTTATTATTGTTTTGAAAGGAGAGCGGAGAGTCCTCTTCCGCGTAGCGAATGCTTTTCCGTCTTCTCTGACTGCAAGCGCAACTTGCGCGCCAGCCGCCTCTGACTTCTCCTCCGAAAAAGGAGAGCGGAGCGCGCTGGGTTGAATCTGGAGAAGCGTCAGCGTTCGCCTTTGTCCCCGGATTTCAACCGTATTGCGGTTAATTCCAAGAAATCCGGGGACAACAGCGATCGGAAGATCAAACCCGTTTGCGCAGCGCTACCTTTTTTCACTCTCCCATTGACTTCTCGACCAGCCCGAAAAAATCGTCCATAAATTGCTCCGCCTCTACCTGAATGCAGATGTGGGAGGTTGGCTCATTCGGGTGCGTCCGGTACAAGTCTTCCGTTGTTCTTCCTAGTGCATCCTCTTCCAGATCCACTTTAATGAACATCGGAATTGTACGGACCAATGCGGGATTTTTGGCGACGCCTACCGCTAATGGGTCGTGAAGGGCGCAGCCTTTCAAGTACGGATGGTATTTTTTGTACTCCTTTAAATAAAACTCGGTAAAGTCCGCGAAAAAGGCTCCGACTTCGGTTCCCTTCTCTCTCCAGCGCAGCACGTCTTCGGCGGTCAGCAATGTTTTGCGGGTAACATCGAGGCTGACCAGCGTAATCGGAAGTTCCGTTTTGAACACGAGTTCGGCGGCTTCCGGGTCGATGATAATATTCGCTTCCGCGAATTTGCTTGCATTTCCCGGAGTCATGACAGCGCCGCCCATGGTCACCACGCGGCCGACCATGTCTACGATAGCCGGATCTTTAACGATCGCTTGTGCGAGATTAGTAAGAGGACCTGTTGTGACGATCGTTAAATCCTGCTTGTGAAGGTGCGCCTGTTCGATTATAAAATCAACTGCGCTTTTTCCATAATCGGGAACGGACGTTATTTCGCCAAGCGTTTCGCCCAAGCCGTCCATGCCGTGAAACTCGCCGCCATATTCTTTTGCACGCCGAAGCGGCTTGTCCGCTCCTTTATAGACCGGTATGTTATGTTTCAGCGACTCAAGAATGACGCTTGTGTTGCGAAACGTATAATCTACCGGGGCCATCCCGTAAGAGACCGTTATGCCAAGCAAATCGATTTCCGGCGAAGCTGCCGCATACGCGACTGCCAGCGCATCGTCGATCCCGGTATCCACATCCAAAATCATTTTAACCGTCATAGGATAACTCCTTCCCGTAGCTGCATCAGCTGATTAGTACTGCCAACCGTTATATACAAAAGGCTTCGCGGCGGGCGTTTCTTTTCTTGGTTGGCGCGCATATTCCAGTTGCTTCTGTCTTGCTTCCTCGTAACCGTACAGATCCGGCTCCAATTGGGGAATGACTTTGCTGGCCTCTTCCAGGAAGTGGGCGACATCCTTGCCGGCAGCTTTGCCGCGCCGGGTATGCACGTCCAGTGCATAATCGGGCACGACAGGTTTCTTCCCGTTCTCAAAATCACTGATAAGAATGTTTTTGATGCAGTCGCTGGAGCGTTCTTTCTTGCAACGGCACAAATAACGAATGGCTTGGATGAAGAAGATTGGACGATCCCCGTCTCCATACGGAAAGCTCTGCCTTAACTGATTATAAGTGTTGACCAAAACGGCTGCGTTCAAATCCCCGAAACCGATATCCTCCACACAGATGACTTGAAGCCTCCGCCACAGTTTTTCCTCAAACTGAGGACTTGTGATGTACATTTCGTAGGCGGCCGTCAACGCTTCCTCCTCCAAGCCGCGGCGAATCGATTTTTGCAGCATGGAAATGATTTCGTCACCCGGGATGCCATTCCTTGTCGTCACATTAGACCACGGATCATAAGACATAAATTCACTCAACAAAATAACCTCCTAAAGTTTTTCGTAAGAAAAACCACTTCGTAAGCATAAGCTAACGGATGTTTTATGCAGGCAGTGCATGCATTCCTGTATTTGGGTTAAGACCATAATTGATTTTCATTTTGCATTTTTACATGAAAAACAAATCATTAATAGTTTAATCATATGTACTCATTGATTCTTTGTCAATAATATTGACGTCCCTTTGTTCGAAGCCTGAATGAGGGCTTAGTTGTCATTTATTATAAGTACTTCAAGATTATATGAAAAAAGGTGACAATAATAACGAAAAATCAAATCATAAAATGATTGACATTATATCATCCAACTAGTATATTGTGATTTATATGTATGATACGTGTTAAAGAATCTTACACTCGGGGTCGTCGGATAAATGCGAAGATCTGCAGGTGGCTTGTTCAGAGGCATTTGGCTTCAAGGGGTTGGCAGCAGGGCAGGAAAAGGTTTACCATTTAGACAACATAAAGGGGAAATGAAACGAATGAAAAAGAAACTTGCATTTCTGGCATTATCCGCAGTCATGATGTTGACGGTGGCCGCTTGCGGCGGTGCGTCCGAAACAGGCAATAACGCCAAATCATCCGAACAACCGGCGGCAAATGAAACCGGGGCGTCGGACGAGCTGCAGCCGGAACCGGGCGCGGAACTGGTCCTCTGGTCAGGCAAAAGCGCCTACACGGAGTATGCCGCTCAGGAATTCGAGAAGAAGTACAACATTAAGGTGAAAATCGAAGAAGTCAACAGCTGGGATAGCCCGGGAAGGCTGAGCACGGACGGGCCGGCCGGCACTGGCGGAGATGTGGTGGAGATCGTATCCGACGCGCTGGGAACGTCGGTGAATTCCGGGATTGTGCTGCCAAACGATTATTTCGAAGAGGAAACCCGCAGCAGCATGAGCCAATTGTCGATTGACTCCTCGACCTACAACGGCATTCTGTACGGGTATCCGCGCGACATTTATACGTATGCGCTGTTCGTCAATAAAGAGTTGGTCAAGGACACGAAATTCGAAACGTGGGACGACATCGCCGCGTTTGCGAAGACATTCAACGACATTCCAAACAACAAGTTCGGCTTTATGTTCGACCCGTCCCACTGGTACCTGAATTCCTCGTTTATGCTCGGTTACGGCGGTTACATTTTCGGAAAGAACGGCACCGATACGAGCGACATCGGCATGAACAACGAAGGGGCGGTCAAAGGGCTGGAGTTTCTGCAAACACTGAAAGCAAACTTGCCGTTCAAAGCGGCCGATCTTACCGGCGACCTCAAGTCGGGGCTGTTCGAGCAAGGCAAAGTGGCGATCAACTTTGACGGCAGCTGGGCTGCGTCAAGCTTCCGGAAGCTGCCGTTTGAAGTCGGCGTCATCCCGCTTCCGGCAATGCCGGGCGGCCAATATCCGCTTTCCTTAATCGGGACCCACTCGTTCTATGTGTCCGCCTATTCGAAATATCCGAACGCAGCGAAGCTGTTTGCAAACTTCCTGACGTCCAAGGAAATGCTGGCCAAAGACTATGAAACGAACGGTTTCATTCCGGCGGTTAAAGGTCTTGAAGATAACGAGAAATTCAAAAATGACGAAATTGTGCAAGGGTTCATGAAGCAGCTGGAGCACAGCCAGGTGATGCCGAATGTTCCGGAAATGAGCCAGTATTCGCAAGTTTTGACGCCTGCGCTGGTAAGCATTTGGGATGGCGGCAATGTCAAGCAGGTGCTGGACAAGGCGGCCGACAATTTGAAGACGAGCATCGCCAACAAGTAATCCGGCAAAGGGACAGACGGATCCGTCAGCTTATATCATTCAACGTTGTGATCGACGGGCGAACGGACAACATTTGCAGGGTGTATAAGTCGATATGAAGAGAGGCTAGCCAATTCAATGGCTAGCCTCTTTTTTTCGCTTAGAACGACGTTTCGGATAGTGCGGTTTGACAGAGGTAAACTCTCGCCTCGAATGGACGAAGCTGGAGCTCGCTGATGCTCTCGCCGGTATCCGGATAATTGGAAATCAATTGCTCTTGCGTCAATACCGGCTCTTCGAGGCGGACGGTCTGTCCGCGGCCGGAAAAGTTGGTAATCACCAATAATACCTGGTCTTCCAGGGTACGCTTATATGCGAAGACGTCCGGGTGATCGTCAAGCAATAAGGTGTAATCGCCGTATACAATGATTTCATGCCGCTTCCGCAGCCGGATCAATTCGCGGTAATAGTGCAGAATGGAATTCGGATCTGAAAGCGCCTGCTTGACATTGATTTGGGTATAGTTCGGATTGACGTTGATCCACGGCGTTTCCGAACCGAAGCCGGCGCCTGCGCTGTCGTCCCACTGCATCGGGGTGCGGGCGTTGTCGCGGCTTTTCAAATAAATGTCCTTCATAACTTCGTCATGGCTGCGGCATTTTTCCCCCGTTTCGATCCGGTAAAAATTAAGGGTTTCCACATCGCGGTAGTCCTCGATCCTGTCGAAGCGGATGTTTGTCATGCCGATTTCCTCGCCCTGGTAAATGTAAGGGGTTCCCTGCATCATTTGAATGCAAGTCGCGAACATTTTGGCGCTTTCCGTCCGGTATTCGGTATCGTTGCCCCAGCGCGACAGAACGCGCGGCTGATCGTGGTTGTTCAAGTAAAGTCCCGACCAACCTTTGCCGTGAAGGGTCGTTTGCCAGCTCGACATAATGCGCTTGAACGATGGCAAGTGAAACGGTATCGTATCCCATCGGCCTCCGGGTCCGTTGTCCACGTCCATATGCTCGAACACGATCAGGCTGTCCAGCTCTTTGCGGCTGCTGTCGGTGTACAACAGTCCTTCCTCCGCCGAAACGCCGGCCATTTCCGCCACCGTAAACATCGGATACCGGGAAAATACTTCGCGGTTCATCTCCTGAAAAATCGGGTGAATCTCCTTGCCGTTCACGATCAAATGCCCGCATGGGGCAATCTGCTTATCCGGCGACATCGATTCGGCGTCCGGCAAACCTTCGGGCTTGGACAGCAGGTTGACCGCGTCGAGACGGAAGCCGTCCACCCCTTTGTCGAGCCAGAAACGCATCATACCGTACATTGATTGGCGTACGCGCGGATTTCCCCAGTTCAAATCGGGCTGCTTCTTTGAGAACAGGTGGAGGTAATAAGCTTCTGCAACGTCGTCGTATTCCCAGGCCGGACCGCCGAAGAACGATTCCCAGTTGTTCGGCTCGCGGCCGTCATCGTTTATTCCCCAATAATAGTAATCGCGGTACGGATTATCGCCTTTCTGCCTGGATGCTTTAAACCATTCGTGCTCGTCGGAAGTATGGTTAAGTACGATGTCCATCATCACTTTCATGCCGCGGCGGTGAATTTCATCCCGCAGCTGCTCCCAGTCCGCCATCGTGCCGAATTCGTCCATAATTTGATAATAATCGCTCACATCGTAACCGTTATCGTCATTGGGAGATTGATATACAGGTCCGAGCCAGATGACATCCACGCCTAAGTCCTGCAAGTAGTCCAGTTTTTCCGTTATTCCGTTAAGGTCCCCGATGCCGTCTCCGTCGCTGTCCCGAAAGCTGCGCGGATACACTTGATAGACGACGGCTTCTTTCCACCATGATTTATTCATATAGGCGCTCCTTAATATAGATTTACAATTTTACATGAAAATCAAATCAATATAATCCTAATCATATGAACCTGTCGCTGCTTTGTCAACGAAAATGAAACGATCTATTCGGAAGGTTATGCGTTAAAATGGCTTAATAAAGCGGGTTTCCAGTGGTTATGAAGCACGAGATGGTTGAACGACTATGAAAATCGATGCAGAAAAAATGATTGACAAGTGATCGAATCTGCTTGTATATTGTGAACTGTAAGAACAAATGATGTAAATTTAACTTACATCAATGTAAATTCTTTTTCTTCAAGCATTACAATCCATTTCAATCAAAGGGGTTATGACGCGTATGAAAAAGCAATTGGGTCTTCTCGCTATTACGACTTCTCTTCTCTTTTCCTTGACCGCGTGCGGCGGCGCATCGAACAATGCGGGACAAGCTGCCAATACGGGACAAGCCGCGAATGCCGGCAACACTGCGGAGCCTGCGGCCGGCACGGATTCCTCGGCGGCAGGGCAGCAGGCGGATGAACTGAAGCCGGAACCGGGCGCAGAGCTCGTCTATTGGGACATGAAAGATGCTTATTCCGAATTTCTCGTTCAGGAATTCGAGAAGAAGTATGGCATCAAGGTCAAGCTCGAAGATGTGAAGTTCTGGGAGACGATCGGCCGTCTCGGAACGGACGGTCCGGCGGGAACGGGCGCCGACGTATTCGTCGCGGGCGCCGATCAGCTGGCCGGCGGCGTCAAGGGCGGTCTGGTGCTGCCAAACGATTATTTTGCCGACGAAACGAATAAGATCTCGGTTAAATCGACAGTGGATGCCGTGACGATCGACGGCATTTTGTACGGGTATCCACGCAACATTGAATCGTATTTGATGTATGTCAACAAAGATTTGGTGAAGGACGCCAAACTGGACACCTGGGACGACATTAAAGCTTTTGCCAAACAATTCAACGACATTCCGAATAATAAATACGCTCTCTTATATGAAATGAACAACCTGCTTTACAACTACACGTATATGGCCGGTTACGGCGCTTATATTTTCGGCAGCAACGGCACCGACAAAAACGATATCGGCTTGAACAACGAAGGTGCGGTCAAAGGGCTGGAGTTCTACCGTTCGCTGAAAGAGATTTTGCCGGTCAAGAGCACCGACATTACGGAAGATGTGAAGGTTTCGTTATGGGAGGAGGGCAAAGCGGCGATCATTCTGGACGGCATCTGGAATGCGGGCAAGTACAAGAAGCTTCCGTTTAAAGTCGGCGTCATGGACTTGCCGAAAATGCCGGGCGATGTCGCTCCGGTTCCTTATGCCAGCGTTCCCGCTTATTTCGTCAGCTCGTATTCGAAATACCCGAATGCAGCCAAACTGTTTGCGAATTTTGCAACTTCCAAAGAAATGCAGCTCAAAAACTTCGAGATGAGAGGCGTGCTGCCGGCATATGAGGGCATCGAAAACGAAGACGCGCTGAAAAACGACGAGTTTATTCAAGCGTTAAGCAAACAAGCGAAAAACGCGCAAATGATTCCGAGCATTCAGGAAGTTTCATTTTTCTTCCAAAATATGTCCCCGGTGTTGGAACAGGTTTGGAACGGCGCCGACATCAAAACAACGCTCGATAAAGCCGTCGCCAACATGAAGGCGAACATTGCGGCGGAGCAGTAAACGAAGACGAGGCATCTGTCTCGTTTGAAGGAAATACGAAGCGTGAAGATGAGGCTCCAGCTTCGGATTCGCACGGAAATAAGCGACCGTCCGGGCATGCAACGGGCGGTCGTCCAATGAGGAGCTGGTATATAATGCGTCACGTATCCGCTGCGGAGCATGCTTCGCCCCGCTTGCGTCAGTACCGCAAAACAAGCGCGGTATTATCCGTACTTATTATGGGGCTCGGCCAGTTGTATAACCGGCAGTATGGAAAAGCGATATGCCTGCTGCTGCTGTATGCTGCCGGCGTCTATTTGGCCGTTGCCAAGCTGCCGCATGCGATCTGGGCGCTCGTTACGCTCGGAGAAACGAAAACCCATTTGGAGAAAGTGGGGAAAATATACCGGCAAATCAACGGCGACCATTCCATTTATTTAATGGTTGAAGGGTTGATTTACGTTTTGCTGGCAGCAGTCGTCGCCTCCATTTATGTGCTTAACGTAAAGGACGCTTACCGCTGCGGCAAACGGAGGGAAGAAGGCGGGAAGCTTCATACGTTCAAGCAAACGCTGCAATATGCGGCGGATTACCGCTTTCCGCAGCTGGCGGTCTCTATCCCGATGATCGGCGTTTTGTTTTTCACCGTGATGCCGATTCTATTTATGATCCTGCTTGCATTTACCAACTTTACCCGCAGCAACATGCCGCCGGCAAATCTGATTGATTGGCACGGCTTCGAGACGTTTCGCAACATTTTCAAGCTTCGGATATGGAGCCATACGTTTTACGGGGTTACGCTTTGGACGTTTATGTGGGCTTTTTTTGCGACGCTTACCTGCTTCTTCGGCGGCTTTGCCGTTGCGCTCGTCGTGCAGCAGCACGATATCCGGTTCAAAAAATTTTGGCGCACCGTTTTTATACTGCCTTACGCGATTCCGATGTTTATCTCGACCCTTATATTACGCAACGTGTTCAACGGGCAGTTCGGGCCCGTCAACCAGTATTTAAGCTTGATGGGCATCTCGAAAATTCCTTGGCTTTCGGATCCCTTATGGGCCAAGTTTACCCTTATTCTCGTCAATTTTCTGCTTGGGTTTCCGGTCATGATGCTGATGATTATCGGCATCTTGTCCACCGTGCCGCGGGATATGTATGAAGCGGCCGATATCGACGGCGCAGGCGCCTTCCAGAAGCTGAGATCCATTACGTTTCCCGTCGTCATGTATTCGATGGCGCCGCTGCTCGTCATGCAATTTGTCGGCAATATGAACAATTTCAATGTCATTTATTTGCTGACCGGAGGCAATCCCGTCAACGGGGATTACCAATTTGCGGGGCATACCGATATTTTGATCACATGGCTCTATAAGCTGTCGATGGATCAAGGCCAATACAATTTCGCATCGGTTATCGGCATCTTCATTTTTGTTATTTTGGCCGCGTTTGCGATCTGGAATGTGCGCCGGACGAAAGCGTTTAAAGAGGAGGGGACGTTCTGATGGCATCCAAAACGGTACGAACGTTGACACGCCGGACGTTCAGCTACATCTTTTTGGCGGTGACGGCGGTACTTTGCCTATATCCGGCGCTGTGGGTGCTCATGTCGAGCGTCCGGCCGGGCGATACGCTCTTTAGCGAATCACTCCTCCCATCCCAGTTCACGCTGGCTCATTATCGCGATTTATTTACGAAGTATCCGTTTATGCAGTGGTACGCCAATACGCTAAAAATTTCGGTCATCAGCACGATTTCGGGTTCCGTGCTCGTTCTTATGACCGCATATGTGTTCTCGATGTTTCGGTTTGCAGGGCGCCAAAATTTAATGAGCATGCTGCTCGTGCTCGGCTTGTTTCCCGGGTTCATGAGCATGATTGCGATCTATATTTTGCTGAACCAGATGAACCTGCTCAATACGCATCTGGCAGTCATTATCGTTTCCGCAGCCGGGGCGCCGCTGTTCTTCCTGTTCTCGAAAAGTTATTTCGACACGATTCCGAGAAGCCTCGTCGAGGCGGCCCGGATTGACGGAGCGGGCCATTTGGGCACGTTCGCCCGCATTGTCATGCCGCTGTCGAAGCCGCTGCTCGTGTTTGTTATCCTGATGAATTTCACCGGCCCGTTTACCGACTTTATATTCGCCAAGCTGGTGCTTCGCACACCGGAGAAAAAGACGCTAGCCGTCGGACTGTACGATATGGCGACCGATACGACCAAGCTGCAGTTTACGGTGTTCGCCGCCGGCTGCGTGCTTGTCGCCGTTCCGATTACGCTCCTGTTCCTGATGCTGCAACGGTACTTGATCGGCGGGTTGACGTCAGGAGCGGACAAAGGTTGAGGATGAGCAAGGATGAGGATGAACTTCGAACTACCATTGCTTATTTGCATTGGGTATAATAATAGAAATTAGATTGGCACGAGCTCACCACCCGTTCTTTCGTATCCGTGGCGCTGCCGCTGGCCGTCTGTTTTTCATAGAGTTAGTAACGGTGCCGATGGCCGGTTCCCGTCAAAGGATAGAAACGGAGGGTTGTTGTGGCAACCATAAATGACATCGCAAAATATGCCGGAATTTCAATCGCAACCGTATCCAGGGCGCTGAACAAGCCGGAATTGGTAAACGCCGATACGCGGGAACGCGTCATGCAGGCGGCGAAAAAGCTGAATTATTTTACAAACGACAAAGCCAGGCAGTTCAATCTAAAGACGAAAAAGCTTTCGCTCGGTGTTATTATCCCGTATATTACGTCGTTTTACTTCGGCGAGTTATACAGCGGCATCAGCCGGGTCGCGCACGAAAACAACATCGATCTGCTGCTTTATGAGCTTAAAAGCGACAACATGGCCAGAGAAGGCTTGACCGAAGCCTTTTCGTTCGCGCAGCGTCATTTGGTGGACGGCGTCATTTTGGCCAGCTCCCATATGCCAAGCGAGTACGATGATCTGATCGAACAGCTGCAAATGCCGGTCGTGCTGCTGCTTGATGCGCATGAAAGCGCCAAACTGCCCGCGTTCAAGGTGGACGACATTCGCGCCTCGTTCGATGCCGTTGCTTATCTTGTGTCGCGCGGCCACCGGCGCATCGGCATGATTTCCGCCCTGCAGACGCAGCGGCAGGAGCGGGGGGAGCAGCTGCGGCTCAGAGGCTATAAACAGGCCGTCGATTTTTACAAATTACCTTACTCGCACTCGTTTGTCGTTTACGGGGATATGCGATTCGACGACGGGTACAGTGCAATGAAGCAGCTGCTTGCCGAAAGGGATGAAACCGGACTGACGGCCGTATTTGCGGCATCGGACGAGATGGCGATCGGAGCGATGCGCTGCATCCACGATGCGGGACTTCGCGTTCCGGACGATATTTCCGTGATCGGCTACGATAATTTGTCGGTCAGCAACATTACGACGCCGAAGCTGACGACGATCGAGCAGCCGTTCGGGCAGATCGGCGCGGAAGGGGCAAGACATATCGTGAAGCTGCTGACCGAAGGGGAGCAACTGCCGGAGAAAGGCAACTTCTATATGCCTTACAAAATCATCGAACGCGAATCCGTCGCCGAAAACAGTGCATCGGACAAATGACCGACCTGGCGCCGCCCTTTTCTTAACGGGAAAGGGCGGTTTTTCGCTTTTGAAATAAACAATTGACAGAAATTTTGACGCTTATTATAATAAAGCCATGGAAATGAAAACGGTTACGCAAACGTTTACTTAGGAGTCGGAACTATGAGAGCCGGAATAAAACAAGTAGCCGAATTGGCTGAGGTTTCAACCGCGACGGTATCGCATGTCATTAACAGCACACGCTTTGTATCGACGGAAACGAAAGAGAAAGTATACCGGGCGATGCGGGAGCTCGATTACCGGCCCAACGCGATCGCGCAAAGCTTGCGCAGCCAGAAGTCCAATACGATCGGACTGATTGTGCCGATTCTTCCTTCCGACACGTCGAACTTTTTCTTTATGACCGTTGCCCAAGGCATCCAGATGACGTTAAAGCGCTACGGGTATCACATGCTGCTTAGCAACAATGTGAACGAGGAACTGGGGGATGAGCAGGAGCAAATCAAGCTGTTCAACACGAAGCAGATCGACGGGCTGATCATCGCATCCATCGCCGAGGAAGTCGGATATTTAAACGATATCGTCCATAACCAGTATCCGGTTGTCTTTATTGATCGGAAGCCGGTCGGTTACAAAGGCGATTACGTGCTGGCGGACGGCTATGGAGGCTCGCTTGAGGCGGTTCGGCAGCTGCTGGAAAAAGGTCACCGGCGCATCGGCTTCATAACCGGGACGCTCGGCATTTCGACAAGCAACGAGCGGCTGGAGGGGTACCGGGAAGCGCTGGCGCAGCAGGGGGTTCCCTATGATCCATCGCTTGTCATGATTGCCAATGCCAGCTTTGAAAGCGGTTATTTGTGCGCGCAGCAGCTGCTTGCTTCCGGGGATGTCACCGCTGTATTCGTAGCCAATAACGTGCTCACAATGGGAGTTGTCGCCTGCCTTCAGGAGAAGCGCATCCGGATACCGGACGATTTGGCGGTGATCGGGTTCGACGATTACGATTGGACGAAGATTACGAGTCCGCCGCTTACCGTAATCCGGCAGCCGTCGTTTGAGATCGGCGTAACCGCCGCTGAAGTGATGATGAAACGGATTGAAAAAAGAAGCGAGCAGCAAAGGCATAAGGAATACAGACTGCCGACAACGTTGATTGAAAGGGGTTCCTGCTGATTAGGCAGCGGTTGCTCCCTCTTAATACGGCTTATTTAAACGTTTACGCAAACGATTACGATTTGCTGGAGGTTGATGAGGACCATGGCGCGGAGCTGGAGGTTAACGGGCAATATGGAACGGAAACAAAATCACGGTCTCACATTGCGGCATCAAAGCCGTTTCAAGCGGATAAGAGAGAATTACGAGTTGTATCTGCTCATTTTATTCCCGGTCGCATACTTCGTCATCTTTAAGTACTGGCCGATGTACGGCGTCCAGATCGCCTTTAAAGATTTTAGCGCATCGAAAGGAATTTGGGGCAGTCCATGGACCGGTTTCGAAAACTTTCAGCGTTTTTTCGAGTCGTACAATTTTTGGAACATCATCGGCAACACCGTTTATCTGAGTTTGTTAAACCTGGTCATCGCATTTCCGATTCCGATCCTGGTCGCCGTCATGCTCAATCAACTGCGTCAGGAAAAATTAAAGCGCTTTATTCAAACGACGATTTATGCTCCTTATTTCATCTCAACTGTAGTTCTGGTCGGCATGATGTTTGTGTTCCTGTCTCCTTCAAGCGGGCTGGTCAACATCGTCATCCAGCTGTTCGGGGGCAAGCCGATCTTGTTCATGGGCGAGTCCGAATGGTTCCGGCCGCTTTATATTTTATCGACGATCTGGCAGGAAACCGGATTTGCATCCGTCATCTACTTGGCGGCCTTGGCGGGCATCGATCCCCATCTTCATGAAGCGGCCGTCGTGGACGGGGCAAGCAAATGGCAGCGCATCCGCCATATCGATATTCCGGGCATTGCGCCGACCATCGTTGTCCTCTTTATTCTTGCGGTCGGCAACCTGATGAACGTCGGCTTCGAAAAAGCGTTCCTGATGCAGGGGGACCTGAACGTGGACGTATCGGAAATTATTCCGACCTATGTGTACAAAATCGGCATCCAGCGAGCCCAGTACAGCTTCTCGGCGGCTATCGGCCTGTTCAATGCCGTTATTAATCTGGTGCTGCTCATCATGGTCAACAGGGCGGCCAAAAAAATAAGCGGGAACGGTTTGTTCTAAAGCTTATGCTTACGAAGCTGTTTTTGCTTTGCATAAACTTTAGCATATGCTTACGAAGCGTTTTTCCTTCGGGAAAAACTTAAGGGGGAACGAAAGTGTTAGCCAGAAAAACCAAATCCGATATCGTCTTCGACATCGCCAATTACGCATTCCTCGGCTTCTTTACGATCATGATTTTGTATCCGCTTTATTTTATCGTCATCGCATCGGTAAGCGATCCGGACCGCATTTTTACCGGAGACGTATGGCTTTGGCCGAGCGGTCTCACTTTTGACGGCTACCGCCGCATATTCAATGACCCGGCGATATGGATCGGCTATCGAAACTCGATTCTTTACGCAGCTGTAAGCGCTGTTATTAGTACGGTGCTCGTCATTATGGCAGCGTATCCGGTCTCCCGCAAAGACTTCTTGGGCAGAAACGCATTCATGACGTTTTTTGTCATCACCCTCTTTTTCAACGGCGGCATCATTCCCACCTACCTGCTGATCAAGCAGCTTCATTTGATCGATACGATGTGGGCCGTCGTGCTCCCCAGCGCGGTGGACGCATTCCTGATCATCATTGCCAAAACGTTCTTCCAGGAGCTGCCCGGCGAGCTCAGGGAAGCGGCGGCCATCGACGGATGCCGCAATATCAAGTATTTGCTCAGCATTGTGCTCCCACTCTCCAAACCGATTATCGCCGTACTGGTGCTGTTTGCCGTCGTCCGGCAGTGGAACGGATTTTTCGACGCTCTTATTTATTTGAACGACGGCGATAAATTCCCGCTGCAGCTTGTGCTGCGGAACATCCTGATTCAGAGCCAGCCATCAGGCAACCTTGTGAACGATATCGACACGCTGCTGGCCAAGCAAAGAGTGACCGAACTCATCAAATTTGGCGTCATCATCGTCGCAGCGCTTCCGCTGCTCATTCTGTATCCGTTCTTGCAGCGCTTTTTCGTCAAAGGCGTAATGGTCGGCTCGGTGAAAGGGTGAAAAAGGAGAGCGCAGCGACCCCTCTTTCATCGGAATTAGTTATTCCTTCTTCAATAGCCGATCGGAAGATCAAGTCAGTCGCGTAGGAACCATCTTTTTCACTCTGAGGAGGTGATGTCCGGCAAGTCACCGAGCAGCTTTTGAGGTAAATTTCCATTGTCCGTTTGCCATTCAAAAGGGAGGTTAACCGAAATGAAAAAAAGATTAAACGTTATCATGACCGTGACGTTGTCAGCGGCGTTAATGCTTGGCGGCTGCAGCAGCAATAACAATTCGGATCCCAAGCCGGCCAATAACCAGACGTCCTCCAATACGGGGACCGGAAGCGCAGCCGAAGGAAACAGCGCAGAAACGCTTTCCTTCCCGTTAAAGGAAAAAGTGACGATCAAAGCCGTATCGCCAAAAACGGCGCTCGCGCCGAGCGATTTCAACGAGCTGGAAATAGCGAAGAAGATCGAGCAGGCGACCAATGTTCATATCGAATGGAACACAATTGTCGATACGGACTATCAAGAGAAGAAAAATCTGCTGATCGCAGGCGGCGATCTGCCGGAAATATTCTTCGGAGCCGGTTTCACGGATTCCGAGCTGATGAAATACGGCAAGGACGGCACGATTATTCCGCTCAACGATTTAATTGAGAAACATATGCCGAATCTTAAAGCTCTCTTTGAAAAACGGCCGGACATTAAAGCGATCGTGACGGCGCCGGACGGCAACATTTATTCGCTGCCGGTGGGCGAGGAGCTCGGCAGCGGTCAGGAAGAAATCGGATCGAATCCCGATTTCCTGTACATCAACCAAGATTGGCTGACGAAGCTCGGACTGCAAACGCCGACGACGCTGGACGAATACTACAATGTTTTGAAAGCGTTTAAAACGCAAGATCCGAACGGCAACGGCAAACCGGATGAAATTCCGCTCACCTTTATGCACGCCTTCTGGACCGGCGATATCGGCTATCTGTTCGGCGCGTTCGGAACGCCCGACAAAACGTATCAGCCCGCGAACAATACGTACGCCGAGCATCTGAACGTCGATAACGGCCAGGTGTCCTACTCGGCGATTCAGCCGGGATATAAGGAAGCGCTCGCTTATTTCCACAAATGGTTCGAAGAAGGCTTGATCGATCAAGAGTCGTTGACGCAGG
The DNA here is from genome assembly GCF_000961095.1 of Paenibacillus beijingensis. Lineage (NCBI taxonomy): Bacteria > Bacillati > Bacillota > Bacilli > Caryophanales > Paenibacillaceae > Paenibacillus > Paenibacillus beijingensis. Next base: position 1,041,412 of record NZ_CP011058.1, on the reverse strand, counting down.
ACATAACCCAATATTTCGCCAAAGGAAAAAGCGAAACCGAAATCGTCGGTTCGTTCTTATGGTGGGATCATACCGACGTTGTAGCCGACCGCGATAAGCACTATCCGATCGTTCCGCCGTTTAAAGACATGGTCGTGAAATGGAACAACGGTTCCGCGCTCGCCCGCGGCGGCTCCGTCATTACGAAAGCGAACAAAAATCCGGAGCTTACGGCCATGTGGCTGGATTATTTGTATGAGCCGTATACGGCGGCGGAAACCCGCTGGGGCCCGGTCGGGGTATGGTTCGACAAGGACGCAAGCGGCAAGCTGATCCAGAAAAAAGATATTGCCAACCCGGGCGAGTTCCGTCAAAAAGTGCAGCTCAGCGGAGCAGGCGTCATAACCGGCGAAGACTTCAAAAACGTAGTTGCGCCGGAAGCGCGCGCCCAAAAGCGGATGGACGATATCAAAAACATCTTTGTTCCGCAAATGCAGAAAGAAAAATATCCGAACATTTTCTTTACGGATGAAGAACTGGCGACAATCGACCAGCTGAAGCCGGAAATTCAGACGTACACCAACTCGATGCGGGCCAAATTTTTGCTGAACGGCGTATCCGACGGCGACTGGGATAAGTATGTATCTTCTTTGAAAAATATGGGAATTGAAGATTTGCTCAAAGTGTACCAGGACGGCTACGACCGTTACAAAGCCGCCCAGAAATAAGCAGACAAAATACAAGCTTGGTCACGGCATGCCGGAACGAAAGATTTCGTTCCGGCATGACCGCTATGACCCAGGAGGTACGAATCCGTTGACACAATTTGCAGCCGATTGGCGCCGTTTATTAATTGCCGGGTGGTCGTTTGACGAAGGAGAAGGTCATACGGCTGTCGATCTGGCCGCCGGCAATGAGGATCAGATTGAATTCGCCCTGCGGAAAGGGAGGTTCCAGCCTCCTCAAGAGCCGGTATGGAGGGAGGGAATTTCGGGATCGGCATTACTTTTCGACGGCTACTCCACTTATATTGAACGCCCATCGGACAAAGTCGGGCAGCCGCTGAACGGTTTGAGCATATCGGTCTGGGTCGCTCCGCGCCATTACGATTTCGGCGTTGAAAACCGTCTAGGCGCCATCGTCAACCAGCACAACCGCGAGCAAGCCAAAGGGTATTTGCTGGGCGTTACCCGGCACGGGGAGTGGTCCTTGCAGCTCGGACTCGGAGGAGAATGGACCGAGGTGTGGAGCCGCGAGCATACGCTTCCGCGGCACGAGTGGTCATACGTCGCTGCGGTGTTCGATCCGAAAGGGGCGAGCATGAAGCTGTACTTGAACGGCAGTGAAGTTGCATCGCGAGCCGTACCCGCCGGTTTGACGATTTCGCCTTCCGGCGAAAATCTAATGATCGGACGGAACAACCACGGTCACGTTCTCGCCGAAGCATTCATTATGAATCATTTTGACGGAATGATCGATGAGCTGATGGTATACGACTATGTGATGAGCGCGGAGGAAGTGAGGGATGCTTACGACTCCTACTTGCAGCCGCACAACGGACGCCGCCCTGTCATCGCCGGGCAGGACCGCCTTATCCCGCGAAGCCTGTTCATCAATGACCGGCATCGTCCGCAGTTTCACTTGAATCCGCCCGGACATTGGATGAATGAACCGCATGCGCCGATTTATTTCGATGGCCGCTATCATCTGTTTTATCAGTTCAATCCGAACGGTCCTTTCTGGCATTACATTCATTGGGGGCATTGGGTGAGCGACGACCTCGTGCATTGGCGGGATATGCCGCCGGCTTTGTATCCGGAGGCCGGCATCGATCCTGACGGCGTCTGGTCGGGAAGCGCCGCTTACGATGAGAACGGACAGCCGGCGCTCTTCTTCACAGCCGGCGATTACAAACGATCGCCGGACCAGAGCGTCGGCATCGCCAGAAGCACCTATTCGATCGACGGCAATCCGGATCTGCCGTATTGGAACAAAGAGGCGCAGCCGATTGTTGAGCAGAAGCCGGGAATGGGGCTGTTCGGCCAATTTCGCGACCCGTTCGTATGGAAGGACGGCGGCCGCTGGATTATGCTGGTAGGCAGCGGTGTGGAAGAAGGCGGCGGCACGGCGCTCGTCTACGTGTCTTCCGATCTGAAGAGCTGGACGTATGAAGGGCTGCTCTTCACGAGCGATTATGCCAGCTACCCTCATCTGGGCACGGTCTGGGAGCTGCCGGTGCTGCTGCCGCTTGCATGCGAAGGGGTGGAAACGGGCAAACATATTTTTCTGATCAGTCCATGGGGGGAAGGCGCCAAGCCTGACGTGAACTACTGGATCGGCACGTTTGACAGGGAGCGCCTGCGCTTTATCCCGGATGAGGCGCAGCCGCAGCTGATCGATGTCGGAGACTTCCATTTCACCGGTCCGAGCGGCATGGTGGACCCTGTGAGCGGGCGAACGCTGCTCTTCACGATTGCCCAAGGGGAGCGGACACCGGAGATCGATTACGATTGCGGCTGGTCCCACTCCGCCGGAATGCCGGTATCGCTCAGCTTGCGCCGCGACGGAAGGCTCAGCATTGAACCGATTGAGGAAGCGAAGCAGCTGCGGGAGCGTCTGCTGCTCGATCTGCGGGATGTGACCATGGAGGAAGCGAACCGGCAGCTGCAGAATGTCCGCGGCAACCTGTTGGATATCGAGATTGCATTCCGCGACAGCGGTGCAAAGCGATACGGCATCTCGCTGCGCCGGTCGCCGGAAGGCGAAGAGGAAACGGTGCTGTTCTTCGACCGGGAACGGCAGCTGCTTGGGGTAGACCGCAGCAGGTCATCGCTGGATTCCCGGGAACGGCCGTCCGGCGTGCAGCAGGGGGCGATTGCTTTGAACGGGGAACCGCTGAAGCTGCGAATCTTAGTGGACCGCTCGCTGATCGAGGCGTACGCGAACGGGCTGACCAGCTTGACGACGCGCACGTATCCGTCAAGGACGGATGCCGATGGCATCCGGCTGTTCGCGGACGGTAACGTTGAAGTCGAGAGCATTCGCATTTGGAGCATGGGGCCGGTGTTTCGGGCTGTGGAGGGATAAAGAGCCGAAGTCATACAAGCGTAATGCCGGCGACGATTGACGTGACGAATAGACAGATTGGATGGTGGAGAGATATGGTGGATGTAACGGCTTTGGGAGAGGTGCTGATCGACTTTACGCCGGCCGGACGGTCAGAGGGAGGCATTCCTTTATTTGCGCAGAACCCGGGAGGAGCGCCAGCCAATGTGCTCGCGGCTTTATCCAGACTAGGGAGGAGGACGGCGTTTATCGGCAAAGTCGGAAACGACGCGTTCGGAACGTTTCTGAGAAAGACGCTGAGCGAAACGGGCATTGATACGACGGGGCTTGGTACGGCACGCAAGGCTGCAACGACGCTGGCGTTCGTTCATCTGGACGAAAGCGGCGAGCGAACCTTCGATTTTATTCGCAACCCCGGTGCCGACACGCTGCTCAGCAAACAGGACATTCCGGATGAGCTCGTGATGGAATGCCGCATTTTTCATTTCGGTTCGCTGTCGTTGACGCATGAGCCTGCAGCTTCCGCGACAATTCAAGCGGTATCCGCTGCAAGGGAAGCGGGGGCGCTCATTTCCTTCGATCCGAATTTGCGGCTTCCGTTATGGGAAACGGCGGAGCATGCGAAGGCGATGATCGCCACAGGTTGTACGTATGCAAATATCGTAAAAATATCCGAAGAGGAACTGGAATTTCTAACAGGCACGACGGATTTGATTCGTGGAACGAAGCAGCTTCTGGATACGTACGGGACCGATCTTATTCTGGTCACGTTGGCGGAGAAGGGCTGTTTTATCCGCAGGGGAGAAAGCCGGTTGACGGTACCCGGATTTGTCGTGGATACTATAGATACGACTGGAGCGGGAGACGCGTTTTTGGGTAGTTTTCTGTATCGGCTTCTGGAGCGCGATATTGAAGTCAGCCGTTTGAGCGAGCAGGAACTGATCGCGATCGGCCGGTTCGCCAATGCGGCGGGCGCGCTTGCGACCACCCGCAAAGGCGCGATCCCCTCCATGCCTTCCTTAACGGAGATAGGAGTGTTGTTGCCGGATATGAAAGCTTCCGAATATGTTGAAAAGTACCGTCCGCAGTACCATTTTTCCCCTCCATCCAATTGGATGAACGATCCGAACGGCATGGTCTATTACGAAGGGGAGTACCATTTGTTCTATCAGCATCATCCGCAGAGCACGATCTGGGGACCGATGCATTGGGGTCATGCCGTCAGCACCGATTTAATTCACTGGCAGCATCTGCCGGTCGCGCTTGCGCCGGATCATAACGGCATGATCTTTTCGGGCAGCGCCGTCGTGGACGCGCATGACAGCAGCGGATTTTTTGACGGCGGCTCCGGCCTCGTCGCCATTTTCACCCATCACGACACGGTTCAAGCAAGCGAGACGGCTGCGGATGCGGGCGCCGGCACAACGTCACGTACGAGACAGCGGCAAAGTCTGGCTTACAGCACGGACAAAGGGAGAACGTGGACGATGTATGCCGGAAATCCGGTGTTGTCCGATGAGTCGATCGTCGATTTCCGCGATCCGAAAGTATTCTGGCACGCCGAAAGCAGCAGGTGGGTCATGGTGCTTGCCGCCGGCGATCATGTCCGCTTTTATACGTCGCCCAACTTGCGGGAATGGACGTTTGCCAGCGAATTCGGCAAGACGGAAGGCTCCCATGACGGCGTATGGGAGTGTCCGGATCTGTTCGAGCTTCCGGTGGATGGTCACCCGCACGAGCGCAAATGGGTGCTGCTCGTCAGCATCGGGGACAGCCCGGATTGCCCGGAAGGATCGAGAACCCAATATTTCGTCGGCGACTTCAACGGCGAGTCGTTTAGCAGTGATCTTGCCGATGATGAAGTGATCTGGATGGATGAAGGGCGGGACAACTATGCCGGTGTCACCTGGTCGGACGTTCCGGCTGAAGACGGCCGCCGGCTGCTGATCGGCTGGATGAGCAACTGGAAATATGCGAACTTTACGCCGACGACAAGCTGGCGCAGCGCGATGACGGTCCCTCGTGTGCTGACGCTTAAGCGTACGGATGAAGGCATCCGTCTTTATCAGCAGCCGGTACAAGAGCTGTCGGCATTGCGCGAGGCGCCGCTCGGCTGGTCCGCGCTTGCAATCGGACCGGACCGCCCGCAAACGATCGATTGGGAGGGCAAGGCGTTCGAGCTGGAGGCTGAATTCGAGCTGGCCGGCGCTGCCGAGTTCGGGCTCAAGCTGCGGAAGTCGGGGAGCGAAGAAACGGTCGTCGGCTACGATGCTGCCCTGGAGAAGCTGTTTATTGACCGGACCGCCTCCGGAGAATCGGCGTTCTCGCCCGCGTTTGCGGTTCGGCATGACGCCGCGCTGAAACCCGACGGGGGAAGGATCAAGCTGCATATTTTCGTCGATTGGTCGTCGGTCGAAGTGTTCGCCGGCGGCGGAAGAGCCGTAATGAGCGATCTGATCTTCCCGGATGACGCAAGCCAGGGAGTGGAGCTGTATGCGGTGGAAGGTCAGGTCAAGCTGATTTCCATGAAGATCTATCCGCTCGCTTCCATTTATTCCAGACAAGCCGTTTCAGCCGGGCAATCCTAATAGATCGCTCCGAAAAACCATTCGATTATCTAACGGAACTCTGTGCTCTTATTTTGCATTTATGAGCCCATTTGGATATCTAACGGAACTGACAGCTCTTAATCGATTTTAAATGGTCTATTTTCAGACCGAAAAACAGAAATAAGGTCCAATACTTCCGTTAGATTTTCAAATCGAACAAAATGAGCGGAATAACGTCCACTGCTTCCGTTAGATCCAAGAACAACCCGTAGCATCCATGAACAACCCGCATAGGTGGCGGTTTTTCAGGATCGTTCTATCCGTTCTCATGAAAGAAGCCGATTCGGATCTTGATCCGGTCGGCTTCATACATTTTCCCCCTATTTTCCTATTACTTATGCTACAATGTTGTAGGCGCCTTGATTGCGCTATCATCAAAGCAGAATTGCAGGTGCGGAAAGTGGAAATAAGAGAGCGCAGTTCCAAGGCGAGGCTCTATAAGTTCGGAATGATCATGAGTCCCCGCGTATGGCTTAACGCCCGCGTCGATCTGGGGGCTACTTGCTTATTCAGTCTGTTCAATGTCGTGATCAATCAGTTTTACCTTCCGTTTGCGCTTCAGCATGGAGCGACGAATACCCAGGTCGGCCTGCTTGCCGCCGCGCCCGCGGTCGGACTTATCTTCTCGCCGTTGTGGGCGAGCTGGATCGAGAAGACGGACAGGCCCAAGCCGTTCGTCATCATGCCTAATCTGATCGGCCGCTTTCTTATTCTGCTGCCGGCGCTGTTTCCGCACCCGACCGTCTATGTCGCGACGATGTTCCTGTTTCAAATGCTGATGGGCATACAAGCGCCCGCATACGCGACGCTCGTCTCCCGCATGTATCCGCCGGATCTGCGCGGAAGACTGATGGGTTATATCCGCATGGCAATGGGGCTCATCATGATCCCGCTCGCTTATATTGTCGGCCTGTGGGCGGACGCATTCGGAACGTCAGGGCCGCTTATTGCAGCCTCTGCAGCCGGTATCGCTTCCATTTTGTTGTTCAACACGATGCGGCTTCGCAAGACGCGTCCCAAAATCGCAACAAAGGCAACCTTCAGCTTCAAGGAGCAGTGGAGCCTTGTCCGCGGCAACCGGACGCTGGCCGTGTTTCTGACCGCAACGACGTTTGCCGGGTTCGGCAATATGCTGGCCAGTCCCATTTACCAAATAATCCAGGTCGATGTGCTGCAGCTGACGAATCTGCAGATCGGTTATGCGCGTATCGCCTATTACATCGGATTGCTGCTGACTTTTCTGATCGCCGGGAGGATGCTCGACCGGTTCGACATTAAATATACGCTGATGTGCGGAATTGGAGCTTATGCCATCGTACCGGCGCTTTATGGCTTATGGGGCAGCTACCCCGCCGTTATAATCGGCAACGGGATTCAGGGGATCGGCGAGGCGATATGGGATATCGGCATTTTGGCCTTTGTGTTCCGGCTCGTTCCGGGCCGCGAAGCCGTTGTATTCGGCCTGCATCTGATGCTGTTCGGTATTCGCGGCTCGATCGGGCCGATCCTTAGTACGTCGCTGTCCAGCAGCGTTTCCTTGACGGTTATTCTTATGATCGCGGCGGCTTGCGCTTTGGCCGGGACGCTGCTGTTCATCGCAGGCAGCAGGCAAAGGCAGGTAAGCGGGCCGAGTGCAGGCGCTTCCGCCAAAGTTTCGCTACTCCGCCGCTTTCGGAGCTGAAGGCCCGGTCGGATCGGAGGGATCATCACCTGAGCCGGACTCTACGAATTTTTGCAAAGCGGCCATCTTGTTATCCCAATAGCGGTCATAATAGGAAAGCCACCGCCGAAGCTCCTGCAGCGGTTCCGTTTCCATCCTGTAGCGCCGTTCGCGGCCGATTTTCCGCTCTTTGACGAGCCCCGCCTCGGCAAGAATGTTCAAATGCTTGGAGACGGCCGTGCGGCTCATCGGAAAATGGCCGCTGATGACGGTGACGGGAAGCTCCTGATCGGCAAGCAGCTGCAGCAGCCGGCGCCGGGTAGGATCGGCGATCGCTTGAAACACATCATGCTTCGGAGCGGAGCTCATACGCCTTACGCCTCGACGAATGCGCCAAGCTTGGTCACAAGTCCGGCCCAGCCTTGATTCATGCGGTCGCGTACAATCGCGTGCGATTCGCCGGCTTCCGTCACGGAGGCGGCATTCCATCCGGAATGAATGAGCGTAAACTCGGTTTGATCGCCGAGCGCCTTCAATTCAAACGTAAGCGTCCAATCTTTGCCCCAACGGAACGATAAGCGGTTAGGCGGATCGAGCTCCGTTACTTTGCAGGGGGACATGCCGAACGGTCCGGCGTTCAGATGAAATTCATAGCCCGGCTCGGGCTGAAAATCATTGGGCATAAACCAGATGGCTATTCCTTCCGATGTCGCAACGGCGTCCCATACTTTGCCGATGGGCGCCTTGAAAATTTGAGTTTTCCGAATATCCGGCAGTGCTTCCTGCGTACGATTTTCCATGCCTTATCCCTCCACCACGTTAATCTTCATTAGTAAATTTCCTGCGCATTCAAAGATGAGCGGCCGTACTTGTTATGCCTAAAATGAAACCAAATGGTTTCGTATTGGATTATACGATACGGCTGACCGGAGTGTCAAACGGCTGTGTCCGATATAAAAATAATGTTAGAATAGGCGAGGATTCCCGTTGTTATCGTTTCAACCGCTACTTATCCTGAGTTAGTTGGATAATCAAGCAATTTAATCTTTATGTTTTCAAGAAGAAGAAGAGAGTTGTATACTATATTTTAGCAATTACTTTGCTAACCCTTTGCGGAGCTAATTTGTTAGTCAAATTTTGAAAGCCGAGGAGAGACGATTGAACAATACGATTAAAGATATTGCCTTAGCGGCAGGTGTTTCAAAATCAACGGTCTCACGGGTTATATCGGGAAAAGGATATGCCAGCAAAGAAACATATGCTAAAGTATTAAACGCTATCAAGGAGCTTAACTATAAACCGAACGGTGTCGCAAGGGCAATGGTTTCGCAGCGTACAAATACGATTGGGGTCATCATCTATCGCCAATATCATCCCATTGCATCCCATCCTTTTTACGGGAAAATACTGGATGCCATATTAATGAAAGCGGAAAGCATGAATGTTTCTGTCTTTGTGACAACCGACATGGAAATGTCGTTAAGCTCTGCGGATTTTATGTTTGAAAAAAGAGTCGACGGGCTGATTTTGATCAGTCGTTTAAATCAGGAAATTATCAGACATATCGATGAATCTCAAGTGCCTTATGTCATGGTTAACGGAACGACGGATAAAGAGGACATTATTCAGCTTGTGAATCAAGATTTACAAGGCGGCAGAATGATGGCAGACCATATCTACGAATTGGGTCACCGTAATGTTTGCGTCATTGCGGGTCCTCAGAAACACCGAAGTCACCAATTGCGATACCGGGGGTTTTGCGAAAGAATGAGCGAATTGGGATGCGAAGTCCAACCTGGTATGACTTATTTTTCGCCTACCTCAATGTTTGCCGACGGTTACAAGGGTCTGACCCAGAGCTTGGAGCAATTCTCAAACAGGAAACCAACGGCCTTATTTGCCACCAATGACATGTTGGCGCTTGGCGCCACGAAGGCTTTATTGGAAAAAGGGGTCCGAATTCCCGATCAAATGGCTGTCGCCGGCTTCGACAACATCGATTATTCTGAGATGGCATACCCTCCTTTGACGACGGTTCATGTGGACAAGTTAAGAATGGGCGAAGATGCAGTTACATTACTTGGACAGTTAATCAATAACGAACATGTAAAGCCGAGACTTATCGAATACGAGCAGCGGTTAATCGTTCGCGAATCTACAAAGGGATATAATAGATGATGGTTATTTACTTAACCTTAAAATAGAGTTTATATCCCGCTAACATTTCAGACCTAATATTAATGTGTGAAACAAAAGAAAGATAAGCGCTAAGCACAGAATGTGGGAACGTTCCCCGATTGCGTTGTTTAACAAGCGACTGACAATATTTATTTTTGCATAATGTGGTACCGTTCCCACAATTTCGTCACGTTTATTCTGAATAAATTCATTTGAAAAGAGCCAATTCCCGTTCGCAATATAAAGCTTGAGCCAAAGCTGATCGTTCGGCAATTGGCAAATGCAAAAAAATTGGATTGAAGGAGCAGGTCTGCTGAAATGAATTGGTACTTAAAAGCTATAGGTCCCCGGAAAATTGTCGAATTCATCATCCTCGTTGTATTTGTAATTTTCTTCCTAGGACCGTTGTTGAACCTGGCCATTCTGGCATTTACCGGCAAATGGAACTACCCTGACGTGCTTCCGCAGGAGTGGTCGTTGAAATGGTGGACGTTTGTGTTTCAACAAGAGGATGTCGCCAAATCGATTGGTTTGTCCTTTATTATCGCTTTCATAGTGACAGGACTATCGATTATTCTCTGTATTCCGGCCGCCTATGCGTTTGCCCGGATTCGTTTCCCGCTAAGCCGCTTCTTTTTGTTCTCGTTTCTGCTCACACACGCCTTTCCGAAAATGGGGCTGTATGTAACAATTGCGGTTTTGTTTTACAAGCTGAACTTAATGAACACGATGGTTGGGGTCGTGTTGATTCATATGATCAACGTGCTCATGTATATGACCTGGATTCCAACGGCAGCCTTCCGCAATGTTCATACGGCTCAGGAAGAGTCGGCAAGGGATGTGGGTGCGAGTCCGTTCCGAGTATTCCGCAGCATCACGCTTCCGATGGCGATGCCGGGCATTTTTGTCGCTTCGATATTTACTTTCCTGAATTCGCTCGATGAGGCGCAGGGCACATTTCTTGTCGGTATCCCCAATTATAAAACGATGCCGATCATCATGTACTCGATCATCGCCGATTATCCTGCATATGCCGGGGCAGTATTTTCAATCATTTTAACGGCGCCTACGATCATTCTGCTGCTCGCCGCAAAGCGATTTGTCAGCGCGGATATTATGGCCAGCGGATTCCAAATCAAATGACGGCAATATCGATAGAAAAAAAGGGGGCCAATATGGGCATTCAACTTTCCATTCAACAGCTGGCGAAGCGCTATAAAACGGGGGAGGGTGTAACAGGCATCAACCTCGATGTAAAGAAAGGGGAACTGATTACGCTGCTTGGTCCGTCCGGCTGCGGCAAAACGACAGTGCTGCGCAGCATTGGCGGGTTTCTCGAACCGGATTCCGGGGATATTCTCATTGAAGGCAAAAGCGTTATTAAGGTTCCCCCGGAAAAACGCCCAACTTCCATGGTGTTCCAAGGCTACAACCTTTGGCCGCATATGACCGTTTACGAAAATTTGGCGTTCGGCTTAAAAATACGAAAGATGAAGAAGGCTGAGATGGAAAAAGCGATATCCGAGGTGCTGAAGCTCGTCCGTTTGCCTGGGGCGGAGCGCAAATATCCGACTCAGCTGTCCGGAGGCCAGCAGCAGCGGATCGCAGTTGCCAGATCGCTGCTGCTGAAACCGGCCGTCTTGCTGCTGGACGAGCCCTTTTCCGCACTCGATGCCAAGCTTCGGCACGAGATGAGAGAAGAGCTGCGGGAGATCCAGGCGAGTACCGGCCTGACGATGGTGTTTGTAACCCATGATCAGGAGGAGGCGCTGTCGATTTCCGATCGCATCGTCGTCATGAACCATGGAAACATCGAGCAGATTGCCTCCCCGCAACATATTTACGATGAACCCGAAACGCTCTTCGTAGCGCAATTTATCGGTAAAATGAACTTTATTAAGGGGGTGGTAGCATCCGATCGGGTGATCGTGGGACAACTAACATTCCCCAATTCCAAACGGCTTACAGGGAACATAAAACTGGCGGTCCGCCCTGAGGATGTAATCGTAAACGGCAAAGAGAAACAAGGTCTTCCAGGTACGATCAGTCAAATTATGGTGCTGGGTCATTACGCTGAAGTGTCCATCCACTTGCAGGAGCATGGAACCATTCGGTCATTTCAGCCGCGCGATTTTGTCAAAGAGCTTCATAAAGGCCAAGAAGTAAGTATCAGCTTTGCAAAAGCATTAACTTTCCCGGAATCCCAAACATGATCAAGGAGGAATTTCAATATGTTCAGCAAGAAAACAGCCATTATGCTTACAACCCTTTTTACCGTCACAGGCGCTATTTTATCCGGCTGCGGCAGCAGCAATGCACCTGCAGAATCAGCAAATTCAAGTTCCGCTAACGCAACCGCGTCTGCGAAGCCGACGGAGATTTCTCTTTATGTGACAAGCTCGCAAAACGTGAAGGATTTCTGGAATACGGTCATCCCGAAATTCGAGGAGCAAGTCCCGGATGTGAAAGTTAATTTGGTATTCACTGCTTCAGGTACAGGAGCTCAACCCACTTATGACCGCATTGTTGCGGCCAAACAAGCGAATAAAGGCTCCGGAGATATCGATATCTATGAAGATGCTCTGAGTGCTGTGACGCGCGGCCAAAATGACGGCTTGTGGGATACATTAAGCACCGATAAAATTCCGAATTTGAGCAAAGTAGATGCTGCGACGATGAAGGATGTCGCGAATATGGCGGTTCCGTATCGCGCCTCTGCCGTAGTACTGGCTTATAACAGCGACAAAGTGAAGACTCCTCCGGCCAATCTGGATGAATTGTACGCCTGGATCAAGGCGAATCCGCAAAGATTCGCTTATAACGATCCGTCCACCGGCGGTTCCGGAAACTCTTTTGTAACGACGTCTCTCTATAAAACGTTGCCTGCCGATGCGTTTCATAATTCCGATCCAAGCATGGTGAAGCAATGGGATCCAGGCATTGCAACATTGAAGGAACTTGGAAAATATGTGTACGGCAATGGCGTTTACCCGAAGAAAAATCAAGGAACGCTCGATTTGCTGGCCAGCGGCGAAGTTGACATGATTCCGGCATGGTCCGATATGGTTCTTGATCAAGTATCCAAAGGCCAGTTGCCGAATTCGATCAAAATGGCCCAAATCACCCCGGGATTTAACGGTGGTCCCGCCTTTTTGATGGTGAACCAGCTGTCGACGAAGAAAGAAGCGGTCTATAAATTCCTGAACTATGTGCTGTCTCCGGAAGCGCAATCCGTTGTCGTCAACAGCTTGCACGGCTTCCCGGGCATTCAGATTTCGAATATGCCGCAAGATGTGCAGGACGCCTTAAAAAGCACAGCATCCGGATACCGCACGTTCAATATCGGCGCGCTGGACAAAGAAGTGAACAAACGCTGGCAAAGTGAAGTCGCTGCCCAATGAGCAAGCAGGTGAAAAGGGGGATACTGGGGTTACTTATGGTATTCCCCTCTTTTTTGTTGCTGGTCGTCATCGTCGTTATTCCGATCATCATTTCTTTTAAAGAAAGCTTGACCAACAAGACCGGCGGCTACGATTTGTCCAATTATGCCTATTTATTTACCGATAAGCTGATGCGGTCAAACATCCTGTTCACTTTGAAAGTAACAATCATTTCCGTCATCCTTGTTCTGATCATCAGCTATGCGCTGGCCGCTTATATGAGATTCCATAACGGCATTGTGGCGAAAATAATCCGTGAAACCTACATGATCCCGATCTTTATCCCGTCCGTGATCGCAACATACGGATTGATCCAGCTGCTGGGCAACCACGGTTGGTTGGCCCGCCTTTTGCTCATGGCTCATGCGGGGCCGTTGCCGCGCATCATTTTCGACATGAAGGGAATTATTATCGCCAATTTATGGTTTAATATTCCTTTTACGACGATGCTGCTCAGTTCCGCTTTAGCCGGGGTGCCGAACTCGATTATCGAAAGCGCGAAGGACGTCGGGGCCGGCGGCTTGCGAATATTTTTCCGGTTCGTGCTGCCCCTTACCTACAGAACGATGCTCGTGGCTGTCACGTTTGTATTTATGGGGATCATCGGTTCATTTACGGCCCCGTTTCTTATCGGCGCCAATGCGCCGCAAATGCTGGGCGTGTCCATGGAGCAAATTTTCGGCGTCTTCCAAGATAGACAACTGGCTGCGGCGGTCGCTTTCTTTACGTTCATTCTATGCTCCGCGATGGGGTATTTCTATATCCACAGCATGATCAAAGAAGAGAACGCAAAGCTATCATGAGCCTAAGAATCAATGGACTGGTGTACAACTTCCATCTTCAGCGATCACCGATTTAGCGATTTAATTTTCGTCGCTGTTCATTCTTGTACAATGGACGAGAAGCAGTCGGCCTTCGATTGGCGTGCCCAAGATGTAAATCAAAAGACAAACATTGAAGGTGAATTGAATTGAACGAACAAGATTTGAACGAACAGCTGCTTCAATCGGCCATAGAATATGCCAAGAAAGCGGGACAATATATACGCGAACATGAGCTGAACATGGGACATATCGAACAAAAGAAGAATGCTTCCGACTTGGTTACGGATGTGGACAAGGGAAGCGAGGCGTTAATCAAACGAATCATCGAACAGGAATATGAAGATCACTGGATATTATCCGAAGAAGACACGGGTCGATCGAATTCTTATGAAGCACTGTTATCGAAAGGATCCGGCTATGGCTGGATCATTGATCCGATTGACGGAACGACCAATTTCATTCACGGCATTCCTCATTATGCTGTCTCCATCGGGGTGGTCAAGGATTGGAAACCGATCATTGGGGTAGTATACAATCCGTTAACTGATGAATTGTTTTATGCATCCCTGAACCTCGGGGCATTCCGAAATGGAAGTCCTCTTCGGGTTGGAAATGAACAGACGGTCGACGATGCGCTTCTCGCTACAGGATTTCAAGCTACTGATTGGAAGCGGGGTTCGCAATTAGTGCAAGAGATCGATCGGTTCACAGGAAGCTGCAGAAATGTGCGTTTGATTGGGGCGGCCAGCCTAGATCTTTGCTGGATTGCAATGGGGCGTCTGACCGGCTTTTGGCATGGAGGGTTACACCCGTGGGATACGGCGGCCGGCGTTCTGATCTTAAGTGAAGCGGGCGGGGCAGTAACGACAAGGAATGGGACTCCTTATCAATTACATCATGATACCTTGGTAGCTTCTAATGGAAAGGTCCATAATGAGCTGTTAGAACTCTTGAGAAAGGAATGAGAAGCTATGTTTCATATTTATAGACATGAGTTTTCTTATGCACAAAAGGAATTGATCCAATTTGTATCGAATGGAAAAATCTCAGAGACGGACTATTTTCGCATAGCCATCGACCAGCTGGAGCTGCTGAAAAAAGCGGATCCGGACAATCTTTTCTATACGGCTTGGCAGGCGGAATACCTCCATCTGGATGGGAACTTGCGCCGCGCGGCTGAACAGTATCGCCGTGTGCTGGATCAAGATCCGCTGCAGCCGCTCACTCCGGACGAGGAAAGACGGATCAAAAAATTTTGTCCCGAGTTACGTGTAAATCCGAGAGAGTGCTTTCCATTAAAAGATGTCGTGGCGGTGCATCATCCGGAACAGCCCTTGATTGGCTATCACCTGTTCTGGGAGGACGATTTCGATTTTCCCGATGATGGCGAGCCCTGCGATCATGAAGAGATTTGGGTAGAGTATGACCGCGAAGAAGAGACGGTAACTCGAGTCATGACGTTCTTCCACAGCAGAGTCATCCAATCGGATGCTGCCGTAGAGGAAGCGAGGAATAATCAACAACGTCCGATTGTACGAGTTGAATGGGGAAAACACGGTTCTTTGCTCAAAGGCTGGGAGTCCATGACGGAAACCTTGACAAATGTAACCTTACTGGAATGGATGAAGCAAACCTACGAGCATGTCAAATCCGGGGGAAGAGTGCCTGAGCACCCGTTAAAGCGGTTTTGGCCGAAAGGATTTGAAGGCACTTTTGATCAATACCTTGAATTTCCCGATGTCGTAGACCCGCTTGATTGGCTTGAGAAGAAACCGCTTATGTTTAAAACCCGCTGGGTCAACTCCGTTATCTGTACGCATGGCCTGCTCTATAATTTTCATCCCAAGATGGAGTGGCCGGAACGATATTGGAATATATCGCGCAACAAGGAGAACTCCTGATGGCCGGACGCTTCCCGTTCATCACCGCTCACACCGGGTGTATGAAAACGCCGGATAATACGCTCCTCTCTGTGGAAGCAGGGATTCGAGCCGGGGCGGATATCATCGAAGACGACATCCGTGTTACGAAGGATAGAATACCTGTTCTTGCGCACGATGATGCGATTTATACGGTTGACGGCGGGGAATATCTTATCTCCAAACACGATTTCAAAGAATTATCGGAGCTTGAAATCAAAGCTCATGGAAATGACGGCCGACTTCACGGGCTCTGTAAATTGGAAGATATGTTGAAGCTTCTTCAGGCTTCCGACAAAATGGCCAATTTAGACTTGAAAACCGACGACAGTATTGAAGCGTCTGCATATTTGGTGACTCAGTATGGAATGCTGGATCAGGTTATTTTGTCCGGGTGTGAGAAAGAGCGGGCTTTATTGGTAAATCGATTCCGCCCTGAGCTGAAGAAGCTCTTAAATGCCAACGCCGATTTGTTCCTTGCTTTGGATTATAAGGAGGCAGTCATCGCCACGTGTGAAGAGGCAATGGCCGCTTCTTGCTTGGGGATCAACATCCATTATCGGTTTGTCAGCTCGGAATTGCTCGAATACGCAGCTTCACGAGGTCTTCCTGTCTGTGTGTGGACAGTAGACGACAGGGAAGGGATGAAGACCTTTATCGGGAAGGGAGTATATTCCATCACGACCCGGAATGTGTCCGTATTGGCCGAGCTTAAACATAGTCTGGGATCATGATAAAGATCTGAAAATCAGGTACTATCAAAGCGTTTTTGGCGGCGAGATTGCGATTCTGCGCAAGCAAGGGGAAGAGGTGCTTAACGCGGACCTGCATGAAAGGGGGCAACCCTTAAGTTTGCCGATACTCAGGTGGCAAAGCCGGTACTGAAAGGCGATTACGTGAGAGTCTTCTTGAGAATCGACGGAGGAAGCGTTCCGAAGGACCTACGAAGAATTTGCGGCCGGCGGGACATTAATTCGGAAGTGTACGAAGCTGCGTTTAAACGGACTGCTGGACATCGTTACCGACCGAAACGGCGTGTGTTGGGTGCTGTCCTATTCTCGAACTTAATGATGAGAAATCGTGATGCGGAGTCGTCCTATCGGGGCGACTCTTTGCTAGGATGGGCAATGTGCTGAAATATGGAAATTGTGAAAATAGCTAAGAATCGGCAGCCTCGTTGTGCCTAAACGGGCAGAGTAACCTTTTTGTCTGTGCTGGGCTCCGAGATAGTTGTCAGAACTGCATACGAAGTGTGAAACTTCAATAAGTGTCAATAGGATGGAAACGAACGATCAAAAAATGTATACTGAGCTCTTACTACGGCGCGGATTTCCAGTTCCCCCGGTTGGATCGGAGTCGGAATGGCTGCGCCTTCTGTCAGCAGCGAGGCTTGAAAAGGTATCGGCGGTTCTATAAACCGGGTTTCCTCCGTTATTTTTACAGGGGTTCTAACCAGCGTTGCGCCTAACGTTCTTGCAATGGTGTTGGCTTTGTTTCCGGCATTTTGAATGGCAGTCGACAGAGCCTGGTTGTAGTATATTTCGGAATTTGCAATTGTGAATCGTATGCTTGAGACGAAATTCGCTCCGCTATTGACAGCCGTATCGACAACAAGCCCCGTCTGCTCAACACGATCTATCGTGATCTGAAGCAGATGCGTAACCTGGTAGCCTCTAAAAATTTGAGTTCCATCCTCATAATTGTACTGTATTTCGATTCTGTAAGTGACCGTTTGAATCTGTTCTCTCGGAATGTTTAGTCTTAACAAAGCGTTAATTACATTTGTTACGGCGGAGGCATTTTCACTTTGGGCGGTGGAGAGACTCGGGCTTTCCGTTATTACGCCCAGAACTATAATGGCTTTGTTCGGAGCCGCTGAAACGGTTCCTTCCCCTGTAACCTCAATCGATGGTCGGTTACTGTGAGAAAAGAGAGGAGCCGTCATAGCGGGTGAAGATAACGGATGAGAATAATACATAAGCGCAACAACCTTTCCCATTCATTGTATAGAAATTGTATTAACGACCTGGCGCGATCATTCCATGCCGTTGTGGATCGAGTGGGCAGGATAACTTAACCATAGGGTTAGAAAAAGAGGAAGGATTATAATTCAATACATGGTATAATGTAGGAAAGTAAGTTTGGATGTATCGATCCTGGCAACCTCGTTACGCTACGGCAGTAAATAAAATGTGCTCTGATATAACAATCAATGTACTTGATGGAGTGATTTTAGTTGGGGGAAGCAGTAGTCATAAATATTATTTTTTATGTTATTGGGCTATTCATTTTATATGAGATAATTATCGCAGCGGTTAGAAAGGGAATTGAAAGTTCTGAAATTGTGACTAGGCTAGAGTTTCAAGCTGAACAAAATGAAAAAATCATTGAACTTTTGTCAGAAATTAAAAAAGGTCAAGAAAAACAATGAAGAATTTGTTTTCGTAACGGAATTCCATCGTGAAAAGCGGTTGCTTCGGCAGCCGTCTTTTTGTATTTCCTCTGCACTACGAATTGGCAGGAATGTTGAACAGTTATAAATACAAGGGCTAATTTAAACTTTGATAAATGAAGGGGTAAGTGAATGCGAAAATATTTAACCATAACGATAATATTAATGGTAACAACTTTATTATATGCTTGTGGAACAAAAACATATGAAGAAGCTTTTCGTGATGCTCATCCTAGTGCCGAAATATTACACGAAATAAAGATACAAAAAGGAATTGTTATCTTGTACAGGGAAAAACAAAGTGTTGGTGCCGCCCAGCTATCGCCAGAAGGTAATAGATGGAATGTAGTAAGTTCTAACAACATCGTCGATAATGATTCAATTTCATTTGGTCTAATCAATAAAGGAGCAGATGACGAAATTTTGTTTGGGCGAATCAATGACGGAGAAATTGCGAAAGTGCAATTACAGAAAGAGTACGGCGAGGTTATTGAAGCCACAATACTTGAACCCAAAAAATCTATTTGGTATTTGCAATGGGAATATGATAATGCTGAATTGATTGGTCTTTCTAAAGATGGTGCGATACTATACCAGTCCACTTTTCGCAAGTAATGAAAGAACCTTTTTAAACTCAAACGTAGAAGCTTTGTTGGACAACGGGAAGAATAGTGTAACATTTCCTCTTTTTTTAACGTCCTTGATTTTGGAGGAAAAAAGGGGGGGCCTATAGTGAAAAAATCATTATTAACATTGATGGCAATCTGCCTTGTTATTGTGGGATGTCAAACAGTTAGCTCAACTCATGAGAAAATACTTTCTTCAGCTCAAATTTTAGACTTATTTGAGAAACCCGGGATTCAGTTAACGGAGCCCACAGGATTGCACCCGGAAAACGTATTTTTAAGGACTTTAAACGAGGTCTCACCTCAAGCTTTCACTATTAATGAAGGTCAGTTAATCAGCATTTACGTCTACCCCTCCAGTCGTGAGGCTAAAAAGGGAATTAAGGATTTCGAAGAAAAAACAGCGGCAGCATCAGTCGTTCCGCACAATAGATACCAGGTCGCGAATGTATTATTATTTTATGTCACAGAAGGTTCGCCTGACGACAAGCGAATCGAATTGGTTGTCGAGGAAATGAGGTCTCTTACGAATTTGAATTAGCGAATTAAGCGAAATGCGGTATTGGCTTAATGGGCAGGATAATTCGGTTGAAAATATTAAAGGCCTCATTGGGTGCTCAACAACAAAAAAAGAGTATTAGGACATGATTTAAGAGAGGGTAAGTTAATCTTACCCTTTTTCATATATATCCTCGCTCGATTAACGTTTATCGCCATTACAGACTTGCGACAACCGCCCCGATAATCGTTAACACTCCGCCGCTTAACGATACCCAAGAAACGTGCTCGCCCAGCAGCAGGACGCCGAATACGACTGTCCATACGGGCAGCAGGTTAATGTACGGCGCTGCGCGGCCGGCTCCGACCGCTTTCACGCCGGCGGTCCATGCCAAATAAGCGCCTACGGATGCGAGCGTGCTGACATATGCGAGGCAGAGCCATGCCGTGCCGGTCATATGAATCATCTCCGGCTTCACCGTGCCGATGCAGCTGAGTGCGCTGAACAACGTTCCATACAGCGCTGCACCGGCGGTCATCGTCAACGGATCGATCGTTTTACCGAAGCGTTTGCCGAAAACGGTGTACAGTCCCCATGCGACACATGAGAGCATAATTTCGATATCACCGACAAACGAAGCATGGGAAGCCGAACCGCTTTTGCCTTGAAAAAGAACGATGACTCCCGCAATGGAGAGGAAAGCTCCGAGCCATGATTTTCCCCGGATTTGCTCCTTCAGCACAAGCGGTGTGAACAACAAAATCGCAATCGGTATCCCGGCCGATATCATGCCGGCTTGGGATGCGCTTATACTTCTCAGTCCAAGGTACGTTAACATGGAAAAAGCGAAGGTGCCCAAAAAGCCAAGCAGCATCAATTCCTTCCATTTCGCAAAGACCGGCAGCCGTTTCTTATTCAGAGCGAGCAGACCAGCCAGCAGAACGGTCGATATGCCCCACCGGACGGTGTTCAGCAAAGTAGGCGGAAGTGCATCGGCCAAATACCGGCCGCAGATGTAATTGCCGCCCCATAAAATCGTTGCAATAACTAGTAGTGCAATTCCACGCTTCATCCAGGTTCGAAATCCTCTCGGTTGAATTGTTAGGCCAAAATGTAGAGCAGCTTCTCTGGTTTACCGCCGGTGTCGGCCGGGGACAGCGTCCATGTCGTCTCGCGATACCCGTTTTTCCGCACGGCGGAAAGCGGCCGTTCCATAGGATCGAACTGGACCGAATGCTCATAAAGGAAATAAGGGTGGATATCTTCCTCACCTTCCGGCACAGCGGCTCCAGAGACATTTTTGGAACGAATCGTAACCGTCTTCTTTTTCGGATCGTACGTATAAAATTTGGGCACGAAGGCGGCAGCGCCGTTCGCCGGACCTTCGCCGCTGCCCGATTGCTCTAAGCGCCGGATCGTTTCCGTAGACATAAGCTTGTCGCCCGTCAGCGTATACAGCTTGTCCGACTGATTCCAGCGGCTTTGGATGCCGAGACCGGCAGTCAGCGTTCCCAGCGGGATGAACATCGAATCTCGGTAGTAGACGGGAACCGTATCCATAATAGACGTTTTGCCGTTCACGGTCAACGTTTTGGAGCCGCTGCGGTACGCGACCTGCTTCCCGTCCATTGCGATGACGGCCGTCTTGTCAGCGGCGTTATAGGTGACTTTGGCGCCCAGCAGCTCGCTGATGGAGCGAAGCGGAATCATGAAGCGGTTATGATGATCGATATAAGGCGCTTGCGGAGACGTATACAGGACGTAATAGCCGTTCACTTTGAGCAGCACGGGCGTTTCCGCCGGGGCGTCGGCATACGCCGATTGCGAATGAAGGGGCGCAGCGCCAAGCAGTGCTGCAGCCGCACAGACGGACAGCGTCATTTTTTTTATCTTCATCAAAAACACCTCCGTTTAAGCTGTCGTTCCTAATGCCGCAGAAGACGCGTCAATTCGCATCCGGAGTTGACCGATGCAGCTTCTGCGGCCAGCTGCGGAGCGCAGGGAGGACTTCCGCTATAATTTACGCCTCTGATTTATGCCAAAAGAGATTGATGAAACCGGTCGATAATATCGGACACAACGCTGCTTTGAACGGGCTTGCTGATGTATTCATCCATGCCGGCGGCCAGACATGTTTCGCGGTCGCCTTTAAGCGCCTTTGCGGTGACCGCTACAATGAACGGGCGTTTATCCGCCGGCAGCGTGTCCCGCAGCGCTTTGACCGCTTCCAGCCCGTTCATGACCGGCATATGAATGTCCATAAAGATCATGTCAAACGGCCTGGTTGCCGCCGCCCGGACAACCTCCGTACCGTTTTCAGCGAGACTTACCGAATGACCGAGCTTTTGCACCATTTTTTTCAGCACAATCTGGTTGATTTCGTTATCTTCGGCGATGAGAATGTTGAGGCGTTTCGGAAACGGCTCAGAATCGTGATGCCGATCCTGCAGATGGGCTCTTTCCATCCGTTTGCTCTGGAAGCTAGCCGTGAATACGAACACCGCCCCGGGACCGTCCGTCTGTTCAATCCAGATGGTTCCGCCCATCAGTTCCACCAGCTTCTTGCTGATCGCGAGCCCGAGTCCGCTTCCTTCCGTTCGGCGGGTCATATAATGATCCAATTGATAAAAAGGTTCAAACAGCTGGCTTTGCTTCTCGGCCGGAATGCCGATACCGGTATCCCGGACCCTAAACCGCAGCTCCGCCTTGCCTTGCGCATCCGAATCGACGTCCACCGCGACGTCGACGCCGCCGCTGAAGGTAAACTTGACGGCGTTGCCGATCAAATTCATCAGCACTTGTCTAAGTCGCTGCGAATCCCCGACTAATGGACTTGGAACATCCGGACTGACCGTCACCTTCAGATTCAGGTTTTTTTCAATTGCTCTCGGCAAAAAGATTTTCAGCGCTTCGGCAACAAGTTCCTTTACACAGAACGGCTCTTCCATTAACTCCGTCTTGCCCGATTCAATCTTGGAGAAGTCCAAAATGTCGTTAATAATTTTCAGCAGCGAATTGCCGCTCTTTTGAATCATTTCGACGTACTCTCTCTGCTCGCTGTCCAGATCGGTCGTCAGCAGCAGATCGGTGATGCCGATTACTCCGTTCATCGGCGTGCGGATCTCATGGCTCATCATCGCCAGAAACTCGCTTTTGGCCTGATTCGTCTTTTCGGCCGCTTCTTTGGCGATCATCAGCTGTTTCTGATCGGTAATGTCCTTGGCAATGATATAAAACCCGACGTTCTCCTGATGAATGATAATCGGGGCGATCGACGTCAGCACTTCGACATGATGGCCGTCTTTATGCCGGATTTGATTCATGTTCCGTTCGGCATTCGCATCGTTTATCGAGCCGGAAAGAATGGCGTTCCGGTTATGGACGCCGATCAGCCGGGCGATGTTCATGCCGGACATTTCCCGTACGTTGTATCCGGTCAGCCGCTCGGCCATTTCGTTTGTGTTGATGATTCTGCCCTGCAGATCGAGCGAAATGACGGCGTCGTGATTGTATTTTTTGAGCGACGTATAACGTTCCACACTCTCCTGCAGTTTCATTTCGGCCAGCTTGCGCTCGGTAATATCCTGGGTCGTACCGTTCATTTTGACGGGCACGCCTTCATCGTTAAATGTGACCGATGCGCGGATGTTCAAATACTTGACAGACCCATCGGACTGCAGATGGCGAAATTCGGCACTGAAATTGTGGCCTTTCAATGCCTGATCGATGTTTTCCGAGAACCGCTCCCGGTCGCTTGGATGGATAAGAAACTTCAGGTCGCTTGGTACAGGGGAGTTTTGGTCCAGGTCGAAAATGCGGTAAATTTCTTCGGACAACGAAATTCGATGCTGCTGAATGTCCCATTCCCAGCTGCCAAGCGCTGCAATCCGCTGGGCTTCAGCCAGAAAATCCTCGTATTTCTTCCGCTCCGTAATGTCGCGGCCGATCCCGAGCACCTTTTGGACGTTGCCCTGATCATCGCGTATGATTTTGGTCGTCGTTTCAAACCAAATATAATTTCCGTTTTTATGCCGGACGCGATACGTAAACAGATGCTGATCCGAATGCGTGCCGGATTTGATTCGTTCCAAATCTTCGGGATGGTGGAGCTCAACCGATGTCCGGCCGATCAGCTCCTCCGGCTCGTAGCCGAGCAAATCCCGGACGGAAGGGGAGATGTAGCGGGTGATGCCGTCCGGCGTAATGTACGAAATGATATCGAGTGCGTTATCGGAAATCAAGTGATACAATTGTTCGGTTTCCAGCAGCTTCTGCTCGGTCGCTTTTTTCTCCGAAATATCAATTATATGGGCGATAAAATATAAGGGGGTGCCGTGCGTCTCATCGCGGACGAGAGAAACGTGCAGCGAAGCCCAAATCGTATTTCCGTTTTTGCCGATATAGCGCTTTTCCGTTTCATATAACGAAGACAGCCCTTCCATCATTTCCGTGCGGCGGGTGATGTTCCGCTCCTTATCCTCCGGATGGGTAATATCGGAAAAAGTCAGGGTCATCAGTTCTTCTTGCGAATATCCCAAGATCCGACATAACGCCGGATTCACTTTGATCCACATTCCATCGACCGAAAGCAAAGCGACGCCGATCGGAGCGTGGGTGTACACTTGTTCAAAGAAAACGTTCGGGTCGATCTCGACATTCCGCATGCCAAGCACCTCCGTTCCATTGATCTTCTATTCTTTTCATTTTAGTTCTGCGATCGTCAAATGAATAGTCCTTTTTGCGGCCGGCCGGCAATCAAATGAAAAAACAGGAGAGGCATCCAGCCCCTCCCGTACCGTAAATTACTGTTTCGCCAGCCTTTCCAGCAGCGCGTCGCCGCCGGCTCCGATCCTAATGTAAGCAAAGCGCGCATCGCGCTGCGTTTCTATCCCGGTTCCTTCCGGCACAAAATAGGTCTCGATGCCGTAATGGATCGAAAACGAGCTGCTGAGCTTGCCGTTGATGACAACTTCTCCTTCCTCCAGCGCCTCTCCGCTTTTGTACAAGCGGTTAAAGACGTGAACGCCTCTTTGATCCGGCGCAAGCACCACTTTCACTTTGCTGCGGCTGCTGCGGTTCGCGAGCTCTTTGGCGGCGGAGTCCGGCGGAGTCGATATGACGTAATTGAGCAACACGTAATCGCCCTGAAGCAGCGATCTCGGATCGAGCGGGGCCATCTCAAGCTTGATGGAAACGCCGTTTGCGAGCAAGCTCTCGCTTTTGGCCGTTTGATACCCGAGAAACGCGAGCTGTAAAATAACGACAAGCGCGATCAGCACGGGGCTTTGGCGCATGAAGCTGCCGCGTTCCCCATTCTCGCCGTCCGTGCCCGTCCGCCGCGCTATGATATAAGTAACGGTTAGGGTAACGATGCCCAAGACGGCGAGTGTGACCGATTTGTCGAGCAGCGACCATAACAAATCGTAGTATTTGAAAGCGATGAACACGAACCAGAACGCCAAACTGATGGCGGCATCGGCTGCTTGGCTGCGGCGCAGGAACAAGAACAGCAAGAGCGTAACCGCACCGAAATAGACGACATTGAAGAAGGCGTACGAATAAGGGAAAATGTCATCGAAAAAAGTTAGCCAGAACAGGAACAGCAAGGTGAAAAACAGTCCGCTCGTCTTGAGCTGCGTCTTTAGCGGACCTTCCGGCAGACGGGAGCGGGAAGCGTACAAAGCCGCGTTCAAGATCGCGAGCAGCAGGATAGCATAGACGTATTCACGATCCGATGTCTCGAGCACCTGGCTAAAAATGATCCCGATATTGAGATTTAGCAGCGCATATGTGAAAAAATGCGGGATCGTTCCTTGCAGGCGCAGCCAGCCGGCAATGGACAGGATCAGAAACAGCAAAGATAATGCAAGCCTGTCATCCCAGACGACGGCGACGATGCCGGCAATATAGCCGATCGTAAGCAAGGTGTACCGGATGACCGGGTTCAACCGGTTCAGCACAATCATCGGAGTAACGAACAGCAGCGACAGCACGTATAACACAACCTGCGGATTGTCATTTTCCCAGACCAACAGCACGAGTCCGACGAGCGAAATGCTGCCGATAATGACCCCGATTACCGTAACGATCGTCGATACGGCTTTGCTGACAATGTCGCTGCTTCGATCGTCCGAAGCCGTGTCCGGAGTCGTTTCTCCCGCTTCGGACGGCTGCGCGCCGAGCCGGTTCAGGTACCGGAAGAACAGCACGTTTCCCGTGAGCAAAAGAGCGACAAAAACCAGTCCGAATACGAAGAAGGCTGAGGACGCGTAACTGTTCGCAAGTTCGACAAATTTAAACACCGCAAATGCGGATGCGGCGAGCGCATTAAGGGTGACGTACATCTTATTCAACCGGATGCGGATGAAATAATAGAATCCGAAGCCGATGGCGGCGGCGCAAGGGATATTCATGACCAAACCCGCGTCTTCAAATTCGAACGAGTTCGTCAGCTGCAGCAGCGATATATGGAAAATGATAAAGCTTACAAATTTTAACGGCGCAATTGCCAAACGCTTCATTTCGGCCAGCACGAACAGGATGAGATTGATGAGCGCGAACATGCCTCCGATGAGCATCGTTTTTCCATCGCTGTAATCGATATTGAGCGAGGTTGGAAAGAAATAAAACCATAACGCAAGGTGAATCAGCGCATACGAAAGCAGGATGAACGGATGATACCGGGTAATCCAGGCAAGCAGCAGCGCCGGGATCGCCCATACGAGAAACAAGCCGTAGCTGTCCGCGTGGGAGTTATAGATTTGGCCGAGCAGCGCAGCGGCGACGCCGAATGAAATACAGCCCCCGATAAGGAACGTATTCGAAAGGAATGCGTGCGCTTCAGGCATCACGCGAAATTTACTGAAAGCAAGCGACGTGCCGTAAAACAAGACGACAAGTCCGGCAGCGGCAATCACTTTCCCGATCCGGTCCAGTCCGCTCCAATTGGCGGCAAAGAAATAAATAATCGCCGCAAGCACTAGCGAAACGCCGAGCAGAAACCCCATTCGGATCATATTTAGACGAAGCATCGTTTTTCACGTACCTTTCCATGTCGTATGTACATCATTATAAGCGGGAAGCGGATTAGCTCCTAGTAGTACTTTCTGTAATCTAGACGAAAAATGTGCGGCTTGAGTTGCATGAGAATAGTTGGATATTGAAGGATATTGTCTATCGATGATGCGGCTCGGTAGGAATTTTTACCGCCGCAGTGAATTTAATAAAGGGGCCAATTATGAAATAACCAAAGCAGATGCTTCCGAAGCAGTTATTGTTGCGATGATCAAGCAAGCAGCCAAGCTTCACAAAAACTTTTAGGAGGAACTGGACATGCGTATCGGAGCCATCGAGGCAGGCGGCACAAAGTTCGTCTGCGGGATCGGAAATGAAGAAGGAACGATTGAGCACCGGGTCAGCTTTCCGACCGAGAGGCCGGAGACTACGATGAAGAATGTGATCGCCTATTTCAAGGACAATCAGGTGGAGGCGATCGGAATCGGCACGTTCGGACCGATTAACATCGATCCGGCCAGCCCCCAATACGGATATGTGACGACAACTCCGAAGCCGGGCTGGGCGATGTATCCTTTCCTCGGGACGCTTAAAGAGGCGTTCGATGTTCCGTTCGGCTGGGATACGGATGTGAACGCCGCAGCCTTTGGCGAAGCGACATGGGGAGCCGCCAAAGGTTTGGACAGCTGCGTCTATTATACGATCGGCACCGGAATCGGCGTAGGCGTCTATGCGGAAGGATCGCTCGTTCACGGACTTGTGCATCCGGAAGGCGGACATATATTGACGAGGCGGCACCCGCAGGACACATTCCAAGGGAACTGTCCGTATCACGGCGATTGTCTCGAAGGAATGGCTGCAGGGCCCGCGCTCGAAAAAAGATGGAACGTGAAGGGCAGCGAGCTATCACCGGATCATCCGGCGTGGGAAATCGAAGCCTTCTATATCGGCCAGTCCGTAACGGCGTCGATTCTGATGCTGTCGCCGAAAAAAATTATTTTGGGCGGCGGCGTCATGCATCAAGAGCAGCTGTTTCCGCTGATCCGGGCCGAAGTGCAGAACAATTTGAAAGGGTATGTCAGTGCGGACGAAGTGCTGAAGGATATCGACAGCTATATCGTGCCGCCGGGCTTAGGGGACAACGCCGGATTGTGCGGATCGCTTGCTCTCGGCTTAAACGCCTTGAGGGAGTAATCGGAAATCAAGAGCGCGGAAGACGCGTTATAATGAACAAACAGCCCCGAAATCCATGGCGGACTTTCGGGGCCATTCTCTTAAGTGTGGTGAATAAGCAGCTGAAGTGTCGGTATGGAGTTGGAACAGCGAGTGGAAACCCATACCGGCCGTAGGCTGCTTGTTTTCACCAAACTTCTATATCGGCAGCAGGGCAGCCGTTTGCTGCGCTTCCAGCTGTTCGACCATATCGTACCACGACTGCGGCTTGTTCGGCAGAACGGTATAATAACGCTTCAGAAAGCTCACGATCAGCTCGGTTTCCAGTTCATTTGTGTTGTCTCGCATCGGAAGGAAGCACAGATCAAGCTCCGTCACCGCTTCGCCGTCATTGTTCCAGGAAGGGTGGACGTAAGGGAAGTCGAGACGCTTATATCCAAGATGGGACAACACCTCACGGCGAACATAAGGATCCATCGGCTTAACCCCGCCAAATTCATGATGCCCGGCCCGGTAAGGATCATAAATTTCGGCAAACATTCCCTTGAGCCGCTTTCCGTTTTGCTCCGCCAAAGCATTCAAATCTTCCAGCCGCTTTTCAGCCAAGAAGCGGCCGATGCCGAGCCCCGGGCGGCCGATAATCGTAAAATCGGTCATCGCCACATTGAAATCTTCATAGTAGCGGTATTCCGTCGCGCCGACCACATCATCTTCATGCAGCGCAACAAACACGCGAATGCCCGGATCCTCCAGAGGTTCCTTCCAAAGCTCGAATTCGAGCACTTCTTCGGGCGGGAAAATTTCCTGCATTAACCGGTGCATTTGCCGGAATAATGGGTCTTCAATGCTAGTAATTCTGCGAAATTCCATGTTGATCATTCTCCTTGTCCGGATCTGGGATTGAAAAAGGGATTTTTCCATTCCATCAAGGTCCCGTAATGACACGATTCTTCATCATCCAAGTAGTTCTCCACCACTTTAAGAGGGGTGCGGCCGCAGCGCAGCAGGAAGGTGATAACGGGGTCTTTCAGCTCCCCTTTCACAACCGCATTCAGGTACTGCTCCGCGGTCATTTCCGCCGCTTGCTTGTGGTAGCCGGGCATTCTTCCGCCGCCCAGCAGCCGCTCTAAACCGCTGTGGACCACGACCTCATACATCGACGACATCAGCCATTTTCCGAGCCCTAACTTACGATAAGCAGGGCGTACGCCGATATCGACGACGTAAAGGGTGTTGCCGCTGGGGTTATGATTGCGGATATATCCGTGATCGGTAACCTCTTCCCATGTATGGTCCGGATGATCCGGATCGAAGTCAACGCGCAAGCCGGTCATCGATCCGGCGATTTCACCATCGACTTCAATGCAGAGCGCCCCTTCCGGGAACATCGCCACATGGTTGCTTAATTGCTCCCGGTTCCACCACAGCTCGGACGGAAAAGGCGGAGGAAAGCTCTCCTGCTGAATGCGGATCAAGCCGGGAAAGTCCCGCTCCTCATAGCTGCGGATCACGGCCGGCACCGGCCGGTCCCGGTCAAAGACGTAAAGCTCCTTGCGGTACATTCCGTTCCTCCTCGTCAGCTCCAGCTCAATTCCCGCTCCCAATCCGGGTAAAGATCGGTCCGCCGGTCGCGCCAGGTCGTAACCGATCCGCTTTGCCGAACCTCATACAGCAGCTCCAAATCGAGATCGGCGGTGACAATCATATCCTGATTCGTTTCGCCCTCGGCCAGGATGCCGCGGGGAGGAAAAGGGATGTCATTCGGAGTGATGACGGCCGCCTGCCCGAAATTCGCGCGCATGAAATCGACCGTCGGCAGCGAACCGACCGTACCTGTGAGCACGACATAAACCTGGTTTTCGATCGCTCTGGCATGGCTCGTATAACGGACGCGATGGAAACCGTGACGGTCATCGGTGCAGGAAGGGCAGAAGATGACGTCGGCGCCTTTCGCTTTCGCCATGCGCACGATTTCCGGAAATTCGATGTCGTAGCAGGTGAGCATTGCGATCGTTCCCTTGCTCGTCTCGAACACCCGCAGCCCTTCGCCGGGAGTCAGCTTCCATTCCTTCACTTCCGTCGGCGTAATGTGAAGCTTGGCTTGCTCTTCGACGGTTCCGTCCGGATAAAACAAATGGGCGGCGTTGTACAGCCGGTTTTGTTTACGGATGACGTGCGTGCCGCCGATGATATGCACGTTCATCTTTTTGGCCAAGGTAGAAAACAGCTCTAAATACGGCTCCGTGAAATCGGGCAGGTCATTGATCGTCAATGCATTGCCGTGTTTGTCGCCGATCGACATCAATTGGGTGGTGAAAAACTCGGGGAACAATACGAATTCCGAGCCGTATTCCGCTGCTGTCTTCAAATAATGCTCCGACTGCCTGGCGAATTCGTCGAACGAACGGATCGTATGAAGGTGATATTGCACTGCAGACACTCTAAGTTTCATCGGTTCCTCCCCATGACAATAAATCTATCTTTCTATATACGAGAACGCGATATGCGAGAAAAAGCTGTAAGTTCGCGAATGAGATAATTGTGCAAAAAAAATGCGCTTTTGACAAGTACATACTTCGGCGTGACCTAGTTACCTCCGGGTAACCGGTTCCTTCCGGGTGACTTGCGGACGGCAAAGTGCGTACTTTACGCAATTCAAGACAAGCCTTTACAATGAACCCATGTCAGGAGACGACAAACAAACATTTGCGGGGAGTGGTTACGTAATGGAACTTCAATTGGCTTTGGATCTGGTGGATATTCCGGGAGCTAAGCAAGTCGTAGCGGAAGTGGCGGAGTATATCGATATCGTCGAAATCGGAACGCCGGTTGTCATTAACGAAGGGCTGAGAGCGGTCAAAGAGATTAAAGAGGCGTTTCCGTCTCTGCGCGTATTGGCGGATCTGAAAATTATGGACGCAGGCGGATACGAAGTGATGAAAGCATCCGAAGCCGGAGCGGATATTATTACCGTGCTTGGCGTATCCGACGATTCGACGATCAAGGGCGCCGTAGAGGAAGCCCGCAAACAAAACAAAAAAATTATGGTCGATATGATCAATGTAAAGGATATCGAAGGAAGAGCCAAAGAAATCGACGCTTTGGGCGTGGATTACATCTGTGTCCATTCCGGATACGACCATCAGGCGGAAGGCAAAAACTCGTTTGAAGAGCTGATGGCGATCAAACGCGTCGTGCAGCGGGCAAAAACCGCCATTGCCGGCGGCATCAAGCTGAGCACACTGCCGGAAGTGATCAAGGCCAATCCGGACCTCGTTATCGTTGGCGGCGGCATCACCGGGCATCAGGACAAGAAAGCGGCCGCTTCCGAAATGATGAAAATGGTCAAGCAGGCTGCCGCCGTCTAATGGCAACGATGAAATACGCGGCCGCTATCGTAGATGAGCTTTACCGTTCGGTAGAGCGGATTGCGGCGGAAGAAGCGGAGAAGCTTACGGCTTTGATTCTGCAGTCGGACAAGGTGTTTCTGGCCGGCGCGGGCAGATCCGGTCTGATCGGGCGCGCGTTTGCGATGCGTCTGATGCACATGGGGATTGACGCCTATGTGGTCGGGGAAACGGTCACTCCCGGCATCGGCAGCAGCGACACGCTCATTATCGGCTCGGGTTCCGGGGAGACGGCAAGTCTCGTTTCGATGGCTCGGAAAGCGAAAAGCGTAGACGCATCGGTAGCTGCCGTCACCATCGCCCCCGAGTCGACGATCGGCAGCTTGGCCGATATGACGGTGAAATTGCCGGGGTCGCCGAAAGACAAAGCTGCCGGCACCTATACGACGATTCAGCCGATGGCCTCTTTATTCGAACAGACTTTGCTGGTATTTTACGATGCCGTTATTCTTGCGATTATGGATAAACGGGGATTGGACTCGGGCCTGATGTTCGGCAGACACGCCAATCTGGAATAGAACCGGTTCAGCAGCTCTGTAGTAGAACCGTCGGCCGACGAAGCATGAAAACCTTCAAGACCGCGTCCAGTCGGTCATCAAAACCTTCAATACCGCGTCCCAAAGCGGTATTGAAGGTTTTTTTTCGCTGCGTCTTATAGTATTCTGGAGGAAGGGAGGAGGCTGACGTGTTGCCAACGGAAATTAAGGACCGCGTTAATCTGAAGGAAATTAATTGCGAAAAAGAACTTACGCTTGCCGTCATCGGCGGCAAATGGAAGCTGATTATTTTGTGGCACCTTGGTCTTGAGGGCACGAAGCGATTTGGCGAGCTGAAAAGGTTGATCCCCCATATTTCGCAGAAAATGCTCACGAACCAGCTGCGCGAGCTGGAAGAAGACCAATTGATCGTCCGCGAGGTGTACGCCGAAGTCCCGCTGAAAGTGGAATACTCCTTAAGCGAATACGGGCACAGCTTGATGCCGGTACTGAGGATGATGTACGACTGGGGCAAAAATTACGGCGAGAACGTGATATGGAAGGACCGATAGATGGCGCGAGCCCGCAAAGGACCGGCAACTGAAAAAAGGCGGCCAGGAAAGTCATGTTTCAGACTATCCTGGCCGCCTTTTTTTACTCCGGGATTCAGTCCGCGCGGACTGAATCCTATCCAAACCTGCAAATGTGCAGTTTTTATCGGCCGAAATCGCTTGTCGGAAGGGAAAACCTGCAATTATACAGGTATTCCAAGCTATTATTGACTAATATTAGCTCAGGCCTGCAAAAAAATGCATTTTTGCAGCAATTTTTCCGCGATGGCTAAATGCTAAGAAAAAAGATGTACGAACGCATGTTTTTCACAAATTCTATTACGGAAGATTCCGTAACAGCTTTGCGTCTGCTTCAGATCCGTCAAGATCGTAGACGATCGCTTCGTATCGATTGCCGACGGGGATAAGAAGCGGTTTGATCACCTTCGGTGTGCGTTCGCTTTGATGCGTCAAGATCGTAGACGATCGCTTAGTTTTTCTCGACAGCGTGTCCGCCGAACTCGTTGCGCAGTGCAGCGACGACTTTGCCGTTGAATGTGTCTTGGTCCAGCGAGCGGTAGCGCATCAGCAGGGACAGTGCGATAACCGGCGTAGCGGTTTGCAGGTCGAGCGCTTCTTCGACGGTCCATTTGCCTTCGCCGGAGGAATGCATAATGCCTTTGATTTCGTCAAGCTTCGCGTCTTTGGAGAAAGCGCGCTCGGTCAGACCCATCAGCCAGGAGCGGATAACGGAACCGTTGTTCCAAACGCGTGCCACTTGCTCGTAGTCGAAATCGAAGGAGCTTTTTTCAAGAACTTCGAAGCCTTCGCCGATTGCAGCCATAAAGCCGTACTCGATGCCGTTGTGAACCATTTTCAGGTAGTGGCCGCTGCCTGCTTTACCTGCGTACAGGTAGCCGTTTTCGACAGCAGTATCGCGGAATACCGGTTCAACGACGCTCCATGCTTCAGGGTCGCCGCCGACCATATAGCATGCGCCGTGACGAGCGCCTTCCATGCCGCCGGAAGTGCCTGCGTCGAGGTAGCTGATGCCGAACTCTTTCATTTCTTCGTAGCGGCGGATCGATTCTTTATAGTGCGAGTTGCCGGCTTCAATGACGATGTCGCCTTTGGACAGAGTCGTTTTCAGTTGGTCAAGCACCACGTCGACGACGCCATGAGGAACCATAATCCAAAGCACGCGCGGAGTCGGCAGCGATTGAACGAGTTCGTTCAGGCTGGTGAAGCCTTCGGCGCCGAGATTTTTGATCGATTCAACCGCATCGGCATTCAAGTCGAATGCAGCTACTTCATGCTTGTTGTCAAGCAGATTTTGTGCAAGGTTAAAGCCCATTTTTCCAAGACCGATAAGACCGATTTTCATTAGAAAGAACCTCCGGGGATTTTTTTGCCGTTGATTGCAGCAATTATTGGTTTCACTCGCAGACGGCTAAACCAGCGGGGGGCTGGCTTAGCCGTCTGTGAAATAGCGGGTTGTTAAATGAGTTCTTTGGCGACGGCCACGACGTTGTCCGCCGTAAATCCGAAGTATGCCAGCACTTCATTGCCGGGACCGGATGCGCCGAACGAATCGATGGCTACAATGCGGCCTTCAAACCCGGTGAAACGTTCCCAGCCTTGGGAGATGCCTGTTTCAATCGCAACCCGTTTCGTAACGGACGGCGGCAGAACGGAATCTTTATACGCTTGCGTCTGTTTGGCAAACAGTTCCCAGCTCGGCATCGCAACGACGCGAACCGCAACGTTTTCTTTGTCCAGCTGCGCTTTGGCGGAGAGGGCCAGCGATACTTCCGAGCCCGTTCCGATCAAGATCACTTCAGGTGTGCTTTCCGAATCGGCGAGCACATAAGCGCCTTTAAGCAATTGATCCACGCCTCCGGCCGTTTCTTGCAGTACAGGCAGGTTTTGGCGGCTGAGCACGAGCGCGACCGGACCGTCCTGCTGCTGCAGCGCGTATGCCCAAGCGCTTGCCGTCTCGTTCGCGTCGCTCGGACGGATAACCGTCAGGCCCGGAATGG